>NZ_CP045384.1:2038055-2359166 GCF_009363615.1 Ruegeria sp. THAF33 | reverse complement strand
AGCAGGGCCGGGATGCGGTTGTCGAAGCTCTGGCACATTTGGTGCGACAGAACTTCAGATTGCTGGGCGGTACCCAGTTGCGGGCCGTGGTTGGATGATCACGATCAGGGCGTGATCACGATCTTGCCCGTGGATTTTCGCTCTTTCAGCAACTGCATTGCATGCGCGACATCTTCAAGTGGCAGGACGTGACTGATGTGCGGTTTTATCCTGCCCTCTGAATGCCACTTGAACAGGGTGTCGAAACTGTTGCGCACAGCTTCGGGTCGGAATTTCAGATAGCCGCCGATATACACCCCGATCACGGTCAGGTTTTTGACCAGCAGATGATTGGCCGGAATCTGCGGGATGTCGCCCCCGGCGAAGCCGATGGGCAGCAAACGCCCTTCGGGATTGGTGGCCCTGAACGCGGCCTTGAACACATCCCCGCCGATGACGTCATAGACGACATCCGCGCCACCCAGCGATTTGACCCGCTCGCGCAGGTCTTCGGAAGCATCGATCAGATGATCGGCACCAGCGGCACGGGCAACGGCAAGCTTGTTCTCGCCGCGCGCCTGCGCGATGACCGTGGCGCCCATAAGCTTGCCGATTTCGACGGCAGTCAGGCCGACGCCTCCCGCTGCGCCGGTAACCAGAAGGGTTTCACCGGGTTGCAGGCGTGCCCTGTGATCAAGGGCCATGTGACTGGTGGCATAAGCGATCTGGATGGCGGCGGCGTCTTCGAATCCGGTGTCGTCCGGCAGCACGATCGCACGATCCGCGTCGAATACACCGTACTCGGCCAACCCACCCTGACCGGAATAGACTGCGATCCGGTCGCCTGGGCTGAGTGTTGAAACGCCGGGCCCGACTGTCTCCACGATACCGGCGATCTCCATGCCCAGAGTGAATGGGGCAGGTGGCGTGTCCTGATACGCCCCCGTCTGCATCAGCAGATCGGCGAAATTCAGGCCGCAAGCTTTTATCGCGACCCGCACCTGGCCTTCGCCCGGCTCGGGTATTTTCACGTCACAAAGCTGGGCAGACGCCCCGTCGGATGGAATGCAATAGGCCCGCATATTGTTCCTCAAGAGTTTCCGACATAGGCGCGTGTGCCGTCAGAAAAGTCAATCCGTTTGCTGCGCGGGTGCAAAAGGCCCCCGATTTTGAAGGAGGATTCAGTTGCAGGAATACGGTTCTGTAAAGGCTGTGGGTAATACAACCACAAATCCCTGTCAGGGGCATTCGACTCAACCAGCTTGAAAAAAATCTCAAAACCGGCATTATAAACAATCAGTGCTGTAAACGGGGGGCGGTACAGTCCGTATTAGGGAGCGGTTAAGGGGAGCTCTCTAAAACTGCGATATCGGACGTCGCAAAATCCCGTGCAGATGTTTGTGTAGTATAGGAGAATACCAATGACTCATCACGTCGATGTCCATGTGGGCAAGCGCGTTCGGCATCGCCGCTGGCTGATTGGGATGACCCAGCAGCAGTTGGCGCAGCAAGTTGGTATCAAGTTTCAGCAAATCCAGAAATATGAGACCGGTGCCAACCGAATCAGCGCATCCCGCTTGTGGGACATCGCCGAGGCGCTGGATGTTCCGGTCAGCTTTTTCTTCGAAGGTCTGGAAGAAGCCCAGAAAGGCGATGCGGACAAGAAATCCGTCCCTGCCGACTTGATGGGTGACAAAGAGGCTTTGGATCTGGTGCGCTCTTACTATGCGATTCCGGAAAACCAGCGTCGCCGCCTTTTCGAGCTGGCGCGGGTTCTCAGCGACGTTGCCTGACTGACTTGACTTTGTCGCGGATTGCTCGCACCTCAGGGTCATGCAACTGACGACACAGAGCGATATCGAAATTGCCGAAGAAATGGCCGAAGCTGCGCGTGAGGCCATACTCCCCTTTTTTCGTCAAACAAATCTTGAAACCACGAACAAGCTGGCCGATGGGTTCGACCCGGTGACAGTGGCTGATCGTGCCGCTGAACAGGCGATGCGGGACGTTCTGGCGCGGCGGCGCCCGGATGACGGTGTGCTGGGCGAAGAGTTCGGCGCGCATACGGGCACCAGTGGCCGCACCTGGGTACTGGATCCCATCGATGGGACCCGTGGGTTTATCAGCGGCACGCCAACCTGGGGTGTTCTGATTGCGCTGAGTGATCAGGACGGGCCTTTTATGGGGGTAATCGATCAGCCGTATATCGGAGAGCGCTTTGTCGGATCGTCTTCCGGTGCTCACATGACCGGTCCGCAGGGCACCAGAAGAATGCAAACGCGCGATACCAGGGCGCTGGATCAGGCGACCTTGTTTACCACGTTCCCCGAAGTTGGAACCCCGAAGGACCGCGCAGGGTTTCAGGCGGTGTCCGAGCAGGTGCAGCTGACGCGCTATGGAATGGATTGCTATGCCTATGCGCTTCTGGCTGCCGGGCAGGCGGATTTGGTGATCGAGGCGGGCTTGAACTCCTATGATATCCAAGCGCCGATTGCAGTTATTCAGGCGGCCGGCGGTATCGTGACCGATTGGCAGGGCGGCCCGGCACATCAAGGCGGCCGGGCGCTGGCTGCGGCAAACGCTGACCTTCACGCCGCAGCGCTTGAGATACTCCGCCACTTCTGAATTCTGTTGCCCGGCGCATCAAAGGCAACTAAACCGGTGATGGCCGGTTCTTGCGCCCGTTTTCCACCGGCCGACGCACTTCTTGCATGAGACGGGCAGATGCAGGAGCGCGATATGACGGAAATCCTACTCAAGAATGCTGATCTGATCCTGACGATGGACGAGTCCCGACAGGAATTGTCCAAGGCCGATATTTTGGTTCGCGACGGGCAGATCGCCCGGATCGGGCAGCGACTGGTAACACAGGGCGAGGTGCATGATGTTTCGGGCTGTCTGGTGACGCCTGGTCTGGTGAATACCCACCACCATCTTTATCAAACCCTGACACGGGCGGTGCCGGGCGGGCAGGATGCGTTGCTGTTTGGGTGGCTGCAAACGCTCTATCCCATCTGGTCGCGTTTCGGGCCGGAGGAAATGTTCACCTCGGCCCAGATCGGTTTGGCCGAACTGGCGCTGTCGGGGTGCACGCTCAGTTCCGATCACCTTTACCTCTATCCCAACGGCGCGCGGCTTGAAGATACGATCGCGGCCGCGTCCGAGCTGGGGATGCGGTTTCATCCGACACGCGGCGCGATGAGCATCGGCGAGAGCGACGGGGGCCTGCCACCGGATCATCTGGTGGAAAACGAGGCCGCTATTCTGGACGACATGGTACGTGTCGTGGATGCGTTTCACGACCCATCAGAGGGGGCCATGTGCCGCGTCGGCCTTGCCCCGTGTTCACCGTTTTCCGTCAGCCGGGATCTGATGCGCGATGCGGCGTTGCTGGCGCGGGACAAGGGCGTGATGCTGCATACCCATCTGGCCGAGAATGACGAGGATATCGCCTATTCGCAGGCGCAATTCGGCTGCCGCCCGGGGCAATATGCCGAGGAATTGGGCTGGACCGGCCCGGATGTCTGGCACGCCCATTGCGTCAAGCTGGACGGGGCCGAGATTGATCTGTTCTCGCGCTCGGAAACAGGCGTGGCCCATTGCCCCTGTTCAAATTGCCGCCTCGGATCGGGTATCGCACCGGTGCGGGCGATGCGCGATGCGGGCGTCAAGGTCGGCCTCGGTGCCGATGGATCGGCCAGCAATGACAATGGCAACCTCATGCTTGAGGCGCGCCAGGCGATGTTGCTGCAACGGGTCGCCAATGGTGCAGATGCCATGTCGGCCCGCGAAGCGCTTGAGATCGCGACGCGCGGCGGCGCGGATGTGTTGGGACGTCCCGATTGTGGACGGCTGATGCCCGGAAAACGTGCCGATATTGCGGTGTGGGATACCCGCGGCATCGAAAGCGCGGGCAGTTGGGATCCGGCGGCGCTGCTTCTGGCGGGGCCGATGTCTGTGAAACACCTGTTCGTCGAAGGCCGCCAGATCGTGCGTGACGGGCACATAACGACCATCGATCTGCCCCGCGTGATCGAACGCCAGAACACGCTTGCCCGGGCGTTGCAGGCCTAAGCCGCCTGCTGTCCGCCGATCCAGACCTCTGCCACGGCGCGATCATCACCCATCATGATGGTTGGGAAGATCGCTTCCCAAACGTCTTCTGCATGGGCCTCGCGCTGGGCGATGGCGGGGGTCGAGGCGAGGTCGATCACGACCAGATCCGCCTCCATCCCCTGAGCGATGTTGCCGATGCAGTCGTCCATGCGCAGGCTCCGGGCGGATCCGACCGTGCCCAACCACAGCAATTGCGCCGGATGCAGGGGGCGGCCGCGCAATTGGCCGATCTCATAGGCGGCGGCCATGGTGCGCAGCATCGAAAAGCTGGACCCGCCGCCGGTATCCGTGGCCAGACCGATCCGGTGGCCATCATGGATCAGCCCGTTCATGTCAAACAATCCCGATCCGATGAAGGTGTTCGACGTGGGGCAATGGATCAAAGAGGCATCGACCTCGCGCAGCCGATCCCGTTCCCGGTCTTCCAGATGGATGACATGGCCATACAGGCCGTTCTGGCCCAACAGGCCGAATTTCTCGTAGGTATCCAGATAATCCCTTGCTTCAGGGAACAGGGATCGAACCCATTCGATTTCATCCGTTTGCTCGCTCAGGTGGGTTTGCATGAGACAATGGGGATGCTCGGCCCAAAGCGCGCCCATGGCCTCGAGCTGTTCCGGGGTTGAAGTCGGTGAAAAGCGCGGCGTGATCGCATAGGACAAGCGGTCGACGCGATGCCATTTTTCCAGCAGGGCGGCGGATTGGTCGTAAGCCGTCTGCGCAGTGTCGCGCAGCCCTTCGGGCGCGTTCCGGTCCATGCAGGTCTTGCCGGCGACGACACGCTGCCCACGCTGTTGCGCCGCGGTGAAAAAGGCATCCACGCTTTCAGGGTGAATCGTGCAAAAACTGCACATGGTCGTGGTGCCGTGGGCGGTCGTCAGGTCCAGATACCGGTTGGCGATCTCGGTCGCATAGTCGAAATCGCCGAACTTCATCTCTTCCGGGAAGGTGTAGGTGTTCAGCCAGTCGATCAGCCGTTTGCCCCAACTGGCAATCATCGCTGTCTGTGGATAATGCACATGCGGATCGACGAACCCAGCCGTGATCAGGCGCGTTCCGTGATCCTTCGTGACTGCGTCAGGATGGGCTTTTTTCAGCGCATCGGCGGTGCCGACCTCTGCAATTCGCCCGTGTTCGATCACGACCGCTTCGTCCAGCCGGGTCGCCTCGGTCGGCTCTCCGTCGAAGGGTGATCCTGTGAAACTCAGAACACGCCCTTTCAAAAGCGTCTTTTGCGCCATTTTCCCTGTTCTCCACCTGTTTGGAACCGCACACCAGCATAGGCGGACGAAAGAAGTGGGTAAATCGGCGCATTGTCATTGTTTTCCGGTAGCTGCTTCTTCTATTTAGGAGCAAATCGTAAAAAAGGGGCAGAGCATGACGACGGGCAAAGACGAAGCCGGACACGATCAGCCCCGGGATGAAGACGCCTATGCGTTGGACCCCAAGGCAGTTGCGGCGATCCTGTACGCGGTGGATATAGACGACCGCGACAAGCTGGTTGAGTTGATGGAGCCGCTGCACTCGGCCGACATTGCAGACCTTCTTGAACAGATCAATCCGTTTGACCGGGCGCGCCTGATCCGCCTGTACGACAAAGAGTTCGACGGCGACATCCTGTCTGAACTGGATGAATCGGTTCGTGAAGAGGTGATCTCGGTTCTGAACCCGGATGTTCTGGCCGAAGCCGTGCGCGAGATGGAAAGCGACGATGTCGTTGACCTGCTGGAAGACCTTGAGGAACCGCAGCAGGAAACCATTCTGGACGCATTGGAGGATTCCGAAAGGATCGCAGCCGAGCAGGCACTGTCCTACCCCGAGAACTCGGCCGGTCGTCTCATGCAGCGGGAAGTCGTCATGGCGCCCGAACATTGGAGCGTTGGGCAAGCCATCGACTTCATGCGCGCCAATGATGATTTGCCCGAACAGTTCTATCACGTCGTTCTGGTCGATCCGCGCCTGAAACCGGTTGCTCAGGTGACGTTGGGCAAGCTTATGGCGGCGCGGCGTGAAGTGCCGCTGATTGATCTGGCAGAAGAAGAGTTTCACATCATCCCCGTCGATCAGGATGAGGAAGACGTGGCTTATGCCTTCAACCAGTATCACCTGATCTCGGCCCCGGTGGTGGATGCGGATGGCCGTTTGGTCGGTGTCATCACCATTGACGACGCGATGGTCGTTCTGGATGAAGAACACGAAGAGGACATCCTGCGTCTTGCCGGCGTAGGCGACGAAAGCTCGTTGTCCGACAGTGTGGCGGCAACCAGCCGGCGAAGGTTGCCCTGGTTGGCTGTGAACCTGTGCACGGCGATCTGTGCTTCTTTGGTGATTTCGCAATTCGAGGCGGCGATTGATCAACTGGTCGCGCTGGCCATCCTGATGCCGATCGTTGCGTCAATGGGGGGCAATGCGGGAACACAATCGCTCACCGTGGCGGTGCGTGCGCTGGCGACGCGCGACCTGACAAATTCAAACGTGATGCGTGTTATCAGGCGGGAACTGCTGGTGGGGATGTTGAACGGGCTCTGTTTTGCCATCGTGTTGGGGACCGTGGGGATGCTGTGGTTCGATTCCCCGCTGCTGGGTGTCGTGATCGGGGCGGCCTTGGTCGTGAATATGATCATCGCCGGGTTCGCAGGTACGGTAGTACCTGTCTTGCTGGACCGCTTGGGCATCGACCCTGCGCTGGCATCGGGAACCTTTGTGACAACCACGACGGATGTCATGGGTTTCTTCATATTTCTTGGGCTTGCCAGCGTGGTGCTACTGTGACCGATCTGACTGAAATCAAAGCCGCAGCGCGCAAAGCGGCCTTTGCCCGCCGCAAGGCCGCGTTTGATGCCCGCCTGCCGGGTGCAGCCGGGCGCTTGTCCGAGGTTCTGGCAGGACATCGCGGCGTGCCCCTGTCAGGATACATGCCGATCCGGACCGAGATCGACCCGGTGCCCGCGATGGCCGAAGCATCGGCTTATGGCCCGGTGGGTGTGCCTGTCATCCAGGCAGCCGGTCAGCCGCTGAAGTTCTCTCGCTGGACGCCGGACGGTGTGCTCAAGGATGGCCCGTTCGGTGCAAAAGTGCCCCAGGTGGATGACTATTTCGACCCCGAAATTCTGATCGTTCCACTGGTCGCCTTCGACGCAAATGGTGGCCGCCTGGGGTATGGCGGCGGGTTTTATGACCGAACGCTGGAAGGCTTGCGCGCCAAACGCCCGACGCTTGCCATCGGGTTTGCTTTTGATGCGCAAGAGGCTGCGGACCTGCCGCTCGAGCCAACCGACCAACCGCTGGACATGGTTGTCACGGAAAGCCGCGTGCTGACCTTCTAGCTGCTACTGTTCGAAATGGCTGCGCAAATAGTCCCAGGCATCCACCTCGGTGCCGTCCTTCAGGATGCAGACGCCATAGACACTGCCGTCTTCGTTTTTACGAAGCTGGTAGGTCCCGTCGTTTTCAATGCAAAAGGTCGCGGCGGGGTTGGGCATGGATGTCTTGGTGCCTTCGGCAGCGGCAGCAGTTGCAGCCAAAAGGCAGCCGGTCAGAACAATTGACGACTTCACGCAGAATTCCTTCTGTATTCAAGAGACGTATCGAAACATTGCCACGGCAGAATTTGATTTCAACCCCCAAGTCTGCCGTTAATTTCACGCTTCCGCCTTGTTATTGCCCAGTACAGCCCCTACGACCCGGATCATGAGGATTCTGTTTCTTGGTGATGTCATGGGGCGCGCGGGCCGCGCGGCCGTTCAGCAGCATTTGCCGCGCCTGCGCGACGAATGGCGGCTGGATTTTGTCGTGGTCAATGGCGAAAACGCGTCGAACGGCATGGGGCTGAGCGGAGATCACGCCAGGCTGTTGCTCGACGCCGGAGCGGATTGCCTGACGCTGGGCGATCATGCGTTCGACCAGAAAGACATGCTGCAATTCATCGAGAAGGAACAGCGCATCGTACGACCCGTGAACTTCGCCAAGGGCGCGCCGGGGCGGGGTCATCGGCTGTTCACGGCCCCGGGGGGGCGCAAGGTTCTGGTGGTTCAGGTGCTGGGTCAGGTCTTTATGAAACGCCCGTTCGACGATCCGTTCTCGGCTATCGAACCGATCCTGAAATCCCATCCCAGAGGCGGACAGGCGCAGGCGATCATCGTGGACATGCATTGCGAGGCGACGTCCGAGAAGATGGCGATGGGGCACTACTGCGACAAACGTGCAAGCCTTGTGGTGGGAACGCATACCCATGTCCCGACGGCTGATTCCCAGATTCTGCCGGGTGGCACCGCTTATTTGACCGATGCCGGCATGTGCGGAGATTACGATTCGGTCATCGGCATGGACAAGCAGGAGCCCATGCGACGGTTCATCACCGGCATGCCCAAGGCGCGCTTTACCCCAGCAAACGGCGAAGCCACACTGAGCGGCGTGTTCGTGGAAACCGACGATCGTGACGGACAGGCCAAAACCGTGCGTATGGTGCGCGTCGCAGGGCGTCTGGAACAAGCCGGGCCCGAGTAATCATCGTCAGGCTTGCTCTGTCGGGCGCAATGCGTGAAACTGCATGTCATCAGGCGCTTGGGCCCGGGTTCGGACAGAATACCACGAATGAATTTCCTTTCACTGACAGACACAGGAAGCGCGGTTCTGGCGCTGGTCATCGTTGCGGGCATGTTCATCATGTTCCTGCGCGAGGTTTATCCGACCGAGGTCGTGGCCATTGGCGGTGTCTCACTGATGCTTGTAACCGGCATTCTGCCCTATCAAAACGCGCTTGCAGTTCTGTCCAACCCGGCACCCTGGACGATTGCCGCGATGTTCATCATCATGGGTGCTTTGGTGCGGACCGGAGCCCTGGATTCGTTCACCTCGACCGCGCAAAAGCAGGCTCAGGTGAATCCGCGTATCGCCATCGCATTGCTCATGGGGTTTGTCGTGCTGGCCTCGGCGGTGGTTTCGAATACGCCAGTGGTCGTGGTGATGATACCGGTCTTTGTGCAAATCGCCCGCACCCTGAATGTTCCCGCGTCCAAATTGCTGATTCCGCTGAGTTATGCGGCTATTCTGGGCGGCACGCTGACATTGATCGGCACGTCTACCAACCTGCTGGTCGATGGTGTGGCCCGCGCGCAGGGGATGAAACCCTTTACGATTTTCGAAGTCACGCCGCTGGGGATCGCGCTGGTGATCTACGGCATGATCTATTTGCGGTTCATCGCGCCCAAACTGTTGCCCGAGCGGGACAGCATGGCGTCGCTGCTCAGTGATCGGTCCAAGATGAAGTTCTTTACCGAGGCCGTCATTCCGCCGGACAGCAACCTGATCGGGCGCGAAGTGACAGGAGTTCAACTGTTCAAGCGGCCGGGTGTACGCTTGATCGATGTTCTCCGAGGGGATGAATCCCTGCGGCGAAACCTCAAGGGCGTCGAACTGCGGGTCGGCGACCGTGTCGTGTTGCGAACCGAGATGACCGAGTTGTTGAGCTTGCAAAGCAACAAGGAACTCAAGCGCGTGGACCAGGTGTCTGCCGTTGAAACCAAGACGGTTGAGGTGCTGATCACGCCCGGTTGCCGGATGGTGGGGCGGACCCTTGGAATGATGCGGCTTCGGCGTCGTTATGGCGTTTACGTGCTGGCGGTGCACCGTCGCAACCAGAATATCGGCCGTCAACTGGATGACTTGGTGGTTAGGGTTGGGGATACGCTGCTTTTGGAAGGTGCCCCGGCGGATATCCAGCGGCTGGCGGCGGAAATGGACATGGTGGACGTCACCCAGCCGTCGGCTCGTGCCTTCCGTCGAAGCCATGCACCGATTGCGATTGGGGCTCTTGTAGGGATTGTTGCCCTTGCCGCGCTGGGCATTGCGCCCATCCTGTTGTTGTCGATTGTGGCCTGCGCCGTGGTTCTGCTGACCCGCTGTATCGATGCGGATGAGGCATTTTCTTTTGTGGAAGGTCGCCTGTTGGCATTGATCTTCGCGATGCTGGGCATAGGGGCCGCGCTGGACAGCTCGGGCGCGGTTTCTCTGATCGTCGAGGCCGTTGCGCCGGGGCTCAGTGTCTTGCCGCCATTCCTCATTATCTGGGCGATTTACCTGCTGACCTCGGTGCTGACCGAACTGGTTTCCAACAACGCCGTGGCGGTTGTGGTCACCCCGATCGCCATCGGTCTGGCTCAGGCGGTCGGAATAGATCCGCGCCCACTGGTCGTCGCGGTCATGGTGGCGGCTTCGGCATCTTTTGCTACTCCGATCGGATACCAGACGAACATGATGGTCTATGGCCCCGGGGGCTACAGGTTCACCGACTTCATGAAGGTCGGTGTGCCGCTGAACCTGACGGTCGGATTGTTGGCGTCTCTGCTGATCCCGTTGATCTGGCCGTTATGACATTGGCACAGAATTGCCGCTTTATCCGCGGCGTACTTGTAAATGTCGGATGAACAGCAATCTTTTGTAGAAATATTACTTTAAGGGGTACTGCCATGCTGACATTCGGCCGCACCATGTTTCCTGCGGTTGCTTTCGCCACCGTTTTGAGCGGCGCATCGCTTGCCGGAACCGTCGAAGGAACTGCAACCTACCGAGAGCGTATTGCGCTTCCGCCTGACACGACCTTGTTCGTCGAGCTTCAGGATATCTCATTGGCGGATGCGCCGGCCGAAACGCTTGCCGCGAAGAGATACGCCTTGACCGGTGTGCCGGCGCAGTTCGAACTGACCTATGATGACGCATTGATTCAGGACGGGCGCAGATACGCCGTGCGTGCTTCGGTCATGCAGGGGCAAAAGCTGTTGTTCACCACCGATACCGTTTATCCGGTACTGACACATGGGGCCGAGAATTCTGCTGACCTGCTGATGATACAGGTGCAACACCAAGGTGCCGCGATGCTGGAAAACACCGAATGGGTCGCTTCGGGCCTCAATGGTGCGGCTGTCGAGACAGAGAAACGTCCTGAACTTGCTTTTGGGCAGGGCGGGGCATTTTCAGGCAGCGGCGGTTGCAACCGGTTCAGTGGCCAGGCCGAGATTTCTGACAATCGGATTGCGTTCCCGGACAATATGGCTGCAACGCTCATGGCTTGCCCACCCCCGCTGAATGAGGTCGAGCGGCAGTTTCTCAAGGCGATGCAAAGTGTCACGACCTTCGCGATGCAAGGCAACGCGCTGGCCTTGCTGGATGCTCAGGGTGAGCCGGTGATCAAAATGATGCGCAAGTAATAGGGCAGGGCTGTCACGCGATGGCCCTCGATCGTCCGGCGTTGCGACCCGAAAAGATGCAGCCGCCCAGGAAAGTTCCCTCAAGCGCGTTGTAACCGTGATAACCACCGCCACCGAACCCGGCGACTTCGCCGGCCGCGAACAGGCCCGGCACAACCTGACCATCGGTGCCAATCATCTGACTGTCCAGATTGGTCTGCAAACCGCCCAGTGTCTTGCGGGTCAGCACGTGCAGCTTGACCGCGATCAGCGGGCCATTCCTGGGGTCCAGGAACTTGTGCGGTTTGGCGGTGCGGATCAGCTTGTCGCCGCGATAGTTGCGCGCCGCCAGGATCGCCATCATCTGCGCATCTTTTGAGAACGGATTGTCCACCTGTGAATCCCGTGCTTCGATCTGGGCGCGCAGATGCGCCTCGTCGATCAGACCCCCGCCCAGATGGTTCATGCCGCTCACCAGTTCGGTCAACGTGTTGGCGACGACGAAATCCTCGCCCTTTTCCTTGAACGCCTCGACCGGTCCGGTGGCTTTCGACCCCGACAGGATGCGCTGCCGGATCACTTCCTTCCAGCTGCCTGACGTGAAATCGGGGTTCTGTTCAGACCCGGACAGGGCGAATTCCTTCTTGATGACCTTCTGTGTCAGGACGAACCAACTGTATTCATAGCCGGTGTTCAGGATTTCGCGCAGGGTGCCCAGCGTGTCGAACCCGGGCAGGCAGGGGGGCTGCAACCGGTTTCCGCGCGCGTCGAACCACATCGAGCTGGGGCCGGGCAGGATGCGAATGCCATGGTCGGGCCAGATCGGATCCCAGTTGCGCACGCCTTCGGTGTAATGCCACATGCGGTCGCCGTTGATGACATGGCCACCGGCCTTTTCGCTGATGGCGATCATCCGACCATCCACATGGAAGGGCACACCCGCCACCATGTCCTTGGGCGGTTCGCCCAGGCGGTCGCGGGGCCAATTCTGGCGCACCATTTCGAAATTGCCACCAATCCCGCCCGAGGTGACGACGACCGACGGTGCATAGACCTCGAACTCGCCCACCTCGTCACGGTTGGTCTTGGCGCCGCGCGGGGCCGCGTCATCGGCCAGAACCTCGCCCGAGACGCCCTTGGCCTCGCCGTTCTGCATGATGATATGGCTGACCTGATGGCGGAACTTCAGCTGGATCAGACCGGCGCTGACATGGGCGCGGACCCGGCGGATGAAGTGCTCCAGCACGCCGGGTCCGGTGCCCCAGGTGATGTGAAAGCGCGGGACGGAATTGCCATGCCCGTTTGCATAAGACCCGCCACGTTCAGCCCAGCCCACGACCGGAAACCAGCGCAGGCCCATGTCATGCAGCCAGGGTCGCATTTCACCGGCGGCGAACTCGATATAGGCCTCGGCCCATTTGCGGGGCCAGGTGTCTTCTTCGCGGTCAAACTGTGCGCTTCCCATCCAGTCGCGCAACGCCAGATCGTGGCTGTCGCGGATACCCATGCGGCGTTGTTCAGGCGTGTCGACCATGAACAGGCCACCCAGGCTCCAGAAGGCCTGACCGCCCAGAAAACCTTCTGGTTCCTGATCGAGTATTATTACCTTTTTGCCTCGGTCGCCCAGTTCGGCTGCGGCGGCCAATCCGGCCAGACCAGCACCGATTACGATCGCATCAGCAGTGTTGTTTGTCATAACGGTCCTTTCAGCGCCTGCGGAACCAGACAAGAAACGGCAGAACCACGGCGTACATCGTAATGCCATAAACCGCCGAGGGCAGGGCCAGCGGGCTGAACCCGCTTTCGGTATTCGTGATCAGCGCCGCCAGTGTAATGCCCAGCGTGGAGTTTTGAATTCCGGTTTCGATCGAGATCGTCTTGCACTCATTCCAGGACAGGTTTGATATCCGCGCCAGTCCCAACCCGATGAACAGCAGGGCGATATTCAAAGAAATCAAGCCTGCGCCCATGATGCCAAGATTGTCGACGAACAATTGCCAGTTCCCGGCCAGTGCCGCGGCAACGATCAGCACGAACAAAACGGTCGCGAGCGTCGACAATCCCGGCTCTACGCGGTTTGCAAACCCTGTTGCAAAGTTGCGAACTCCGACCCCGATGCCCACGGGAAGCGTTGTTATCAGAAACAATGCAACAGCCAGCCCGGTGATCGAAACCTCGGGGGCTTCGTCGCCCATGAAATGCGCGATCGACCACGCGGCCAGTATTGGCACGGTCACCATCGACAAAAGGCTGATCACGGCGGTCAGGCTGACCGAAAGTGCGACATCGGCTTTGGCGAGCTTGGAGAGGATGTTGCTGGTTACGCCGCCCGGGCAAAAACTGAGCAGCATGAAACCAACCGCGATCTCGGGGGGCAATGCAAAGATTGTGACCGTCACGAAGGCCGCGACTGGCAAGAGAACAATCTGGCTTGCCGCCCCGATGGCAAAGGCGCGTCGCCGGCTCAGGACACGACGGAAGTCTGCCACCTCCAGCCCGATGCCAAGAGACAACATGATAATGGCAAGCGACACCGGCAAGCCGACATTCAAAAGCAAATCCAAGGACAACTCCTCCCAAAGTTGCGTCAGATCAGCCTATGCGAGGGGGCAAGGCGCAGGCAACCGCGCCGTTGGGTCATTCGTATCGTCGGACGAACCGGCGCAGGATCTCGCCCGGCTGCGTGACATCGGCCGAATGGCAGTGGTCGATTAGTTTTTGCGCGTCTTCAGGCGGGAAATAGCCGTGGTTCTTGTAGATATTGATGCGCTGTTCAAAATCCCTGGCGTCTGCTTCGGGGTGGAACTGCGTGGCGTATACGTTCTGCGCCCAACGGATCATCTGGAACGGGCAGGGGTCTGACGCGACAAGGTGAACGCATCCTTTCGGCAGAGCCTGAACCGCTTCCTTGTGGCCAACGAAAGCGTCGAAGGTGGGTTCCAACCCGGCGGTCAACGGATCCCGCTGCCCTTCCGGGGTCAAATGGCACGTGGATGACCCAACGGGTTCGCCATACCGGGCCTTGCTGACGTCGCCGCCCAGATACGCCGCCAGAATGCCAAGGCCATAGCAGCAGCCCATGAACGGGTGATCTTGCGCGATGATCTGCGGCATCAACCCCATGATCGCAGCCTCGATCCGGGCATCCAGCGGGGATTTGGTCGCCGGGTCGTCACTGACGCATCCCGGTCCGCCGCCTACGATGACACCGGCATAGTCCGTGACATCCAACCCTTCTGGCAGGTCGTCGCAATCCAAACGGATGCGATGCGTCTGTTCAGGAGACAACCCGCTCCGGTTCAGGATCGAGGCATATTCGGCATCGGACGCATCTGTTTCGGGGCGCAGTTGCAGGATCAAAAACGGTTTCATACGCAGCCTTTACCCGTCACAGCGGCCAGAATACAAGAATGGCGGGAACAGAAACGGCTATGATCAGCACTTCCAGCGGCAATCCCATGCGCCAGTAATCTCCGAACCGATAGCCGCCGGGCCCTAGAACCAGCGTGTTGTTCTTGTGCCCGATGGGGGTAAGGAACGCAGCCGAAGCCGCAACGGCCACGGTCATCAGGAACGGGTCGGGTGACACCTCGAGCGTGCGTGCCATTTGTATCCCGACAGGCGCGGCGACAATAGCAGTGGCAGTGTTGTTCAACACGTCCGACAAAGTCATCGTGACAACCATCAATACGGTCAGAATGGCCCAGGCGGGCAGACCATCGGTCAGTTGAATCAGGGCGTTTGCGATCAGTTCGGTGCCGCCCGAGGTCTCCAAGGCACTGCCCAGGGGGATCATAGACCCCAGCAGTACGACCACCGGCCATTCGATGTGATTGTAAATGTCGGTGATCGGCATGATCTTGGTCAGCACATAAGCAATCACGACCAGCCCCAAAGCAATGGGAAGGTAGATCAACCCAACACTTGCGGCCAAAACAGCGGCGGCAAACAGACCGATGGCCAGCCATGCCTTGTCATTTGCAGTAACGTTCAGCCCGCGTCCGGCAAGGGGCAGGCAACCCAGCCATTCCGTGACATCCGCAGCGCGGTCGCGGGGGCAGAGCAGCAGCAGGATATCGCCCGGTTCCACCTCGGTCTTGCGGACCTGTTCAGTGATCCTGCGCCCCTGGCGTGAGATGCCCATCAGAACGGTGCTTTGCCGCCAGGCCAGCCCAAGCCCTTGTGCGGTGCGGCCTGTGATGCGCGCGCTTTCCGGCACGACGACTTCAATCACTTCCAACCCGTCACCCTCGGCCGTCAGCAATTCCTGCCGGCGCGTGTCCGAGAAGTCGAGATTGAGCGCTGCGCGAAACTCGTCCAGCGCCTCGGGTCGGGCTTCCAGAACCAGCGCGTCACCTTCCTGCAAAACGGCGTGCGCCGACCGGCCATAGCGACGCTTGCCATCCCGGATTAAACCGATGATGGCCACATCCGATTTCTCGGCCAACTCAAAAAGTTCACTGACCCGTTTGCCGATATGGGCGGATTCTGGGGGAACGGTCAGCTCGGCGATGTATTCGGCCAAGGTTTCCGATGTCTCGGCCTGCGGTCCGCGATCGGGGATCAGACGCCAGCCTACCAGTGCGACAAAGGCAAGACCGGCGATCGCGGCCAGCCCACCGACCGGGGCAAAATCGAACATGTGAAACGGCTCGCCCAGTGTTTCGGCCCGGATCGACGCTATGATGATGTTCGGGGGGGTCCCGATCAGCGTCGCCATCCCGCCGAGAATGGTGGCAAAGCTCAGCGGCATCAGCGACAGGCCCACCGATCGTCCGGCCTTGCGTGCGGTCTGGATGTCCACGGGCATCAGCAGCGCCAGCGCCGCCACGTTGTTCATGAAGGCCGACAGAACCGCGCCGATCCCACCCATAAGGGCGATATGCGCACCCAAGCCCCGCGAGGCATCAACCAGCGTGCGGGTGATCAGGAACACTGCGCCTGATCGGACCAAACCGGCAGAAACCACCAAAACCAGCGCCACGATGATGGTTGCGGGATGGCCGAACCCGGCAAAGGCGCCATCCACGGGCACGACGCCCAGCACGACGCCGATCATCAGCGCGGCAAAGGCCACAAGGTCGTATCGAAACCGGCCCCACAGCAGCATTCCGAAGACGGTGATGAAAAGCGCAAAAAGAATGATCTGGTCTGTCGTCATGTCGTCACCATACTAGCCGGTGAAGCCGTCGCAAGCCGCTCTCTTGATCCTGCCCCCTGCAAACGTCTATATGAGCGCCGAACACGCAATCACGATGACGAGGACGCATTATGGCAGGCCACTCAAAATGGGCCAATATCCAGCACCGCAAGGGGCGTCAGGACGCCGCGCGGTCCAAACTGTTTTCCAAACTGTCGAAAGAGATCACCGTTGCCGCCAAGATGGGCGACCCCGATCCCGACAAGAACCCGCGCTTGCGTCTGGCCGTGAAAGAGGCCAAGTCTAACTCGGTTCCCAAGGATGTGATTGACCGCGCGATCAAAAAGTCCACCGCCGGTGAAGGCGACGATTACGAAGAAATCCGCTACGAGGGCTATGGCCCCAACGGCGTGGCCGTGATTGTTGAAACCATGACGGACAACCGCAACCGCACCGCGTCGACCGTGCGTTCGACCTTTTCCAAGAACGGCGGCAATCTGGGCGAGACGGGCTCGGTCGGGTTCATGTTTGAACGCAAGGGCGAAGTGATTTACCCGGCAACGGCGGGTGACGCAGACACCATATTCGAAGCCGCCATTGAGGCCGGCGCGGAAGATGTCGAAAGTTCAGAGGATGGCCACATCATCTGGTGTGCGGATACGGATCTGAACGACGTTTCGAACGCGTTGGAAGCTGCGCTGGGTGAATCGGAATCCACCAAATTGGTCTGGAAGCCGACCACCACGACCGAGCTGGGTCTGGAAGACATGCAAAAGCTGATGAAGCTGGTGGATGCGCTGGAAGACGATGACGACGTACAGCGTGTCACGACCAATTTCGAAGCCTCGGATGAGGTGATGGCACAGCTCTGAGCCGTTGCGGATCTTGACGGCGAAACCCGGCTCAACCGCCGGGTTTTTTCGTTTTCGGACAGTTTCGAAGAGTTGTTGGCTGAACCCTTCGAAACGCATAGGCTGGAAAAACCCGGAATTTTCGAGACAACGCCACCGAAAGATCCACGATGGATGCGACTGCTGAAAAGGCCAAGCGAAACGTGCCGGTTCTTGCTGGGCAGAGTATCGTGTCTCAGGTTGCGTGGACTCTGGGCAGCCCATCGGTGGTTTTGCCGTTTCTGGCCGTGTCATTCGAACTGCCGATGTTCGTGGCGGGCGCGCTGGTTTCGGTGCGAATGATTGGCAGCATGATTTCCGATTTCTTTCTGGCGCAATCCGTCGCGGCGAAATCGCAAAAGAAACGCGCAATCGCTCTGACCGAAGCGATCATCGGATCCTGTCTGGTCCTGGCAATGGCGGCCGCCGCGACCGGGGTCGTTCCGTTGATCGCAGTGGTTTTCGTGGCGGTCTTTTTCGTGATCGGCCTTGTGGACGAGGTGCAGAACCTGATGTTCACCGATCTGCTGGGCGATCATGTCCACTCGCGTTCGCGCATGGTCCTGCATTACCTGCAACTTGGGGGCGGAGGCCTGTGCGCCATCGGTCTTGCCATGTTGGTGCATCAGATCACCAAGGAAAACCCACCTTTTTCGCGCCACTCAACCATGATCGGTGTATCGGTTGCGTTTTTCATGCTGTCAGGGCTTTTGATGCTGGCCATGACTGAGAATGCCCGCTCGGCGGAGCCGGCAAACAAGACCGGACCCAAAGCAAAGCTGTCGTTCAAGGCCAATGCCCGGGGTATTCTTGGCATGTTCGAATACTCGTGGTTTCGGCGTTACATGGTCATGCGAATGTTTTTGGTGGCTGTTTCGCTTTCTGTCCCGTTCTTCGCGCTGATCGCGGCCGAGGCGCATCACAGCTCGGCCAAGGGACTGACCGCGATGATTGTTTCATCTGCTTCGGGCTATCTTGTGTCCGGGCCTTTGTGGCAGGTCGTGAACATGAAGTCTCATCGTGCCGTAATGGTGGTCGGGACACTGATGGTGGCCGCAACCGGCGGTGTTCTTCTGGCATTTCACTACTTGGGTATCGATCACGACGTGCATCTGCACGCGATCGCGCTGTTTGTCGTCACCGTTGCGGTGACCGGGATCAGCAGCGCGCGCAAGCTCTATTTCCTGGACGTCGCACCCAAGGAACAGCGCGTTCAGGGATCAGCGGCGATCAAGTCTTTTACCCGTTTGTTGGCGGTGCTGCTTTCGGCGGCCTTGGCCGCAGTCGCCCATATGCACGAGGTTGTATTGGCCGTCGCGTTCATAGTCGCAGTCAGCCTGGTGGCCTGCGTGACATGCTACCTGACAATGTTGCCGGACCGAAAGGACGCCTCTGGCACACAGGGCTGATGCGGCTCCGCTCAGAAAAAGGAAGAAATCTCGTCCAGGGGCTTTTTCAGCTTTGCAACGGACGGCACGGTCGCGGTTTCCGAGGGAT
Organism: Ruegeria sp. THAF33; assembly: GCF_009363615.1. Taxonomy (NCBI): domain Bacteria; kingdom Pseudomonadati; phylum Pseudomonadota; class Alphaproteobacteria; order Rhodobacterales; family Roseobacteraceae; genus Ruegeria; species Ruegeria sp. THAF33. Next base: position 2,340,360 of record NZ_CP045384.1, on the reverse strand, counting down.
GTCCAACTGCTATGATCATTGTCGGTTTCTCTGAAGCGGGCCGACCCAGCGCATCGGTCAGAAACCGCATCGGGTTCGGGGTATGTGTCAACGTGCTGAGACCGGCGTGATGCAATGCCGCCAGCAGAAAGCCGGTGGCAATGTTCACACTTTCCGGCACGTAGTAATTCTTGTACCGCGTCCCGTCTTCGAATTGCCCCCAGCGTTGGGCAAAGACCACGATCAGCCACGGGGCGACGGTCAGATGTTCCTTGACCGCGTTTGTCCCGATGGGTTCCAGAGCCTTGATCCATTCATCGCCCGCCCCTCCCGCGTAAAAGCGACGCTCTTCTTCTTCGGCTTCCTCGCGGATGCGCAGTTTCAGCTTGGGGTCCGAGACGGAAGCAAAATGCCAGGGCTGGTGGTTTGCACCTGACGGGGCCGTTCCCGCGGTGCGCAGGCAGGTTTCGATCACATCACGAGCCACCGGGCGCGTAGAGAAATCCCGAACGGTATGACGCCGCCGCATCTTTTCAAAGAAAGCCACAGCCGCGTCCTGCATGTCAGCATCACTGATCTCGCATCGGTCGGGCAGGGGAATGGGGTCATAACTGAGGGCGTCGCGCGAGAACATTGGTTCCTCCAATCGAATGAGTCTAACTATTTGCCTTGTGATGGTAGCAAAACCCGTTGCGCAGCATGCTGGACCGCTTGTGTAAGGGGTTTGAGCGCCGGGGCAAGAACCCGCCCGACCTGCCAGCTGAGCGCGATGTCCAGTGGCGCATCGGGAACGATCGGGCTCAGCAGCCCACGCGCCATGGCGTCTTGCGCAAGGGCTGCGGGGTTCATGCCCCAGCCAATTCCGGCGACTGCGGCATCAACGAACCCTTGCGAAGATGGCAGGAAGTGGAAAGGCGGTGACAGATGTTTGCCGGTGTGATGTGCGATCCACGCTTTTTGCAGACCGTCCTTCCTGTTGAAGACAAGGCAAGGCGCCTTGCTGAGGGTTTCCTCGGTCACGCCGTTCTTGAACCAGGTGTTGACAAATTTCGGGCTGGCGGTGGGCAGATATCTCAACACGCCCAGCTCAATCGCGTCGCAACCGCTCACTGTTTGTCCGCCGACGGTGACGGCGGCGCTGACCTCGCCGCGCCTCAGCCAGTCCGCCGAATGGTCCTGATCGTCGATCACAAGGTCGAACAGCATGTCGGGCACCCGCGCCATCGCGTCAATGAACCAGGTGGCCAGAATGTCGGCGGGTACCGCAACGCGAACCCGCGCGGACCCGGGTTCTTGTGCCAGAGTCAATTCCCGAGCCAGCTGCGCTTCCAGCAAACCGACATCTTCGGCGTAACGTGCGATGCGCTGCCCGGCTGGCGTTCCGGTGCAAGGGGTTCCCCGATGGATGAGCGAGGCGCCCACGCGATCCTCCAGCGCTTTTATCCGCTGGGATATCGCCGAAGGGGTTACAGCCAGTTCCGCCGCCGCCGCATCAAAGCTGCCATGGCGCAGGATTGCTGACAAAGCGGCCAATTGGTGAGGGTCCAGTAGCATTAGCAAAACTTAACTGAGGGCAACATCTTTAATTTGATAGATCGTATCGCGACCATTAGTCAACGCAATGGCAACGCAGGAGGTACCATGCCTACATCCGTGATCGCCGGTTTCGCGCTGGGTTTCAGCCTGATCCTCGCCATCGGGGCGCAGAACGCCTTTATTCTGAGGCAGGGCTTGCGGCGCGAGCATGTGTTTGTTCTGTGCCTGACCTGCGCGGTGTCTGATGCCATCCTGATCGGAGCAGGCGTGGCAGGTTTTGGCACCCTGGCACAGGCCGCACCCTGGTTCGAAACCGTGATGCGATACGGTGGGGCGGCATTCCTGATCTGGTATGGCCTGCGCAGTCTTCGGTCGTCCTGGCTGGGTGGTTCGGTGATGGAAATCGGCAATGGCAAGCGAACCAGCCTCAAGGCTGCGCTGCTGACGGTTTTCGCGTTCACCTGGCTGAACCCGCATGTATATCTGGATACGGTTGTGCTGATCGGTTCGATCTCGGCCCCATATGACGACCGGCTTGGTTTCGCCCTCGGCGCGATGACATCCAGCTTTGTTTTCTTCTTTTCGCTTGGCTATGGGGCAAGCATCCTGTCGCCTGTTTTTGCGCGCCCCAGGGCGTGGCAGGTGTTGGATGCAGGGATTGGCGTGGTCATGTTGGGTATCGCGCTGAAACTTGTTACCATGTGAAGGGTTGTTCCCGGCCGGGTTTCGGTGTTCAACCTTGAACATGACTTCATCCACCGTATCATCCCGCCCGCTTGCCGGCATGTTCTGGATGTTCGCCGCCGGCTTGTCCTTTGTTGTGATGACCGCGCTGGTGAAGTCGCTGGGCACATCGATGAATTCCATCCAGGCCGCCTTTCTGCGATATGTGCTGGGGTTGGTGTTTCTGTTGCCGGCCATGCGGTCGATCATGGCGACGCATCTGACCCCCCGCCTGCTGACGCTATTCGGTCTGCGAGGCGTCGTGCATGCGGTTGCGGTCATGCTCTGGTTCTTTGCGATGACACAGATCCCACTGGCCGAAGTTACAGCCATGAATTACATGACGCCGGTTTACGTCACATTGGGGGCGGCCCTGTTTTTGGGCGAAAAGCTGGCCTTTCGCCGGATTGCTGCGATTCTGGTCGCTCTGATTGGCGTCCTGATCATCCTGCGGCCCGGGTTTCGCGAAGTGTCATCAGGCCATCTGGCCATGCTGGGAACGGCCCTGACCCTTGGGGGGTCGTATTTATTGGCCAAGATTTTGGTGCGTGACGTACCGCCCGCCGTCGTTGTGGCACATCTGTCGATCTGGGTGACCATTGCCTTGATACCCTTTGCGATCGCCGTTTGGACGCAGCCAAGCCTGCGGGATATCGGAGTTCTTTTTCTGGTGGCCAGCTTTGCGACCGCCGGGCACTATTTCATGACCCTGGCGCTTCAGGCGGCGCCGGTGGCCGTCACGCAGCCGGTGACGTTTCTTCAGTTGATATGGGCCACGATCCTGGGCGCCGCGGTTTTCCATGAAAGCGTTGACGTTTGGGTTGTCGCGGGCGGCACGCTGATCCTTGCCGCCGTGAGCTTTATCTCATGGCGCGAATTCGTGTTGAACCGCAAGGACTTGACGCCGCCGAGTATTGCGCCGAAGCTATAACGACACCGCTCCCTGATTTTTCATTAATTGACGAGTCAATAAAAACCCCCTAGCGTGGTCCCGTGACGCCTGCTCAAGGGGAGAACGATGCCAAAAGTCGGAATGGAGCCAATCCGCCGGGATGCGATTGTTCGCGCAACAATCGCTGAGCTGGGCTTGAAGAAATCCCTTGATGTGACCGTCAGTCAGATTGCCAAACGTGCGGGAATGTCCAGCGCGCTGGCGCACCACTATTTCGGCGGCAAGGATCAGATCTTTCTGGCCGCCATGCGCCGGATCCTGTCGGACTTCGGCGAAGAAGCAAGGGGCGAGCTGAAAGCGGCTGCGCCGGACGAAAGGGCGCAGGCGATCGTCAGGGCGTGTTTTGCGCCTTCTTGTTTCACACCCGATGTGATCGCGGCCTGGATGACCTTCTATGTGTTGGCTCAGACCAATGATGACGCCCTACGCCTGTGGCAGATCTATCAAGCCCGCATCAAATCCAATCTGACCCACGCCCTGCGGCACAAGTTGGTTGACCCGCAAGAGGCGGCCGAGAACATGGTTGCCCTGATTGACGGTCTGTACATCCGCGCCGCACTCAGCGCCCCTGAAGAACCGCAACTGGCCGTGAACCACGCGATGCGTGTGCTCAACACTCTGCTCGAGGCTGAAAAATGACAAAACCGAACATTCTGATCCTGATGGTGGATCAGCTCAACGGGACTCTCTTTCCAGACGGTCCCGCTGATTGGCTTCACGCTCCGAACCTGAAGAAACTGGCGAAACGGTCGACCCGATTTGCCAACGCTTACACGGCGTCGCCCTTGTGCGCGCCCGGGCGGGCCAGCTTCATGTCCGGTCAATTGCCGTCGCGCACCGGCGTCTATGACAACGCGGCCGAATTTCGCAGCGATATCCCCACATACGCGCATCACCTGCGCCGCGCGGGCTATTACACCTGTTTGTCGGGCAAGATGCATTTCGTCGGCCCCGATCAGCTGCACGGGTTCGAAGACCGCCTGACCACCGACATCTACCCGGCCGATTTCGGCTGGACCCCGGATTACCGCAAGCCGGGTGAACGCATCGACTGGTGGTATCACAACATGGGGTCCGTCACCGGCGCGGGCGTCGCCGAGATTTCCAACCAGATGGAATATGACGACGAGGTCGCCTATAACGCCAAGGCCAAGCTTTATGATCTGGCACGCGGCAAGGATGACCGCCCGTGGTGCGTGACCGTCAGCTTCACGCACCCCCATGACCCATATGTTGCCCGCCGCAAATACTGGGACCTTTACGAAGATTGCGCACATCTGCTGCCCGAAGTCGCCGATCTGGGTTATGACAATCAGGACCCCCACGCCAAGCGCATCTTCGATGCCAATGACTGGCGCAGTTTCGACATCACCCAAGAAGATATCCGAAAGTCGCGTCGCGCCTATTTCGCCAATATTTCCTATCTGGACGACAAGATCGGCGAAATCCTCGAAGTGCTGGAAACCACCCGGCAAGAGGCGATCATCCTGTTCGTTTCGGATCACGGCGACATGCTGGGCGAACGCGGGCTGTGGTTCAAGATGAACTTCTACGAAGGCTCGGCGCGTGTGCCGCTGATGATCGCCTCGCCTGATCTGCCCGCCGGCCGGATAGATGCTCCGGTATCGACAATAGACGTAACGCCGACCCTGGGGGCGCTGGCCGGCGTAGACATGGCCGAGATCGCCCCGTGGACCGATGGCGAAAACCTCGTGCCGTTGGCACTGGGCGAAGAACGAACCACACCGGTGGCCATGGAATACGCGGCCGAGGCATCCTACGCGCCGCTGGTCTCGCTGCGATATGGCAAGTGGAAATACAACCGCTGTGCGCTGGACCCTGATCAGTTGTTTGATCTTGAGGCCGACCCGCACGAACTGAACAATCTGGCAGACAGCCCCGAACACGCAGGCACGTTGCAAACACTGCGTGCCAAATCCGAGGCCCGTTGGGATCTGGATCGCTTCGATGCCGAAGTCCGTGCCAGCCAGGCTCGGCGTTGGGTTGTGTACGAAGCGCTGCGGCAGGGCGGATACTACCCGTGGGATTATCAGCCGCTGCAAAAAGCGTCGGAACGCTACATGCGCAATCACATGGATCTGAACATCGTCGAGGAAAGCGCCCGGTTCCCGCGCGGCGAATAACCTCTTCATCTTTTCGAAAATACTCCCGCCGGAGGCATCCAACCTTCTCGGCGGGTCAGGAGTTGTGGAAATGGAAGCAGATTTTGTCATCGTCGGCGCAGGGTCCGCAGGCTGCGCAATGGCATATCGTCTGAGCGAGGCCGGGGCCTCGGTTCTGGTGATCGAACACGGCGGCACCGACATGGGGCCGTTCATTCAGATGCCGGCGGCGCTGAGCTATCCGATGAACATGTCGCGCTATGACTGGGGCTATCAGTCCGAGCCCGAGCCGCACCTGAACAACCGTCGCCTGGCCTGTCCGCGCGGCAAGGTGATCGGCGGGTCGTCCTCGATCAATGGCATGGTCTATGTTCGCGGCCACGCGCGCGATTTCGATACCTGGGCCGAGATGGGGGCTGACGGTTGGTCTTACGCGGATGTTTTGCCTTATTACAAACGGATGGAAACCTGGCACGACGGCGGCCATGGGGGCGATCCGGCATGGCGCGGCACTGACGGTCCGTTGCACGTGTCGCGCGGCCCGCGCGAGAACCCGTTGTTTCAGGCCTTTGTGGACGCCGGTCAGCAGGCCGGTTACGAAGTCACGGGCGACTACAACGGTGAAAAGCAGGAAGGCTTTGGCCCGATGGAACAGACCGTCTGGAAAGGGCGGCGCTGGTCTGCGGCGAATGCCTATCTGAAACCCGCGCTCAAGCGCGACAATTGCGATATCGTGCGCGGTCTTGCGTCTCGGGTTGTCATGGAAAACGGCCGCGCCACAGGGGTCGAACTGATCCGCGGCGGTAGGAAAGAGGTCATCAAGGCCCGGCGCGAAGTCGTTCTTGCTGCATCGTCGATCAATTCACCCAAACTGCTGATGTTGTCCGGTATCGGCCCAGCGGCGCATCTGGCCGAGCATGGGATCGACGTCGTGGCGGATCGCCCGGGGGTTGGTGCCAACCTGCAGGACCATCTGGAGCTTTATATCCAACAGGCGTCGCTGCAACCGATCACGCTCTACAAGCACTGGAACCTGTTCAGCAAGGGCCTGATCGGGGCGCAATGGCTGTTTACCAAAACGGGATTGGGCGCATCGAACCAGTTCGAAAGCGCGGCGTTCATCCGGTCGAAACCGGGCGTGGAATATCCCGACATTCAATACCACTTCCTGCCAATTGCCGTGCGCTATGATGGGCAGGCCGCCGCCGAGGGGCACGGGTTCCAGGCGCATGTCGGCCCGATGCGGTCGCCGTCACGCGGGACGGTCACATTGCGCTCAGCCCAAGCCGCAGACGCGCCGGTGATCAAGTTCAACTACATGAGCCATGAAAAGGATTGGGAGGATTTCCGCACCTGTATCCGGCTGACCCGCGAAATCTTTGGGCAAGCCGCCTTCAAGCCCTTTGCGGGCAAGGAAATTCAGCCCGGTTCCGCTGTCCAAACGGAAGAAGAACTGAACGCCTTTATCGCGGAGCATGCGGAAAGCGCCTATCACCCCTGCGGTACGTGCCGGATGGGGCGCGCGGATGACAAGAATGCGGTAGTCGACCCCCAAGGCCGTGTCATCGGCGTGGACGGGTTGCGCGTTGCGGACAGTTCAGTCTTTCCGCAGATCACCAACGGCAACCTGAATGCGCCGTCTATCATGGTGGGTGAAAAAGTGTCGGATTCGCTTTTGGGCAAAGATCCGTTGCCGAAGGCCAATGATCGTCCGTGGATTCACCCCAACTGGGCAACCGCTCAACGTTAACCTTACCAAACGGCCCCCGGTTGAATGCGCGTGAAATACCGCGCATATCGGGGGCATGTTAAGGATTTGTTTAGCCTTTGTTCTTCTGTTGCCAGGTCTGACCCATGCCGCAGAACAATTTGCAGGTCGGGTTGACGTAATTGATGCGGATACCTGGAATGTCGGCGGTGTCCGGGTGCGGCTGCACGGTATCGATGCGCCCGAACTGGATCAGACCTGTCAGGATTCCGACGGATCAAGCTGGCCGTGCGGGGCGTGGGTCACTCATGTGGTTCGGGAGCAGTTTCAGGGACGGATGACCATTTGTGTCCCGGTGGATCGGGATCGCTACGGTCGCATCGTTGCTCGGTGCAGCGTGGAGCGCGAAGACGTCGCCGCCCGGATTGTAGAGCAGGGCTTGGCCTTTGCGTACCGCAAATATTCGGACACGTATGCAGGTGCCGAACAGGTCGCGAGGATTGAAAACAGGGGATTGCACAAGACACAGATACAGGTGCCTTGGGTCCACAGGGCACGCAAGAAACCGAAATCCTCTGAAACATGCCTAATCAAAGGAAATGTTTCGTCAAAGGGCGAAAAGATCTTTCACGAACCGGGCCAGAGGTACTACGCCAAAACCCGGATCAGTGCAGCCAAGGGCGAGCGATGGTTCTGCTCTGCTGCCGAAGCACGTGATGCGGGTTGGCGTGCTGCGCGACGCTGAATTCTGAATTTTTCCTGTATGAAATTGATCCGCGTCAAAGTGGGCGGCGCGTCACGCTTCTACCACTGATATGCAACGACACATGAAGGAGCGAACAGACATGTCCCACACCCCGCATGAACTGGCCGAAGAGTTTCCGGACAAGGTTGAACTGATGAGCCAGCTCAAGCAAACGGACGCGCATTTTGCCCGTCTGGCTGATGAGTATCACGAGGTCAATCGCGTTGTGCATCGGGCCGAAACCAACGTCGAACCCATGGAAGACCTGGCCGAAGTTGATTTGCGCAAGAAACGGGCAGCGCTGAAAGACGAAATCTGGGCGATTTTGTCCAAGGCCTGAACACCAGTGCCGGGGCACTCGCTGTCCCGGCCCGGGTCGGGCTCCCCCGGTTAATTTCTGGCCCTGCGAAATCAGGTGACTTCGTAGGGCAGGGTGCCGCGCGTATGGGTGTCGATGCTGAGACGGCGTTCCAGCGGCGGGACTGAACGCTGATGGCAGTTTTGCCGCTCGCAGATGCGGCAGGAAATGCCGATGGGCTCGTAAGCGCTGGCGTTGTTTATGTCGAGGTTGTCGGCATACACGAGCGCCGGGGCGTGGCGCACCTCGCACCCCAGCGCAATTGCGTACCGCCTGACCGGTGCGCCGAATGAACCACCTGATTTCGACACATCCCGAGCCAGCGAGATGTAACGCACACCATCCGGCGTTTCTGCCAGTTGCCGAAGGAAATGGCCCGGCGTTTCAAAGGCCCGATGCACGTTCCAAAGGGGGCAGGCGCCACCGAACCGTGCAAATTGCAGACGCGTGGCCGAGTGCCGTTTCGTGATCGTTCCGGCCTGATCCACGCGGACAAAAAAGAACGGGATACCTTTTGCACCCGGGCGTTGCAGCGTCGACAGTCTATGCGCAACCTGCTCAATCGATGCGCCAAACCGGTTGCTGAGCAGCTCCAGATCGTGGCGCTCTTCCTGAGCGGCGGTCAGGAATGCGGAATAAGGCATCAAGGAAGCGCCGGCGAAATAATTGGCAAGGCCGATCTTGGCGATGGACCGCGCCTCTTCGCTTTGGAACTTGGCAAAATCCAGTGTCGCTTCCAGCAGTTTGTCCTGACTGATCAATGCGACCTGCAACAGCAGTTGAAACACTTGCGTTTGCGGGGTCGAGCGGGAGGAAAGGCGCAGGATTTTGCTTTCGGCGTCATAGGTGCGCAAAGGGGCGATGTCAGAGAACATCACTTGAATGCCACGCTCAGTCAGGCTGTTCAAAGCCGCCTGCCGGATACTGCCCGGGTTTTCCGCGCGATTGGCGAACAGCTCTGCCGCCCGGTCCACGGCGTCGATGTAGTTGTCGCAATAATGGAAGAAGTCCCGCACCTCTTCCCAGGGGCTGGCCTGCATTCGGGCGTCTTCTCGCCCCAGGGCTTCGTCCAGTGAGGCGAGGCGTTCATGCGTTTGCCGGTAGGTTTTGTGCAACTCGATAAATGCGCGGGCCAATGCCGGCGCGTTTGATGCCGTCAGGCGTAAATCGGCAAGTGGCGGCAGAATATCCGCAAAAACCGGGTCGGCCAAAGCTTCGCGCATGTCCGACACCAGTCGCTCGCTGTCGCCGGTGCTGAGCTCGGTGACATCCATGCCGAATTCTTGTGCCAGAGCCAACACAACCGTAGTCGAGATCGGCCGGTTGTTGTTCTCCATCTGGTTCAGGTATGGGAGTGAAACACCCAGTTTCGCAGCGAATTCGCGTTGTGTCAGGGCCAGTCGCGTGCGCATTTCACGCAGTTTCGCGCCGGCATAGAGCTTTTGGGTGGCCATGAGGTGCCTTTGCAAGTTTTCTGTTTTGGAAGATTAACTTTGCAAAGTTTTCGGGGCAAGTCGTTACAGCCCCAATTGACGCTCTCGCCGAATGACGGATCCAATTGCGAAAATCGCCAGAACTGCGGAGGTCAGCATCAGCCAGAGCAAGGGCATGGCGCCGGTTTCCCGGGTCAGCAGGGTGCCTGCCAACGCGCTCAGGCCCGCGCCGCCGCCCAGCATGATTGCGCCGCTCAGCCCTGAGGCAGTTGCGGCAAGATGCGGACGAACGGACAATGCGCCGGAGGTGGCATTGGGAATGGCCATGCCGTTTCCGACGCCCACAAAGGTCATCAAGCTGAAAAAGCTGAGTGCGGTGCCCAGACCTGTGAGGAACAAGGATGCCGAAAGCGCAACGCCCAAGGCGTTCAGCAGGCTGCCCCACAGCACCATCCGGTTGATGCCAATCTGTACGGAAAAGCGACCGCTCAGAAAGTTGCCAACAAAATAGCCCACTGCGGGGGCGCCGAAATATATGCCGACCTGTGCCGCGCTTAGTCCGAACAGCTCGGTTCCAATAAAGGGCGCGCCACCGAGATAGGCAAAGAATGTGCCCGAAGACAACGCGCAGGACAGTGAATAGCCCCAGAACCGTGGCGAGGTCAGAAGTTCAGGGTATTCCTTGAACTGCTGAACAAGGGTCTTGCCGCTTTTGGCTGACGTTTCGCCAAAATCCGCGAAGGTCAAGGCAAGCGTCAAGGCGCCCAGGGCGAAAGGCAGCCAGAAATTCGCTTTCCAGCCAAAGCTTTCCTCCAGCAAGCCGCCGATCGCCGGGCCGATCATCGGGACCACGGCCATACCCATTGTCACGTAACCGATCATCGATGCCGCCTGATCCTGATCGTACATATCCCTTACCGCGGCCCGGCTGAGAACCATGCCGACAACCACGACCGCCTGGCACATTCTGAACGCAAGAAAGATTTCAACGTTGGGCGCATAGATGCATCCAAGGGTGGCCAGCAGGAACAAGCCGATCCCCCACAGCAGAACAGGCCTGCGACCTGCTTTGTCTGCGAGCGGACCAATCAGGATTTGCAGAACGGCATTGACTAGAAGATACAGCGCGATCGACAGCTGCATGACCTTGTAATCGGCGCCAAAATACGCGGCCATGTTCGGCAGGCTCGGCAGAAACAGGTTCATGCTCAGCGCAGACAAGCCCGCGAGCAATACAAGTGTCGCCAATGTGGGTGGTGTGCGGCGAACCGCGCGAGAGCTGAACTGCATAGTTCACATGTATAGTCATGGAATTTTGGATTGCCAGCCATCCAGCGATCTCAACAAGAGACTTTGCAAGTTTACAGTTATCCAGATTGTTGTTGCTGGATATTTGCAAATTTGCCGAAAAGAGCTTTGGATGAGAGGCGCAAAAGGGTAGGGTCCCCGCAAATTTTACAGGGGATAATCGTCATGAAAGACATCCTTTCCGAGTTGGAAAACCGCCGCAACGACGCACGACTGGGCGGCGGGCAGAGGCGGATTGATGCCCAGCATGCGCGCGGAAAGCTGACGGCGCGAGAGCGGATCGAGTTGCTGCTGGATGAGGGCAGCTTTGAAGAATTCGACATGTTCGTCAGTCATCGATGCACCGAATTCGGAATGGAAAATCAAAAACCTGCGGGTGATGGTGTTGTCACCGGCTGGGGCACCATCAACGGCCGCATGGTCTATGTGTTCAGCCAGGACTTTACGGTCTTTGGTGGGTCGCTGTCCGAGACGCATGCCCAGAAAATCTGCAAGATCATGGATATGGCAGTGCAAAACGGAGCACCGATTGTCGGAATCAACGACTCGGGCGGTGCACGAATCCAGGAAGGCGTGGCTTCGCTGGCCGGCTATGCCGAAGTGTTTCAGCGCAACATCACGGCCTCGGGTGTGGTTCCGCAGATCAGCGTAATCATGGGCCCATGCGCTGGCGGAGCGGTTTACAGCCCCGCGATGACTGACTTCATTTTTATGGTCAAAGACACGTCTTACATGTTCGTGACGGGCCCCGACGTGGTCAAAACGGTTACCAACGAGGTTGTAACGGCCGAAGAACTGGGTGGCGCCTCGACCCACACCAAGAAATCCTCGGTCGCCGACGCCGCGTTCGAAAACGATGTGGAAGCATTGGCAGAAGTGCGCCGTCTGGTGGACTTCCTGCCGCTCAACAACCGCGAGAAACCTCCGGTGCGTCCGTTCTTTGATGACCCTCACCGGATCGAGGATTCGCTGGACACTCTGGTTCCGGACAATCCAAACACGCCCTATGACATGAAGGAACTCATCACAAAAATAGCCGATGAAGGCGATTTCTACGAAATTCAGGAAGATTTCGCCAAGAACATCATCACCGGCTTTATTCGGCTGGAAGGTCAGACCGTTGGTGTCGTGGCGAACCAACCGATGGTTTTGGCGGGATGTTTGGATATTGACAGTTCACGCAAGGCGGCGCGGTTCGTGCGGTTCTGCGACTGTTTCGAAATTCCGATCCTGACGCTTGTCGATGTTCCGGGCTTTCTGCCGGGCACACAGCAGGAATATAGCGGCGTGATCAAGCACGGCGCAAAGCTGCTTTATGCATATGGCGAGGCGACCGTGCCCAAGGTCACGGTGATCACGCGCAAGGCGTATGGCGGTGCCTATGTTGTTATGGCGTCCAAACATCTGCGCGGCGATTTCAACTATGCCTGGCCGACAGCCGAAATCGCGGTGATGGGTGCCAAGGGTGCAACCGAGATTATTCATCGGGCAGATCTGCATGATGCGGAAAAGACCGCACAGCATGTCGCCGATTACGAAGATCGGTTTGCAAACCCCTTTGTCGCGGCCGAACGCGGTTTCGTCGACGAGGTGATCATGCCGCATTCGACCCGCCGGCGCGTGTCCAGAGCCTTTGCCAGTTTGCGCGGCAAACAGCTGAAGAACCCTTGGAAAAAGCACGACAATATTCCGCTTTGACCCATTCGGGGCGGCGTTGTCCGCCCCGGTTGTTGGCACTGGCAGTCCGATTTTTAGCGAAAATGCTCAAAATTGCGGCGGAATTGACAAAAAGTGACAAATAGTTGAATGATCCGACCCGTCAGACATAGAACCGCGCAGGCCAAAAGGACTGCGCGCGCGATCCCGGAAGGAGGAGCCTGCCTTCGGTGGGTCCGGGATCGTGCCATATGTCTGGTGTTGTGTGCGCTCGGCGTTCCTGTTTTTGCCCAGACAGACAGTTCATTGCCGGTGCCGTCCGGTCAGCCGGTGCATCTGAGCGATGTCCTGCTGGACAACAACCCCGGTGAGCTTTGGGTGCGCTTTCGATTTGTCGCCCCGAAGATCGGAGCGTCAGTGGGACGGATCGGCTATGACGTGGCGTCCAAGGATATGGAGCATCTGTGCCAGGTTCTAGCCGTTCCTTATGTGGCTCTACACGAATTGCAGCCATCCAGAGTTGTCATTTCCCTGTCTGATCGCCCGGTGGAATTTGGCGACACCGCTCCGGACGCGACACAGTATTTTGAAGCCTACCGGCTGGAGCAGTCCCGGTGTATCTGGGAAGGGCTTTGACCATGAACTTACGCTGTCATGACGTCAAAACTTCTCAGACCAACGGTGCGGCTTTGGAGGTGCGCAACATGATCCCATCCAAGTTCGGGTTCGAACTATTTTTGTCTGCAAAACAAAGCTGTGGAGTGTCGCCATGCTGAAACATCGCGGGTTTCCGGGGCGTCTTTCAGGCACCGATTTTCAGTTCACTATTCGCCGCGCCAATCCCAAGGGTGTGACGCCGCTGACACGGCGGGAACGGTTCCGGGATCGCAAACCGGCGGACAAACGTGCCGATGCCGCCTTCATGGAGGCCCTTTGGGCGCATTTCGGCGATCAGCCGTTCGAGCGGGGCAATCTGGATGCCGGACGTCTCAGCTGGCTTTTCGGGCGCGAAGTCATTCCGGCGGAAGATCCTTTTGATCCGGCCAGCTATGACGCAATGCTGGTAATCGATGTGGACGCCGCCCGTGCGTCCTTTCCCGACGTAATCGACGGGACAGGCTGATCGTGATCCAAGCCGCCGCATATCAGCCCATCAAGACCGGTTCCGGGATGACCCTGCCCGAAACCGGGCAGGATCCGTGTGCGGCATCAGAAGTTCAACTGAGCGGCCAGCTGAACGCGGTTTCCGTCAAAGGTTCTGCCGGTCGGCGCGTCGTTCCGTTCGCCATAGATGTACTCGGCGCTAAGTGTCAGATCCTCGGTTGCCTTGTAAAATGCGTTGACGTGGATCGTTTCCAGTTCGGTGAACGACAGGGTTCCGGTCGAGGTCGGCAGGTCATAGTCTTCTTTGCCGTATGCAATGCCAATATTCCATTTCGGGCTCAGATCCTGCCGGAATTCGAGGGTGTATCCGTCCACGTCATTGGCCTGGCCGTTCACGATGGGATCACCAAGGCCGATCAGGTACGGGCCGAGTGCCTCGCCGTTCACGTAGTTGACCTGGAACAGGCCGCCCTGCCATGGGCGAACCGAGCCGGATATCGTGAACCCGGTCTGATCAACTTCGATATTGCCGGATTCCACCTTGCCATAAAGGCCGGACACACGCGCAATATATGTTCCGTCATTGTACTCGGCGGATGCGGTCAAAACCGGATCGTCCGAATTCGAACCGCCGACATTCTCTTCGATCGAAACGGCGAAGGACGTGTTCGTTCCGAAAGAGTTGGTATAGCGAACCTGCGGAACCCGTGCGAAAGGGATACCAACGGGGCCGTTGAATTCCACCGAGGTCGGGTAGGTGTCCAGCGGCATGAAGTTGGTCCAGGTCTGTCCGATCAACCAGTTGTCACCGATGGTGATATTGGCGTGGCGTACACGCAATTCGGCCGTTCCGCCGGAACCGAACAGATCCAGTTCCAGTTGTCCGCCGATATCGCCGATACCGCTTGGGGTGGTGGTGCGCAGACCGATCCGCGATTGGCGGACGGTGGCACCAAATGTGCCATCGGTCGCGGCCGACGGTTCCCCGATGACATTCACGAACGCCGTGTCGCCCTGATCGAACTCGAAATCGTAGAAGAAGTCGGCCTTTACATATCCGTAAACGTCCAGAACGGTGTTGCCGATGCGGAAGTCACCGTTGGCAGGGCCGGCACTGGCGGATTCCAGCGCCTCGACCCGGGCGCGCAAGGCGTCAAGTTCGGCTTGAGTTTGGGCATCCTGGGCAAAAGCAAGCGTGCTGGTCACACTGAGCGCAGAGGCAGCAAGCAGGAGTGCCTTTTTTCTAGTCTTCGTCATGTGGGTATTCCTTTGAGTGCGAGTGTGCACACGGACCGTTTCACGAGGTCCAAACCTTGGGAAATCACGAGAATGGGAAGTGAAGGCGTTGATTTTTCAAGCAAATGTGTGTTTTTCACTGCGCTGAAACACGACGTCTTGAGCCGCCTGGATAACGCATTGGCGCAAGGCGGTTCTGTATGTCCAACGCTGACCGAGAGTCGTGATGCTGCAACCGCGAAACGCGTGGAAAGCGGCTTGATCTGTCACGAAACTGTGACGGCAAAGAGGCCTCAAACACCCGAGCAGTATCGAACCGGTATCGGCGCGAAGTTGCGCGGCATTTCCGGGTGTGGGCAGATTCCAGCCGAAATCCCGATTGGAAACAATACTGTGTTTGCCGGCAATATTGTGCTGTGCAAACTGGATGAGCCGTGCGGCTCTACTTTGCCTGCGCCGCACATGCACCTACTATTCCGTACCCCTTCCTTGCGCGGGCAGGCTTGTGTTCCCCACATAGTCCTGTCCGCGTTTTTCTTTTTGCCTGTAGCGGACAAAAAGAGGCAAAATCCCGCACAAAAATCACCGTCGCACCCGTTGATATTGAATAACAGGGCGTGTTTCGCGCATCTGACCCGAAAAGGACCAAGAAACCAAAAAGGGCAGATACTATGCGATTCTCACGCTTCATCCTTGTTGCGACGACCTGCGCGGGTCTGGCCGCCTGCGGAGACACCACGGGCGAACAGGCAATCCTCGGCGGAGGTGCCGGGGCAGTGGGGGCGGCCGTCCTCAACGCGGACCCGTTGTTTGGCGCAGCCGTCGGTGCGGCGGGCAACGTGCTGTACTGCAAGACACAGAACACCTGTAACTAACGCATATTTTGCGGGGCGCATGTCGTTCCGCCCGTCATCGCTCATAACGCCGTCGTGGGGATTGTTCCCTGCGCCGGCGTTTTGCGTTTCCAGAACACCAAGCCAAAGGACGTTCCATGTTCAATAAGATCCTGATCGCCAACCGGGGCGAGATCGCCTGCCGGGTTATCAAGACCGCCCGCAAGATGGGTATAGGCACCGTCGCCATTTTCTCGGACGCGGACAAGAACGCGCTGCATGTGTCGATGGCGGACGAAGCCATCCATATCGGCCCGCCACCTGCAAACCAGTCCTATATCGTGATCGACAAGGTTATGGACGCCATTCGCCAGAGCGGCGCGCAGGCGGTCCATCCCGGTTATGGTTTCCTGTCCGAAAACGCCAAGTTTGCCGAGGCGCTGGAAGCCGAAGGCGTGGTTTTCGTCGGCCCCCCGAAAGGCGCGATCGAGGCGATGGGCGACAAGATCACCTCGAAGAAAATCGCGCAGGAGGCGAATGTGTCGACGGTTCCCGGATATATGGGGCTGATCGAAGACGCCGATGAGGCGGTCAAAATCTCGAACGAGATCGGCTATCCTGTCATGATCAAGGCCAGCGCCGGCGGCGGCGGCAAGGGCATGCGGATCGCGTGGAATGACGACGAGGCGCGCGAGGGCTTTCAGTCGTCAAAGAACGAAGCCGCAAGCTCGTTCGGGGATGATCGGATCTTCATCGAGAAATTCGTGACCCAACCGCGTCACATCGAAATTCAGGTTCTGTGTGACAGCCATGGAAACGGCATCTACCTGGGCGAGCGCGAATGCTCGATCCAGCGCCGGAACCAGAAAGTCGTGGAAGAGGCGCCGTCGCCGTTTCTGGACGAAGCAACACGCAAAGCCATGGGGGAACAGGCCGTGGCCCTGGCCAAGGCCGTGGGCTATTCCAGCGCGGGAACGGTAGAGTTCATCGTTGACGGTGAAAAGAACTTCTATTTCCTGGAAATGAACACGCGTTTGCAGGTGGAACACCCTGTTACCGAACTGATCACCGGCGTTGATCTGGTCGAACAGATGATCCGCGTGGCTGCGGGTGAAAAGTTGTCGATCACGCAGGACGACGTGACACTGACCGGGTGGGCGATCGAAAACCGCCTGTACGCCGAGGATCCGTATCGCGGCTTCCTGCCCTCGATTGGCCGTCTGACCCGGTATCGCCCGCCTCAGGAGACGGCAGCCGGGCCGATGCTGGCCAACGGCAAATGGCAGGGGGATGCGCCCGAAGGCGATGTTGCTGTTCGAAATGACACCGGCGTCTACGAGGGCGGTGAAATCAGCATGTATTACGACCCGATGATTGCCAAATTGTGTACCTGGGCTCCGACCCGTGATCAGGCGATCGAGGCGATGCGCGTGGCGCTGGACAGTTTCGAGGTTGAAGGCATTGGCCACAACCTGCCGTTCCTGTCCGCCGTGATGGATCATCCGAAATTCATCAGCGGCGATATGACCACGGCCTTCATCGCCGAGGAATACCCCGACGGGTTCGAGGGCGTCGAACTGGCCGAGGCAGACCTGCGCCGGATTGCGGCGTCCTGCGCGGCCATGCATCGCGTCGCAGAAATTCGCCGGACCCGCGTGTCGGGTCGGATGGACAATCATGAACGCAAGGTCGGCACCGATTGGGTTGTCTCCTTCGGGCGCGAAATCCAGTGGCCCGTCAAGGTCAACGCGGATCAGGACGGGGCCACGATCAGGTTTGACGACGGTCAGGAAATGCGGGTGACGGGTGATTGGACCCCGGGCGATCAGCTTGCCGTCATGACGGTCGATGACGCGCCGCTGGTTATGAAGGTGGGCAAGATCTCGGGCGGGTTCCGCATCCGTAACCGCGGCGCGGATCTCAAGGTGCAGATACGTACCCCGCGTCAGGCGGAACTGGCGCGGCTGATGCCTGAAAAACTGCCGCCCGACACCTCGAAAATGCTGCTGTGCCCGATGCCCGGCCTGGTCGTGAAGATCGACGTGGAAGTGGGGCAAGAGGTGCAGGAAGGTCAAGCGCTGTGCACCATCGAGGCGATGAAGATGGAAAACATCCTGCGCGCCGAGAAGAAGGGCATCGTTGCCAAGATCAATGCAGGCCCCGGCGACAGCCTCGCCGTGGACGAAGTGATCATCGAGTTCGAGTGATCATGACCGCGCATTTGCCATACCTTTCAAAGCCTCCGGCATTCTGTGCCGGGGCCTTTCGGGGTGGCGAAAGCGGTCAGCCGCCTTCGCGCCGATCGCGGATTTCGCGTTCGCGCAGGGGGGTCTTGTCGATGGACCGACCAATCTCGCGCACGCTCCACGGAGAAGGTTTGCGCAGTTTGACCACGCCGTCCTTGTCGACGAATACCATCTGGAACCCGCGCGGGCGCAGCTGTGACCGGATCGGAGACCGCGCCGATGGGTCGGTATCGGTCAGAACCACCACGTCACGCTCACGCATTGCGGCTTCGCCTTCGAGCAGCATGTCGATCTGTTGCTGGAACCGCGGGTCCGCCGGCGTGTCGGCAAAGACTACGATGGGTCGGTTGACCCAAAGAAACTCGCTGAGTTCGCTGTCACCCACCGGGCGGACAAAACTGTCATCCGTCGTCGCCGTGCCATCCGCCGCCCAGACAGACATCGGGATTAGTGCCAAGAAAACAAAGGCAAGCGTGCGTGTCATGTGGCCTCCTGTTCCTTCGAATATAGCCTCTGTGACACCGATTGCGACCGACGATTTGTACCAAACACTCAAAATGTCGCGCTTGCGGCTGAATGAAACGGCCAAGCGCAAGACCTCAATGCGGAAGCTTTCGACTGCCGCCATCCGAATTGACAAGAGGAAACCGAAATGACCGACACCAAGGATTGGAAAGCGCTGGCCGAGAAAGAGCTGCGCGGACGTCCGCTGGACGACCTGACCAAAGAGACGCTGGAAGGCATTGCGGTCAAACCGCTCTATACGCAGGAAGACACCGCCGGTTTGCCGCATATGGGTTCGCTGCCGGGCTTTGGTCCGTTTACACGCGGTGTGAAGGCCACGATGTATGCGGGCCGTCCGTGGACGATCCGTCAATATGCGGGCTTTTCGACTGCCGAAGAATCCAACGCCTTCTATCGCCGCAACCTGGCGGCGGGCCAGCAGGGTGTTTCGGTTGCCTTCGACCTGGCCACCCACCGCGGCTATGACAGCGACCACCCGCGTGTCGTCGGTGACGTGGGCAAGGCCGGTGTGGCCATCGACAGTGTCGAGGACATGAAAATCCTGTTCGACGGCATTCCGTTGGATCAGGTCTCGGTCTCGATGACCATGAACGGCGCGGTGATCCCGATCCTGGCGAACTTCATCGTGGCAGGAGAGGAACAGGGGCACGACAAATCGGTTCTGTCCGGCACCATTCAGAACGACATTCTGAAGGAATTCATGGTGCGAAACACCTATATCTACCCGCCCGAGCCCTCGATGCGGATCATCTCGGACATCATCGAGTATACTTCGAACGAGATGCCCAAGTTCAACTCGATCTCGATCTCGGGCTATCACATGCAAGAGGCCGGCGCGAACCTGGTGCAGGAGCTGGCCTATACCCTGGCCGACGGGCGCGAATATGTCCGTGCAGCGACACAGGGCGGGATGGACGTGGACAAGTTCGCAGGCCGGCTGTCGTTCTTCTTTGCCATCGGCATGAACTTTTTCATGGAGATCGCCAAACTGCGCGCCGCGCGCACGCTGTGGCACCGGGTGATGACCGAGTTCGGCGCGAAATCCGAACGGTCAAAAATGCTGCGCACCCACTGCCAGACGTCAGGTGTTTCGTTGCAGGAACAGGACCCTTACAACAACGTGATCCGCACCGCCTATGAGGCGATGAGCGCGGTTCTGGGCGGGACCCAATCGTTGCACACAAATGCGCTGGACGAAGCGATCGCGCTGCCCACCGACTTTTCGGCGCGTATCGCCCGGAACACGCAGCTAGTGTTGCAGGAAGAGACCGGCGTGACCGATGTGGTCGACCCGCTGGCGGGGTCTTATTACATCGAAAGCCTGACCAATGAGCTGATCGAAAAAGCCTGGGCCCTGATGGAAGAGGTCGAGGAAATGGGCGGCATGACCAAGGCCGTGGCCAGCGGCATGCCCAAGCTGCGCATCGAGGAAAGCGCCGCGCGCCGCCAGGCCATGATCGACCGCGGCGAAGAGGTGATCGTCGGGGTCAACAAATATCGCAAGGAACAGGAAGATCCGATCGATATTCTGGACGTCGACAATGTGGCCGTGCGAGAAGCTCAGGTCGCGCGATTGGAACGTATCCGTGCAACCCGTGACGAGGCTGCTTGCCAACAGGCGCTGGACGCTTTGACCAAGGCTGCCCAAGAGGGCGGAAACCTGCTGGCTGCTGCGGTCGAGGCCGCCCGCGCCCGCGCATCCGTAGGAGAGATCAGCATGGCAATGGAAAAGGAATTCGGCCGCCACCGCGCCGAAGTGAAAACCCTGGCCGGCGTTTATGGCGCGGCCTATGAGGGTGATGAAGGCTTTGCCGCGATCCAGAAATCCATCGAGGAATTCGCCGAGGCCGAAGGCCGTCGCCCCCGTCTGCTGGTGGTCAAGATGGGGCAGGACGGTCATGACCGTGGGGCCAAGGTGATTGCCACCGCGTTCGCCGATATCGGGTTTGACGTAGACGTTGGCCCCTTGTTCCAGACCCCGGCCGAGGCCGCGCAGGACGCGGTGGACAATGACGTGCATGTGGTCGGTATTTCCTCGCAGGCGGCAGGGCACAAGACATTGGCTCCGCAACTGGTGGAAGAGCTGAAAAAAGCCGGGGCCGAGGACATCATCGTGATCTGCGGCGGGGTGATCCCGCAGCAGGATTACCAGTTCCTTTATGATCATGGGGTCAAGGCCATCTTTGGCCCGGGCACCAACATTCCCGAGGCCGCTCAGGA
This sequence comes from Ruegeria sp. THAF33, assembly GCF_009363615.1. Taxonomy (NCBI): domain Bacteria; kingdom Pseudomonadati; phylum Pseudomonadota; class Alphaproteobacteria; order Rhodobacterales; family Roseobacteraceae; genus Ruegeria; species Ruegeria sp. THAF33. The sequence continues at coordinate 2,319,675 of NZ_CP045384.1, read as the reverse complement.
CATCCTGCGCCTGATCAGCGAAGCGCGCGGCTGAGGAAGGTCGGGTTTTTCGTCGAAACATCTTGTGATCGCGCCTCTTTGGCGGAAACATACGGCCAGATCCGCAAGGGTCTGGCCGTAAACTTGCAGGAGGTGGCACATGTTACTGGATCATCTGGCCGTCGCGGGTGAAACGCTGGAAGACGCATCTGCCCATATCGAACAAGCGCTTGGCGTTGCGCTGCAACCCGGCGGCAAGCACGAGACGTTCGGGACATACAACAAGTTGCTGGGCCTCAGGGACGGGCTTTATCTGGAGGCGATTGCGATCGACCCGCAGGCGCAAACACCTGGCAGAACGCGGTGGTTCGATCTGGATCGCTTCGAGGGCAGCCCGCGTCTGACCAACTGGATTTGCCGGGTCGAGGATATCGAAGCCTCGCTTGCGTTGTTTCCCGATGGTGTCGGGCAACCGATCGATCTGACCCGGGGCGCGCTGCGGTGGCGCATGGCGGTTCCACCAACCGGGCGCTTGCCGTTCGACAATCTGTTTCCCGCACTTATCGAATGGCAGGGCGACCTTCACCCGGCCGACATGCTGCAAAACAGCGGCTGTCGGCTGCAGCGTTTGGTTGTGTACCACCCGGATGCGTTGACGCTGGCCAGACATCTTGGTGCATTGGATCTGGTGGTGTTCGACACCGGCCCGGCCGCGCTCAGGGCGGAGTTCGAGACACCTCATGGGGTCCGGGTGCTGGAATGATCATTCGCCCGGCCATGGCGGCGGATGCGCCCGCAATCGCCAGGATCACCAATGCGATCATCCGCGAGTCCTTGATCACCTTCACGACCGATGAGCGCAGCACGACGCAAATCACCGAGGATATTACGGCGCGGGGCACCGGCTTCCTGGTCGCCGAACATGATGGGCAAGTTGTTGGTTTTGCCACCTATGCCCCGTTTCGTGCGGGCCCCGGATACGCGCAGACGCGCGAACACTCGATCCAGCTGTCACCGGATGCGCGCGGAAAAGGCGTTGGGCGTGCTTTGATGCAAGCGCTTGAGGCGGCCGCACGAACCGACGGGGTGCATGTGCTGGTCGCAGGCATTTCCTCGGCCAATCCGGGCGCCGTGGCGTTTCACACAGCGCTGGGCTTTTCACAGGTTGGTCGCATGCCCGAAGTAGGGTTCAAATGGGGTCAATGGCTGGATCTTGTGCTGATGCAGAAAATTCTTTTACCTGAATGATCTGTCGCACCTGACAGTCTCGAATTGTGACGCTAGTGTACGCCCATGTCGATCTGGACCCGCATATCCGATGCGCTCAGCGCGCTGGCCCAAGGCGAAAGCCTGGCCGCAGTTTTTGAAAAGCTGCGAACACCGCCGGAACGATCGGTGGCGTTCACGATTGCGGTGATTGCCCTGGGCGCCAAAATGGCCAAGGCAGACGGTCAGGTGACACGAGATGAAGTCACTGCCTTCCGCGATGTGTTCCAGATCGCGCGCGAAGACGAAGAAGATGCCGCGCGGGTCTTCAACATGGCGCGCACGGATGTGGCAGGGTATCAGGATTATGCCCGCAAGATCGCCCGGATGTTCGCCGAAGACAGCACCACGCTTTGCGACCTGATGGAGGGGCTGTTTCACATCGCCATGGCCGATGGGTTCTACCACCCCAATGAGAACGCGTTCCTGGAAGAAGTGAGCAAGATCTTCGGGCAAACCGACGCTCAATTCAAAGCATTGCGGGCACGATTCGTGCCGGATGCGCCAAAAGATCCTTACACGGTACTGGGTGTGCCGCAGGACATGCCCTTGCCCGATATCCGCAAAGTCTGGCGAAAACTGGTCCGCGAAACGCATCCGGACGCCATGATGGCGCGCGGTGTCCCGGAAGAGGCAATCCGACTGGCCGAGAAAAAGATGATCGACATCAACCGCGCCTGGGATGAGATCAACGGCGCGCGGGCCTGACAGGATGCGGCTGGCGACCTACAATATCGAATGGTTTGCCAATCTTTTTGATCAAAACGACAATCTGATCGTCGATGACACCTGGTCCGGTCGGCATGATGTCACCAAGGCGCAGCAGGTCGAGGCGATTGCAAAAGTGCTGACCGCGATTGACGCGGATGCGGTATTGATTGTCGAGGCTCCGAACACCGGCAAACGCCAGAACACGGTGCGGGCCCTGCAAACCTTTGCCGAGGCGTTCGATCTGCGCATCTCTGACGCGGTGATGGGGTTTGCCAACGACACCCATCAAGAGCTGGCGCTACTCTACGACAGGACCATTCTCACCGTGCGCCATGATCCCAAGGGTGACATCGACGACCCATTGGCCCCCCGGTTCGAAGGTGCGTTCAGAATCGATCTGGATATTGATGCGACCGAGGATGTCGTGCGGTTTTCCAAACCACCGATGGAATTGGCGGTGACGACGCAATCGGGCCACGACGTCCGGCTGATCGGAGCTCATTTGAAATCCAAGGCTCCGCATGGGGCCGGGTCGCGGGATGAGGCGATCCGGATCTCGATTGCCAACCGCCGCAAGCAACTGGCGCAGGCGGTCTGGCTGGCCAGGCGGGTCGAGATGCACGTTGCCAGCCAGGAACCTGTCATTCTGCTGGGAGACCTGAACGACGGCCCCGGGCTGGATGAGTTCGAGCATCTGTTCGGCCGCTCTTCGGTCGAGATTTTGCTGGAGGCAGGGTTGTTCGACCCGCACGCGGTGACGGCTCATGGTTTTCGGCCGGGATCGATACCTTCCACGGCGCGCTTTGCCCGCCCGGAAGAAGGCAGGTTTCTCGAGGCTCTTCTGGATTACATAATGATAACCCAGGATCTGCGTGCATACCGCCCGGCCTGGCGCATTTGGCATCCGTTTCGCGACGCGGCCTGTTGGTCCGCACCGGACCTGCGACAGGCGCTGCTGACGGCGTCGGATCATTTCCCGGTCACACTGGACATCGACCTGTGACCTTTCACGCCTGCGGCTGGGGCGCTATATTCTAGGTATGAAACACGTTTTGCTGATAAGCATGATCACTGCCGGCATCGCCGCGCCCGCCCTTTCGCAGGAAGACAACAGCAAGTCCCTGATGGAGCAGGGGGCCGAGCTGTTTTTCGAAGGTCTGCGCAAGGAGATGGAACCGGCGCTGGATGAGCTGCTGGGCCTTGCGGATGAGTTTGGCCCGGCAATGCAGTCGTTCTTGCGGGAAATGGGCCCCGCACTGGCCGAGCTGGGGGCCGAGATCAAGGATTGGAGCGCTTATGAAGCGCCCGAGATCTTGCCCAATGGCGATATCATCATCCGCAGGAAACAGGCCGAGGATCCGCCAGAGCCTGAAAATGAAGGTGAAGAATTGCCCGAAGGGGCAACTGATATCTGATCGGATCGAGGGTCAGCCCTTGATGATCACGCGCGTATCGGATTTCAGGGCGTTCGCCAGTGAATTCAGGCGCGCTTCGGCTACTTCGCTGAACAGAGGAGCTGCTGCTTCGGGCAGGTACAGCTCCAACTCCCGCTTTTTGGGATAGAATTTCAGGCGCCCCATATTGGCGTCATTGTGCATCCACAGCATCGCGCCAAAGCGCATGGCCTTGCCCAGAATCTCGGCGTCTTTCTGGCCTTTTTCGTCCAGCAGATCATACAGGGGCGCAAACCGGTTGCCTTCGCGTTTGTTGCGATACCGGTGCTGCAAGGCCAGCCCGATAAAGACACGTTCGGAATGCTTCAAACCGCCCAGATTGGCGCGGGTGACGTTGTCGAAACAGACTTCGGCCCGGTAATCGGGATGAGCACGCCAGCTGACATCGTGCAGCAGGCACGCAGCCTTGATCAGTCGAACGCTGCTGGGGGGCGCTGATTTGAACAGCGGCATCACGAAATCATAGAGGTTTCGGCCAAATCCGGGCAGGCGGGCATCCTTGGATTCGGAAAAAAGGCTGGCTTCGATCAGCGGGTCCCGGTCGCGCAACTCCTGCGACATTTGTTCATACAGCAATCCCTCACGGATCCCATAGCTGGATATGGCGATGTCCTTCGGTTTGAACGTTCGGATCAGCCGGGCCAGAACATCCATCGCGTAGGGGATGAGCGACATCCGCGAGCTGGATACACCGGCCTGGCTGCGCAGCTTTTCATGATCGTTCTTTTCAATGAACTTGATCGTTTCACGAACCTGTTTTGTCGTCATCCGGTATTCATGCAGCACGTTCAGCGGATAGCCCCGCCGCAGCATGTCCAGCCGGGCAAAGGCCCGCCAGCTGCCGCCAACCAGAAACAGACGATCCCGCTGCGGACCCATTTGATCGCGCAGCTGTTCCATCGTGCTTTTGATATGGGCCTTGCGTGCGCGCCGTCCGCCCTTGATATCGCGCAGTTTCAGCGGCCCGAGGGCCGAAGTCAGGCGGCGGCCGACCTGACCGTCTCCGATCTCGGCCAGTTCCATCGACGACCCGCCGATGTCGCAGATCAGGCCATAGGCTCCAGGCCATCCCAGCAGCACTCCCTGAGCTGATAAACGGGCTTCTTCTTCCCCGTCGATGACTTCCACGTGCAGCCCGGTCTCTGCCTTGACTTGATCGCAGAAATCCGGCCCGTCCTTGGCCTCGCGCACCGCTGCCGTGGCCACGACATGCAGGCCCGGCAATTCCAGATCAACCGCCAGATTCTGAAACCGTCGCAGCGCCGCCAGTGCCCGTTCGCGCCCACGCGGGTTCAGTCGCCCGGTCTCGGACAGGCCCGCGCCCAATTCACACATGACCTTTTCATTGTAGAAATAGGCCGGCGATCGGGCCGCACCGTCAAAGATGACCATCCGGACCGAGTTGGATCCGACATCGACAACTCCGACACGCGACAATGCCCGGGTTCCAGGCTCGTCGAACAGTGGCTTTCCGAAAGGCCCCCAATCAGGGATGTCGGTTGCAGCGGTCTGATCCATGTGTTTTCCAGATAATGCTGTGTGAGGATGCGAAATTGGCGGGTGCGGGTCAATCACCCGACTCGATCTCGTCCGGGCTCATGTTCAGAACCCGCACGGCCAGGGAACGGGTGATGTCGCGCTTTTCCATAAGGGCCAATTGATCCAGTTGCTCCACTACGTCGGCCGCAGTTTCAAATCGACGATCCATGTGTTTGACCAGATAGGCGATTACCTCGGGGCCGGGGTTCAGCTGCCGATCTACGAACAGTTTGGCCAGAACCGCACCCAGCAACGCATCGTCGGGCGGATCCAGCGCCACGTGATGGGCGCCTTCGACCCGGCTTTGCAGGTCGGCCAGTGGCAATTCCCAGAACTTCGGGGCCAGCCGACCAGTCATCAGCAGGGCGTTCCCCTCGGCCAGAACCAGATTATGCAGGTGAAACAGCGTTTTCTGCTGGTCGGCATCGTCGGCGATCATGGGCACGTCTTCGACGGCAATCGGCCTGCGTGCCAGATCCGGCACGTCGTCATACCGCAAATCAGCGGCCTGAATGATGCGCCCGCCGGTTTCCGCGGCCCAGACATGCGCCAGATGGGTTTTGCCCGCACCGGCCGGGCCGGTCAGAACAAGCTTGTTTCCCGGCCAGGATGTGGCCGAGATCATCGCCACGGCCAAGGCATTGGCAGGCGACACAAAAAAGTCCTCTCGCCCGAGCGCAGTTTTGGCGGGCAGATCAAAGCTGAGTTGTCGGGCCATTTACTCGGTTTCCTGATCCTGACGTTCAAGACCGGTATAAAGTCGGCTGTCCAGGTACAGCGATGTGGCAAATCGGGCCAGCACGCCCAATGCTGCGGCCACGGGCACGGCAATCAGCATGCCGACAAAGCCGAACAAAGCCCCAAAGACCGACAGCGCCAGCAGCAGCCAGACCGGGTGCAGCCCGACAGAGCTGCCTACCAGTTTGGGTGTCAGGAAATTCCCCTCGGTGACCTGCCCGATGGCAAAGATCCCCGCGATCAGTCCGACATGTGCCCAATCTCCCCAAAACTGAAACAGCGCCAGCCCGATGGCCAATGAGCCTCCGATCAGGGCGCCCAGATAGGGGATGAACGTGACCAGCCCCGCGATGAACCCCACGATCAGGCCGAATTGCAGACCGGCAAGCATCAGCGCGACGGCATAGTAGGTACCTAGGATCAGGCAGACCGTTCCCATCCCGCGCACGAAAGAGGCCAGCACGGCGTCAATCTCACCGGCCAGCCGCCTGATGGTGGGGGCGTGGTCACGCGGCAGGAGCTCTCCGATGCGAGCGACCATGCGATCCCAGTCCAGCAGCAGGTAAACAGCCACGACGGGCACGATTACCAGAAGGACAACAATGTTTATCGCGGACCCGAGTGAGGCAAGAACCGTTTGCAGAACATCCCCGGTCTTGGACTTCAGCATGTCGCCGAAGGACACCAGCATCTGATGAGTGTTTGATTCCCGGTCCAGCAGCGACGGGAATTGTTTTTCAATGAACCCGCGCAATTGCTTGAACAGGTCAGGCAGAACGTCGATCAGATCCAGCAATTGGGTAATCAGGGCGGGCACGACCATCAGGATCGCCAATATAAACCCCAAAATCCCGATGACGGTGATGATGGCTGTGGCTGCGATGCGCGACAGGCCCAACCGCTCCAGCCGATCCGCAACGGGATCAAGGAAATACGCAATTGCTCCGCCTATGACGAAGGGCAGCAGGACATCCCCCAAGGCCCAGAGGATCAAAACAAAAACCGCAGCGGCGACGCCCCAGTATCTCAGCTGATCCTTTACCGGCAAAGCCATCGTGATCCCCTTGTTCAGGCCCTTGCAGGCGTTCTTGGCGCATCAAAGCCCATGATGCAAGCGCTTCATGGGCAGGGGCTTTGCCCGTTTCAATCGTGCAACGTCCCCAGTTCAGGGGTGTCTTCGTCTGCGGCTTCATCGGGCCAGTTGGTGCGCCAGATTTCTGCCGACCAGTGCCCACAATGAACCGCCGGGCGGTCGAAACCGGGCAGGGCGGGCAACAACGGTTCAACAATGACGTCATGGCGGGGTACGGCGAAATAAGGGAAAGAATACCGTTCCTTGCCCGACCGGTTGACCACCCGATGTGGCGTGGATTTCAATCGCCCGCCTGACCAAAGTTCCAGCATGTCGCCGATATTCACCACGAAACCACCGAGTGGGCAGTCCGGTGAAATCCACTTGCCGCTGCGGGTCTGCACCTCGAGCCCGCCCACCGGATCGGGCGCGATGATGGTCAGTGCGTCCGTATCCTTGTGCGGATGGATGCCATAGCCCGCTTCTTCCGCGGCCTGCGGGGGATAGTGCAGCAATGTCATATTGGTCATCGGGTTGCGGAACGCGTCGCGCAAAATGCCAGAGGTCAAGTTCAGGCCGGATTCCAATGCGCCCAACAACACATCAGTGACCTGATCCAATTGACGCCAATAATCCAGGATGACCTCTTTGGCGCGGGGAACTTCGGCGGGCCACAGATTTGGGCCGTACAGGGCACATTCACTGCGCACGGGGTCGGTGGCGGCAACCTCGTGGTGCAGCTTGTAACCCTCGTATTTGTCGGCTTTGCCGGATCCGTCATTCGGTGTGAAAAAACCCATCGGGATATAACCGCGATAATTCTCGCGCGTGATGGCCTGATCCCATTTGCGGGATTCATTTATGGCAAAGATCTCTCGTGTGGTCTGACGGACCTGATCCACCGTCTGCTGGGACACACCTGTCCCGGTGATGGACAGAAACCCGATTCCTGTGCAGGCCTCAATTATACCTTGTACCGTTGCGGCAAAGGCTGCGCTGCCAGGGTCGGACAGCGGCGAGATGTCTATTGTCGGAATCCTGTCCATCAGTGAATCCTGACCCCCTGACGCTCTAGTTCCGTGTGAACAAGTGCCAGGTTCAATTGGTCCAGGCTCTGATTGCTTTTCAGTGCCATGGCCGCCGCAATGCCCGCACCCTGGCCCATGACGGCGCAGCAGGCCATGTTGCGCGTGGCGGCATGGGCCACCCGGTCCGCACCATGCGACCGCCCAGCGACCAGCAGGCCCTTGACGCCCCTGGGCAGCATCGAGCGGTAGGGGACCTGCATATACCGCCCCGTGGTCGGCAGGATCAGGATGCCATAGCCGTCGATGAATTCGGGGTAGATGCCGATCGTATCCTCAAACCGGCCCTGATGGCGGGCGTCGTCTTCGGTCATGTTATATACCGCGTCGATCTTGCGGGTGTCGCGGATGCCGATGGTCATGCCGAAGTTCCGAAGCCGTGCGTTTTCGCATCCGGGCATGAAGCGGCGCAGGGCTTCGATGGCCAGCATCGACTGGCGTCGGCCTTCGATCTCACCCTTTGTCAGGCTGTCGGGATCGGTGCCATCGACCTCAGCCAGATGGATGAGGTTCATATAGGTCAGCTCACCCGTGTCATGCATCGCACCCCATGTGCCCGCGATGGTGTTCAGATGCGGCGGGATCAGGCCCTGATCGATGGCCTGCTGGAACGGCTTGTGCACGAAGGGCGAGAACATGTCGTCCTCTTTGCCGCTGGTTTCGATGTTCCACTCACCGCCGCCGCCCCAGTCCTTGTAGGTCTGCGGATCGGCTTTGACGCCTTCCATAAAGGCGCGCTTGTCCACCCCGGCCAGATGGAACATGACAGAGGCCGCCATCATGTCCTCCCTAGGTGTTTTATGCGTCGGGGCCCCCGCGCGATGGGCCACATCGGCGTCGCCGGTGGCATCGATTACCACCTTGGCCAGTATCGCCTCGCGCCCGGCCTTGGATTCGGTGATGATGCCAGTGATCCGGTCGCCGTCCATTATCGGGGCGACGAATTGCCGGTGCAGCATCGGATGAACACCCGCCTCTTCGACCAGCTTGTCCGCCACCAGCTTGAACCCTTCGCTGTCCAGTTCATAGCTGAGCGACTGGCTTTCGGGCACCGCCGCGCCCATCTCTTTGGCGCGGGTTTCGAACTCCATCCCGATGCCGCCGGCCTCGACGGTTTGCTCGTGCCGGTACCAGGCGAATCCTTCGACGCCGACGGCAGTGATGTTGCCGCCCATACAGCCGAACCGGTCAACTAGCGACACGTCTGCGCCTGCGCGGGCCGCTGCCAGCGCTGCTGCCAACCCGGCCGGGCCAGAGCCCACGACCAGAATATCGGTCTGGTGGATGACAGGTATCTGCCGGGCGGGTTCCTGAATTGTCTGCAACAGCGCCTCCTGGTGTTTGTGTTCCCGCCACAATTGAAATTCCCAATTGGCGGGTCAATCAAAAACCCGACTGACCTTGGGTCGCAAATGCGCCATTGTCCGGCGTCGCTTTCACAGCCCGCCAGCGCAGAGAGCCGACGTGCCGGGCCGAAACGTGCTATACTGACGCCCTGCCTTGGGGGACGGAGCAATGCCCGACATCTATCAGAGCCTGGATCAACAGGGGGAAGACACGGTTCGCGTCGTCGCGGACCGTCTGGAGTTTCGCGGCGAAATGCCGGATTTCGTGAAAATGCGCGAACGCTATTTCGACCGGCTCGACTGGGCCTCGTGCCACCGCATTGTCGATCTGGGCTGTGGCACGGGCGTCGTGACACGGGCGCTGGCTGACCGGGTCGGCCCGGAATGCGAGATTGTCGGGTCGGATCTGGCAGCGGAACTGATCAAGGTAGCAATGGAAAAGACGGATGCCGCGGGGTTGGCGGGGCGCATTCGGTACGAGGTTGCGGATTCCCGAAACACCGGTGACGGCCAAGGCAGCTTTGATATCGTCATCGCACATACGGTGATCAGCCATGTGGCGGACCCGACGGCGATGCTAGAGGAAGCCGCGCGGCTGACGCGGCCCGGCGGCACGATCGCCATTTTCGATGGCGACTATGCGTCGTTGACGATCGGTGCTGGCGACCCTGACGCCAACGCGATGGCGGTGGACGCAATCTTGCAGACGGTTGTCGGCAATCCGTTCGTTCTGCGGCATCTTCCGTTCCTGGCCCGGCAGGCGGGGCTGGAACTTGCCGGTTTCATCCCGGAATTGCTGGCCGAGGCTGGCCAGACCTCGTTCTTCGGAAACATGATCGACGCCTATGTCGGCCCTTGCATTCAGGCAGGCGCGATCGACGCCGAGACCGCCTTGAAATGGGCCGAAGGTCAGAAAGCAGCCGCGCGGGAAGGCACGTTCTTTGGTTCGTGCAACTATTACACTTATTTGCTGCGCAAGCCTGAATGATGCGCCGCCTTGCCTAGCCTTTGTGGATCGCGTAGAGCATTCGGGCTTTCGCTAGACAAATAGGATCGTTCATGCGCCTCAGCCGTTACTTTCTGCCCGTTCTCAAGGAAAACCCGTCCGAGGCCCAGATCGTTAGCCACCGGCTGATGCTGCGTGCCGGGATGATCAAGCAGGCTTCTGCCGGGATATATTCCTGGCTGCCGCTGGGTTTCAAAGTGCTGCGCAAGCTGGAAAACATTGTCCATGAAGAACAGGCCCGGGCCGGTCACATCGCGATCCAGATGCCCATCATCCAATCGGCGGATTTGTGGCGCGAATCCGGCCGCTATGACGATTACGGGCAGGAAATGCTGCGCATGAAGGACCGGCATGACCGGGACATGCTGTTCACGCCCACGGCCGAAGAACTGGTGACCGATATTTTCCGCGGCCACGTGAACAGCTACAAAGACCTTCCGCTGACCCTCTATCAGATCCAGTGGAAATTCCGCGACGAAATCCGCCCGCGTTTCGGCGTGATGCGGGGCCGCGAGTTCTATATGAAGGACGGCTACAACTTCGACCTCACCAAGGAAGATGCGCTGCACGCCTATAATCGCCATCTTGTCAGCTATCTGCGTACCTACGAGCGTATGGGCCTTCAGGCGATCCCGATGCGCGCGGATTCGGGGCCCATCGGCGGCGATGACACCCATGAGTTCCTCGTGCTGGCTGACACTGGTGAATCCGAGGTCTTCTATGACAGCGCCGTCACCGATCTTACCTTTGGTGATCGTGAGATTGACTATGACAGCCGCGAACAGTGTCAGGCGATCTTGGAAGAGTTCACCTCGAAATACGCACGCACGGATGAAACGCATGACGAGGCGCTGTTCAATCAGATCCCCGAAGAACGCCGCCGCGTGGCGCGTGGTATCGAAGTTGGGCAGATCTTCTATTTCGGCACGAAATATTCCGAGCCGCTGGGTGCCACCGTGCAGGGCCCGGATGGAAAACCGGTTCCGGTGCATATGGGCAGTCACGGGATTGGTGTCAGCCGCCTGGTCGGCGCGATCATCGAGGCAAGCCATGACGACAAAGGCATCATCTGGCCCGAGGGCGTGACCCCGTTCCATTGCGGCATCGTGAACCTGAAGCAGGGCGATGAAGAAGCGGATGCGGCCTGTGACAAAATCTACAATGCTCTGACAGCCTTGGGGCTGGAGCCGCTTTATGATGACCGCAATGAACGGGCCGGGGGCAAGTTTGCGACCATGGACCTGATTGGTCTGCCCTGGCGGATCACGGTCGGGCCGCGTGGCCTGAAGAATGGTGTCGTTGAACTGACTTGCCGCCGGACCGGCGAAAGCGAGGAACTGAGCCCCGAGGCGGCCGTTACCAAAGTTGCTGAAATCTACCAGCAGATTGCCTGAGCACCGTCACCGGTGACGGGTCTTGCTGTCACGCAACACAGATCCATTTCGCGAAGGTGGCCATGCGATTGGCTTGGCCACCAAATGTGATCTGACCAATTCGATCGGTTGAGAGGTCAGTCTTGGTCTGCCGTCGGGCGCGTTGCAAGGATATCTCCGTTGGCGCCATCGCCGCGTGCGACCACGATCGGACGGCCCAGCCGGTTGACCAGGTCGCGAAACTCAAGACCTAGAAACCGCAATCCGCAAACCCGCGCGTCCGTAGTGCGATCCGTGATACACAGACGCCCTTGCCGGAAAACCAGACGGTACCCTTTGTCTTTCAGAATATCCGTCAGATTGCCCCAGCTTGCCGCGCTGGCAAAGATCGGCCGAATGGCCGCACGCAGCAGCGCCGCTGTTTCACAATCCAGTTCTTTTGATGCTTGGCGAGACGGAATAACCCCCGCACCGTTGGTTGAAATTTGAAAATTCATTGAGCGACCCCCGCTCCTTAAATGTGTTCCCCCACATACAGGGTGACAAAGTTTCTGAAAATAATCAAAAAGAGTAATAAAATTTCGCGCCCATTGTTGCTTTTTCGATTCAGGAGCTCACAAAGCGCGATGATTAACTTCATACATGAAACAATACCGGTTTGTCTGTGATGGGCTTCACAACTCATGGTGTAGCACCAGATTTTCAAGTCATCCATTTGGCCCGGCCGCCGTGCTGGGCAACCGGATTGATTCGGCTTGTTCAGGCTGAGGAGCGGGTTCAGAGCGACAACCGGCTTGACCATCGGGTGAAATGCCGAAACTGTCCCCGCGAACATGAACACCCCGGAGAAGGCATGGCCAACACACCCCCGCCCTTTGCCCCTTTTGAATGGAAAATCGCATGGCGTTATCTGCGGGCCCGCAGGGCCGAGGGCGGCGTCAGTGTGATGACCTGGATTTCTCTGATCGGGATCACATTGGCAGTGTTTGCCCTGATCGCGACACTGGCGGTCCGGTCCGGCTTCCGTTCCGAATTCGTCGGCACCATCCTGGGCGCCAACGCGCATGTAACGGTCTATTCGTCAGGCGAGATTGACGCGCAGGGGCGGGTGGATCGCACAATCGCCGACTACGAAGAGCGCGCGGCCCGGATCGCACAAGTGCCCGGTGTTCAACGCGCGGCTCCTTTGGTGAAGGGGCAGGTGCTGATCACCAACCACGACCGCAGCAGCGGGGTTGAAGTGTTTGGAATCCGACCCGACGATCTGCGTGATCTGCCCGGAATTGCCCGGGCAGAGCAGGCTGTGGGGGACTTGTCTGAATTCCAGGCGGGTGAGGATGTCATCGCAATTGGTTCAGGCGTGGCGCGCAGCATCGGGGCAACGGTCGGGGATGTCGTCAAGTTGACGTCGCCCAACGGCGTCAAAACCGCCTTCGGTACGTCGCCCCGCGTGAATGCCTATCGCGTTGTCTATGTGTTCTCGGCCGGGCGCTATGACATCGACCGCACGCGCGTCTACATGCCGTTTTCGCAGGCGCAGGGTTTCTTCAATCGCGAAGGTGTGGCTGACGAAATCGAAGTGATGGTGGACAACCCCGAAGACCTGGGCCCGATCCTTATTTCGATTCTCGAGGCCTCGGGCGAGCGCAGCCAGATCTGGACCTGGCAGGATGCATCCGGTGGGTTCCTGCGGGCATTGGAAGTTGAAGACAACGTGATGTTCATCATCCTTTCGATCCTCGTTCTGATCGCCGCGATGAATATCGTTTCGGGCCTTATCATGCTGGTCAAGAACAAGGGGCGCGATATCGGCATCCTGCGTACCATTGGCCTGAGCGAAGGATCGGTTCTGCGTGTCTTTTTCATCTGCGGAGCTTTTACCGGCCTGATCGGAACGGCAATGGGGGTCATCCTGGGGTGTCTTTTTGCGATCTATATCGATCCGATCTTTTCCTTCGTGAATTACGTGATGGGCGGCGGCGTCTGGGATCCTTCGATCCGGGGCATCTATGCCTTGCCCGCCGAGCTGCATCTGAGCGACGTGCTCAAGGCGATCGGCCTGTCGCTTGGCCTGTCCTTTGTCGTCACCTATTTCCCTGCCCGTCGAGCGGCGCGGCTGAACCCGGTCGAGGCGTTGCGCTATGAATGATGTCACATTGCGTCTGAAAGGTCTGACCAAGACCTATCTGAAAGGCAAACCGGGCGAGGTGCAGGTCCTGCGCGGAGTTGATCTGGATCTGCGCGCGGGTGAGGCCGTAGCGATGGTTGCGCCCTCTGGGGCAGGTAAATCAACGCTTCTGCATATCGCCGGTCTGCTGGACATGCCCGACGAAGGAACCGTTGAAATCGGCGGGCAGAACGTATCGGGCAAGGGCGACCGGACCAGAACCGCACTGCGTCGGCAGGATGTCGGGTTCGTGTATCAATTCCACCACTTGCTGCCGGAATTCACGGCATTGGAAAACATTACCCTGCCACAACTGGCCAATGGTGTACCGGACAAGGCCGCACAGGCCCGAGCGTTGGATCTGCTGGACCGTGTCGGTGTGGCCGCACGCGCCAGCCATCGCCCCGCTGCACTCTCAGGTGGGGAACAACAGCGGGTGGCGTTTTGCCGGGCCTTGGCGAATGCGCCCCGTGTTTTGTTGGCGGATGAACCGACGGGCAATCTGGACCCCGAAACCTCGGATCAGGTCTTTGATACACTGATGAAGCTGGTGCGGGACGAAGGGTTGTCGGCGTTGATAGCAACGCACAATCTTGACCTTGCGGCGCGCATGGACCGGATGGTCCGGCTTGAGGGCGGGGTGCTCAGGCCAGTTGAGTGATCGCAACGCCAATGGCCATGACGGCGATCCCGCCCATCCGCATGAGTGTAAGCGGTTCGACCTGTGCGCCGAACAGGCCGAAATGGTCGATGGCCGCAGCGCTGATCAATTGCCCGAGCAGCACAAAGAACACGGCATTGCCCACCCCGAAATGTGGTGCGACATGGGTGATCGACAGGACATAGAAAGCAATCAGGACACCTGCAAGCAACAGGTGTTTCGGCGCATTGGCAATCTTGGACAAGGCCGCAAATCCGGGAAACAGCGCCATGACAAAGGCGGAGGCGGCGAAGGCGATGGCAAACAGCACAACGGCTGCCGCAGTTGGCGACCCGATGACTTTCCCCAGCGCCGCATTGAGCGCGGCCAGGATCGGAATTCCAAATCCGGCGGCCAGCATGATGGCGGCGTATTGTGTCATTGCCCGAAACCTCTGTACCTTTTTCGTTGATCTGGATCATTGCGCCAAGACGGTCATCGGGCAACCCTGCAAATGCCAATCCAGGCAGGAGGATACGATGTTCAAGGCAACAATCAGTGTAATGGTTCTTGGGGTTTCGGCTGCTGCCTCGCAGGCCGCCTGGGCTCAGGACGCGAAGACCGGAGAGGAACTCTATATGCACCATTGCGCGACCTGCCACGGAATCGACGCGATGGGCCAAGGTCCGATGGCAGCCGTGCTGGTGGTTCAACCAAGCGATCTGACCGCTTTGTCCAACGAAGAGGGCGTGTTCCCGACTGCCCGCGTTGTCTCCCGCATTGATGGTCGGGATCCGCTGGTCAGCCATGGTAGCCCTATGCCGGTTTATGGTCCTTATTTTGACGGGCAGGACACATCCATGAAAACGCCGCAGGGTCAGCCAATTTTGACGAGCCAGCCCATCGTGGATCTGGTGGCCTATCTGGAGACCTTGCAGCAGAATTAGGTTCCGCTGCAAATCCCGTCGATCTCGGCCTCGCTCCAGGGAAGCAAGATCGCGCGCTCTCGCCCTTTTTGCGGAAGCGGGGACAGATCAAAATGCGCGCTCAGCATCCTGTGCAGCCGTATGGTTCGGGTGGCCTGAGGGTCCAGCGCACGGCAGCAAACGTATTCCTCGACGATGGCGCCCTGCTGTTCAAACCCGTAGGACAGGAAGTCCGGCGAGGTTTCGAGGTCAAAAAGATACGGGTCGCTGCGCCCACCATGTTCCGCCGCTGCTCGCAACGGGTGGTAACCGGTGGTCCGGCGATTCTGCCACTGCCAGACATGCGTCAGTTCATGGGCCAGCAGCATCGCGGCCACCAGATTCATCTGATCCGGAAAATCGGACATGTAGTCTTCAAGATACCAATCGCGCGCAAAGTAGACTTTGTTGAACAGGGCCACGGCCGCGGGCCTGCCGGTCACCGGCCCGGGTTCTACCGGAGGAAGGATGCGCTCGCGACAGGCCAGACGTGGCCGCTCTTCGCGGAAATACGTCACATTGGCAACCGGCGCACCTTGGACCAATCGCACGCTGTCAAGATTCAGGGTTTCGCCCTGAATGGCATCCGCAAAGTTGCGCTCTTGCTTTGTCAATGGACGGCCGCAAGAGGACAGCAATAAAAGAGCACACAGGAATACGCGCAGAACCATGAGGTGAATCCTAGTCCTCTGCTTGCGATCCTCAAACCGTTTTCACAGGCTCATGGCCAGAACCCGGCTGATTTCCGTCAAAGACCGCCCGGATTGATCCATCCAGGAATTGAAGGCCCGTTGCACCGCCGCCATGGCTTTTTTCGACGTGGCGGGTTTGTCGATCACACCTTCGGCGATCAGACGGGCGGTGACGTCCCGCGACAGAATGAAACTGTCGCGCCCCGCAAATCGCATCGCATATTGCGCCGAAGCCCCGCCAAGACGAGACCCGCGTTTGGCCAGCATGGCAAGAAGGCTGACATAGTCATCAGAGGGCCAGCCCCCCAGAACCTGGCCTGCGCCGCCTTCGTTGCGCAGTTCCAAAAGGAACGCCGCGTTGTCCCGCGCTGCTGCGATCTTGGTTCCATTGCGGACAATGCGTGTGTCTTGCAGCAGGGAATCGAACTTTTCATCATCCATGAACGCACACCGGCCCACATCGAAACCGTCAAAGGCGGCCTCGAATCCATCCCATTTGTTTTCGATGACCTTCCAGTTGAAACCGGCCTGAAAGACGCATTTCGTGATGATCGATAGCCACCGGTCGTCGGGCATCGCCGCCAGTTCTTCGTGGCTTTTGGGCTTGGTCAGCTGTGCTGCAAAGGCATCGATCCCACCGTGGCGAGAGGCGGCAATATCAAAGATTTCGTCAAATGTACGCATTAACCCAACCTCAAAGCCGTCATATCAAGAGTGATTTGTTTTGCCTTCCTTTTGCAATGGGAATTTTCGGTGTTTGAAAGCCACCCGACCGGAATCGAAATTTAGCCCGAACAAGAAAAAACACTGAACTGTCAAAGAAATCCTCGACAAACGGGTTCAAAACGGTTTGTGATTGACTCGTCAGTCAACATTCCGTGCCCCGGGGCGGGGGATATTGGCGGGTCGGGCAGGGGCCCTTGCGGCGCCTGCGGGGGAAAATCAACGCATCAGCGGCAAGAAAGCTGCGCTGTTACAAACTGATCACTTTCCTTTTCCGACCAAATTTGTGCATGTTGCGGCATGGTATTGTCATCAGACAAAGATACCGGCGGGAAACCCCTGCCGGGGTGGGCAAAACAAATAAGACAGGGAGAAAATCCATGAAAAAACTGAGTGTAAGCCTTATGGCCCTAACCGTTGCCGGTGCGGCGCATGCGGCGGATATGGGGGCTGTGGACGAGCCGATCAAACTGGCGATCAACGAATGGACCGGTCAGCACGTGACCACGCATGTGGCGGGTGAAATGCTCAAGGCCGCTGGTTATAACGTGGAATATGTGACCGCCGGCATGATGAACCAGTTCCAGGCGCTGGCCGATGGAGACATCGACGCGACGCTTGAAATCTGGTCGTCCAATGTTTCGGATGAATATGCCAAGAAGATCGAGGAAGGCACGGTTGTCGAAATCGGCGATCTTGGCCTGGATGCCAAGGAAGGTATCGCATACCCGGCGCATGTCGCTGATATGTGCCCCGGCTTGCCGGCGTGGGAAGCGCTGAAAGACTGCGCGCAGGTGTTCGCCACGGCGGAAACTCTGCCCGGTGGCCGTCTGGTCGACTATCCGGCCGACTGGGGCACACCTGGTGCGGATCGCATGGCCGGCCTTGAGCTGCCGTTCAAGGCTGTCCCCGCCGGTTCCGAAGGCGCCTTGATCGCTGAACTTCGCGCATCGACCGAGCGTAAATCGCCGCTGCTAATCACATTCTGGCAGCCGCACTGGGCGATGTCTGCCTATGACGTGCAGTTCGTTGAACTGCCCGCAGGTGAAGAGGCGTGCTTTAACGATCCGGCGTGGGGTCCGAACCCGAACGCGGTAAATGATTGCGACTTTTCGCCATCGCGCATCTTTAAAGCCGGCTGGAGCGGCCTGGAAGAAAAGTGGCCCGCCGCCTATGAAATCCTGTCCAACTATCAACTGGCGGTCGAAGACCAGCAGCCGATGATGGGTGCGATCGATGTTGACGGCGGCCAGGTCGAAGAAGTTGTCGCCGCATGGATGGCCGAAAACGAAGACAAATGGCGTCCTGTTGTCGACGCGGCGACCAAGTGAGCCACTTAGGTGACTGACACGACCATGCCAGCCATTGCCTGCCGGAATCTCTGGCAGGTCTTTGGCCCGGGCGCTGACAAAGCCCTGACCGACGCGCTGTCTCGGTCAGGGAATGACGCTGACAAGGCCGCCGCAGACCTGCGGGAAAACGGGTTCATTCCGGCGGTTCAAGATGCCAATTTCGAGGTCAGGGAAGGCGAATTGTTCGTCATCATGGGCCTGTCGGGCTCGGGCAAATCCACGCTGATCCGCTGTATCTCGCAACTGCTGCCCGGCACCGGTGGTGAAATTCGGGTGGATGGTGAGAATGTCATAGGCGCCTCGAAAAAGGCCCTGACCGAGCTGCGCCGGAAAAAACTCGGCATGGTGTTCCAGCATTTCGGCCTGTTCCCTCACATGACCGTTGCTGAAAACGTCGCATATCCTCTGCGCGTTCAGGGCGTTGGCAAAAAGGAACGGCTGGACCGCGCGCAGGAAGTGATCTCGCTGGTCGGTCTGGAAGGGCGCGAAGACAGCTTCCCGCGACAGCTTTCCGGCGGGCAGCGGCAGCGGGTGGGTATCGCCCGCAGTCTTGCCGTAAACCCTGACATCTGGTTTCTGGACGAACCGTTCTCGGCGCTTGATCCACTGATCCGTCGCCAGTTGCAGGATGAATTCCTGCGCATTCAAGCGACGTTGAAGAAATCCATCGTCTTCATTACGCACGATATTCAGGAAGCGCTGAAGCTGGCTGACCGCATCGCCATCATGCGGGACGGCAAGATCGTGCAAATCGGCACGCCAACGGATATCGTCCTGCGACCCGTGGACGATTACGTGCGCGAGTTCTCGAAAGATGTCGCCAAGGGGCAGCATGCCAAGGTCGCCTCGGTCATGCGAAGCGAGGCAGAGTGCGGCCCGGACGATCCCGGCCTGACCACGTCGATGACACTGGACGCGGCCCTGGCCCATTGCATGGAGCTTTATGAACCCGTGCCGGTGCGGGATGCCGATGGCAATGTCGTTGGCACGGTGCACCCGTCCGATCTGGCTGCCGCGCTTCAGGTGGACGAGACATGACCGCCGTAACTGAGGTTCCGACGCAGCACGGCGCGCGGCTGACGGCGGGCGCCAAGGCCGCCGTGATCACGGTTGTCGTCGGTGCGGTTTGCCTTGCACTTGAGGGCATCGCCCCATGGCTGGTCAAATGGCCCGCCGCGTGGGAGCTGCCTGCAACCCAATGGGTGGGCGCGTTTCTGGATTGGTTTCTGAACCTGATCAAACCGGCGATGCGGTTGTTCTCGGATATGATGACCTATCCGATGAACTGGGCGAATTTCGTGCTTGGCAACACGCCATGGCCCCTTCTGATCGGGATCGTGACCGCTCTGGGCTGGTACTTGGGCGGTTTGCCCATGGCGGCGCTGGGCTTTCTGGGCCTTAGCTTTGTCCTGGCGTCGGGTTACTGGGCTGAGAGCATGAACACTCTGGCCTTGGTCGCAGTATCCGTCCCGGTGGCGCTGATACTGGGTGGTGGCATCGGCATCCTCGCCAACGAGGTGCCGCGGGTGAAATCCTTCGTTCAGGCGGTTCTGGATGTCATGCAGACGGTGCCGACTTTTGCGTATCTGACCCCGCTTTTGTTGCTTTTTGGCTTTGGCCCCGTCGTCGGTCTGATCGCCTCGGCCATCTACGCCGCGCCGCCCATGGCGCGCAACGTGATGCTGGGGCTGGAACGGGTCGAGCCCGAGATCAAAGAGGCCGCCATCATGTCCGGTGGCACACGGTTTCAGCAACTGTTTCAGGTCGAAATTCCCGCCGCCACGACGCAGATCATGGTCGGTGTGAACCAATGTCTGATGGCGGCCTTGTCCATGGTCATCATTGCCGCCGTCATCGGCGGGTTCAACGACATCGGCTGGGAGGTCCTGCTGACCATGCGCAAGGCGCAGTTCGGTGAATCGCTGATGGCGGGTCTGGTCATCGTGGTCTTTGCCGTGGTGATCGACCGGATGAGCGGCACCTTGGCGACCGAGCGCAAACGTTATGACAGCCGGGTTGTCTGGGCGATGTTGGGTTTCGCCGTGGTCTTCACCGCCGCCTTCTGGGCGTGGTTGCCGAACCCATCCGAACTGACCTTGCTGGATCCGATGGCCGAGGCCGTGGACAGCGGTCTGACCGCGTTCACTCAGGCCAATGGCCCGTGGTTGGATGCGCTCAAGAACAACTCACTGTTCTATGTGCTGCTGCCTTTGCGGATCGGTCTGGATCAGGCGGTGCTGCCCTTCACCTGGGGCTTCCAGTGGACGGCGGGCATGAGCTTTGGCCTGTTTGCCGCAGGTGCCGGGATCGCGCTGTTGATGGCATGGCGTGGGCGGCTGACGGGTGGTCTGATCGTCCTGATCCTGATTGGAATGCTGGAAACCGGCATTGCCAACCTGCCGTGGCCCTTTGTCCTGACCGGTGCCGCTGCTCTGGGCTGGGTCGCGGGGGGCTGGCGCCTGGCGGCGCTGTGCGTGGGGCTGCTGTGCACCATCCTCGTTTCGGGCCTGTGGGAGAGGGCGCTCTTGTCGCTTTACCTGAGCGGTGCGGCGGTGTTTTCTTGTGCCGTGGTCGGCGGCCTGATCGGCCTTGCCAGCGCGGTCTGGGAGCCGGTGTGGAAAGTGGTCCGTCCGATCTGCGACATGTTGCAGACAATCCCTCTGTTCGTGTTCCTGATCCCGGTCCTCATGGTGTTCCAGATCGGAGAGTTCTCGGCCTTTCTGGCAATCTGTGCTTATGCGATCGTGCCCATGATCCGCTACACACGGCACGGGTTGGTCAACACGCCGGACGAGATGATGGAGGCCGCGATCTCAAGCGGTGCGACCGAGTGGCAGATCATGCGCGACGTGCGCGCGCCCTATGCCGCGCCCACGATCCTGCTGGGGTTGAACCAGACCATCCTCTATGCCTTTGCGATGCTGGTGATCGCCGCATTGATCGGTACCACGGGTCTGGGACAGTCGATCTATCTGGCGCTGGGTCAGGCGGATGTGGGGCTTGGCATTTCCGCCGGGGCCGCGATGGCGATTCTGGCGCTGATTGCCGACCGCATCGTGCAGGGCTTTGCCGAAGAACGCCGCGCGGCGCTTGGGTTGTAAACAGGGCAGGGGCGATGCATAGCCCCTGCGCCGAACTTGATTTTGGACAAGGATACCCGTGCCGTCCTGATCTAGACCGATCCCAATAACGCGGAGATCACCATGACCGGTTGGGTCCTATTCCTTGCAGCGCTCGTCACATTCCTTCTCAGCCACGCGATTCCGGTGCGGCCTGCTATACGCGGACGGCTGATCGATACACTCGGACGCCGGGGGTATTTCACGGCCTATTCGGTTCTGTCGCTGGCCGTCCTGGCGTGGTTGATCATCGCCGCTGCCAACGCTCCTTATGTCGAGGTCATCCCGCCATTTGCGTTTTTGCGCTGGGCGCCGGTTCTGATCATGCCGGTGGTCTGCTGGCTGGCTGTCGCGGGGCTGATCATTCAGAACCCGTTCTCATTCGGGGGGCTGGGCAATCGGCCATTTGACCCAGAACAGCCCGGTATCCTGCGCACCACCCGACACCCGATCCTTGCCGCGCTGATGCTGTGGGCGGTGGCACATCTAATTGCCAATGGCAGCCTGTCTCATGTGATTCTGTTCGGCCTGTTTGCCGGTTTCGCAGCCATGGGTATGGCCCTTGTCGACCGGCGCAAGTCGCGGGAAATGGGCTTTGAATGGGTCCGCTTGTCCCGCAACACGGCGCGGTTCTCACTGCGCGCTCCGCGCCCCTGGCCGCGTCCCGGGGTGTGGCTGGCCGCGCTCGCCGCCTATGCGGTTCTGCTTCACCTGCACGCCCCTGTGATTGGCCTGTCCCCGCTTCCGTGAACGAGGGAGTGGCCGGGCGGTGCCTTGCGTGCTATTTGAAACGTCACAAACGAATTACAAGAGGTCCAAGATGCATCTGGCCTATGTCACCACCACCGATCGCGGCGCGACGGACCGCCTGCTGAGCGCCGTTGCGGAACGCCTGCTGGCGTCCGGATCAAAACTGGCCGGTGTCGTGCAAACAAACACGGAGTGCGCCGACAGCAGCAAATGCGATATGGACTTGCGCGTGCTGCCCGACGGTGAAACCATCCGCATTTCGCAGTCGCTGGGCACCCAGTCGCGCGGTTGCCGTCTGGACCCGGCAGCGCTGGAACAGGCGGTGGGATATGTGACCGCCTCGCTGGAGGGCGCCCCCCAATTGCTGATCATCAACAAATTCGGCAAGCATGAATCCGATGGGCGTGGATTCCGCCCCGTGATCGGCGAAGCGCTGGCGATGGATATCCCGGTGCTGGTCGGCGTGAACGGTTTGAACGAAGAGAAATTCCAGACCTTCGCGGATGGTGCAGCGGAAGCCCTGCCGGCGGATCTGGATGCAATCGAGGCGTGGTTCAACAAGGTCTCGGAACTGCGTCCGGCGGCGGAATAGAACCTTCCAAACAGTTGGTTAAGAGACAAAAAACAGCGCTGACCAACAAGCAGCGCCGTTTTTTGATGTTGGGTGCAACTAGGTTGTCTTAAGCCTGCGGTATCCGAACAGGCCTAGAACGGCCCCAATCAAAAGCAGCCCGCTTGCGGGCAGGGGGACTGGTGCGACTTGCAAATTATCCACGTTGAATTCGCCACACCATTGGTCGCACCAAACGGTGTTCGACCCAAGGCCAAAGGGGAATTTGACCGCGTTGGGGACGTTCAGCGTGATCAACAGTTGATCAATGGCCGTGAACCCACTGGAGAAACCAAAAGTGTTCAAAGCCGAAGGTCCGAACGTCTGCGTCGCAACTGTGGCACCGTTCAGAAGCCCCGAAAATGTCAGGGTTGGAACTGTCGCAGTACCCGCCTTGAGCCACTGGTTGTAGGCCTGCGTTCCAAGTGCGGGTGCAGGGCCGGATCCGGTCTTGAACACGCGCGACAATCCTGACAGATCCACGGATTGTGCCGTAAACTTCGTCCCGTTTACGGCCTGCACCACCGTTGACAGCACACCGTTGTCGTCGTGCAAGTTGATCTGATTTCCAAAGTTGTAGACGGGTGCATAGTCAAAAGTGAAACCTTGGCTGGTTCCTTGAAACGTTGTCAGCCCGCTTTGAGGATCATTCGGAAAGTTATTGTCAAATGTAATAGTCAGCGCATTCGCTGCGCCTGCGACACAAACGGCAAGTGCCGCCAAAAGCAGTCTCATAACATGTCCCTCGCAAATACGTTAACAGACTAGCGGGCGATGCGCGGTTTCGCAACTTTTACGAGTCTTTGCGGCCGTTATTGCGCAAAAGCATGCACGTGAGCACGCACGGGCAAGGCGTTCTGGCCATCTTTGAATTCTACGGGAAAGATGGTGGGCGACCCTGGAATCGAACCAGGCGTGCGTCTCCGCGAGGGAGTTACAGTCCCCTGCCACACCTTGCGGCCTGTCGCCCACTGTCAGGCGTTGCACCTGACGTGGAGGCGTGATTACTAGCGCACCAAAGGAGCGTCAACAGGAAAATTTCGCTTTGGCGCAGGAAACCGAATTCCCGGCCCGGAGGCCTGAAAAATGAAGAAACCCAAATGGGTCGTTGAAAAGGAACAGGCACGCAAGGCCGCGGCTGCTGAAACCGTTTGGCTGTTCGGTCTGCATGCAGTTCGCGACGCTTTGATGAACCCCAATCGGCAGAAACTGCGCCTGATCGTAACGCGCAATGCGCGGGACAAGCTGGCGGAAGCGATTGAATTCTCTGGGATCGAGCCCGAGATGGCTGATCCGCGCAAGTTTACGGCGCCCATCGATGCAGGCTCGGTGCACCAGGGTGCCGCGCTGGAGGTAAAGCCGCTGGATTGGGGCGGTCTGGCCGAAAACTGCATCGGTCGGGAAAATCCACGCGTCATCCTTCTGGACCGCGTTACGGACCCGCACAATGTCGGGGCGATTCTGCGCTCGGCTGAAGTTCTGGGTGCAAGTGCCGTCATAGGCACCCGCCACCATTCCGCGCCCGAGACTGGGGCCCTGGCAAAAACCGCCAGCGGCGCGCTGGAGCGTCAACCCTATCTGCGGATGCGCAACCTGGCCGACACAATTGTTGAACTACAGAATATGGGATTTCTGGTCCTTGGGTTGGACGGTGAAGCAGAGGTAACGATCGAAGGCGCGCTGAGCGACGGTCGGGACCGCCCCGTCGCACTTGTTCTGGGGGCGGAAGGCCCGGGATTGCGCCAAAAGACGAAGGAAACCGTGGATCAATTGGTGAAAATTGACGCAGCCGGGGGATTCGGATCGCTGAACGTCTCAAATGCCGCGGCAATCGCCTTATATGCATCCCGGCCCTGACAAAAAGGAGAGCGTTATTTCCGGTCCATCCAAAATTGCGACCTGCTGCTACTGCGGGACCCGGGCTGCGCTGGTCCTGAGGGGCAAAGAACGGCACGAGCTGAGCTGTTCTAGTTGTGGCGCACCTTTGCATGATCTGAAGATGCTGCCCAAGCGGAAGGCTGCGCCTGCCAAAACGGTGCGATCTGCGGTTTCTCATTCCCCTCCACGGAAGACCAAGCGAAAAAAGAAGAAAAAGAGCATGTTCTCGCGCGTGTTCGATGAAGCCTGGGATGTGATCGAAGACATTTTCGATTGACCGTTTTTGGGTGAAGATCGTTCACATCCACGTCAACAGGGGTTCCGCATGCAGCAAAAAATTGCATCTTGATACCCCAGTGATTTCAGATTCTGACATGGCAATGCTGACCCGACGTTCCACACTTGGCGCGCTGTGCGCTTTTTTTCTGGCGCCTGCCACGTATGCGCAGGAAAGGCCCGTTTACTACACCACCGAAGGGGTGGCGTTGGCCGGGTATGATGCCGTGTCCTTTTTCGACGGTTCTACGCCGATCATGGGCATGCCCGAGAATTCCGTGATGTGGAAAGGGGCGAGGTGGCATTTCACCTCGCAGGAAAACCGCGAGCTGTTCGAAAGCAATCCCCGTGCTTTCGCGCCGCAGTTCGGCGGGTATTGTTCATTTGCGATGGCGATGGGAGTTCTGAAGAGCTCGGACCCCAAGGCCTGGAAGGTCGTGGATGGTCGTCTGTACCTGACGCACTCGATCGAGATCGAGGAAATCTGGCAGCAGGATCAGGCAGAATACATTGAGTTGGCTGAAGAAAACTGGCCGGCAATCCTTTATCGAGAGTAAGCGAGAATCAGCTAATTGTGAAGAGTCATCACAAAAATGCGCTGCCCCTCTTTTTTTTACCAAATATATGCCTAAATGTCACAATGACCGCGGAATGGAACTGCCGCGGGTCATTTCACTGTCCCTCGTTCCAACAACTGGCGCCCAAGGCTTCTTGGGCGCTTTTTTCTTTTTGGAACCCTGCTAAGGATAGGGCATGCCAGACTATTCCGATCAGCAGCTGAGAGCCATTCTGCAACGCACCAAGACCGTTGCCGTTGTCGGAGTGTCCATGAACCCGGTGCGGCCCAGCTATTACGTCGCCCGCTACCTGTCGTTGAAAGGGTTCAACGTGATCCCGGTCAATCCGGGCCATGCCGGGAAAGACCTGTTTGGCCAAAGGGTACGCGGCAGCCTTTCGGAGATATCCGAACCCGTGGACATGGTAGACATCTTCCGACGGTCCGAATCCGTGCCGCCCATTGTGGACGAAGCGTTGGAGGTGTTCCCGTCCCTCGGAACGATCTGGATGCAAATCGGGGTTGAACACCCTGAAGCGGCAGCCAAGGCCAAGGCCCGCGGTGTGGACGTCGTGATGAACCGCTGTCCGAAGATCGAGTATCAGCGCCTGTTTGGCGAGCTACGCATGGGTGGGTTTTCCACCGGGATCATCTCGTCCAAGCTTTAGGGCGTTGCTGGCTGATAGGGTTTCAGGCGGGCAACCTGTTCCTGTCGTCGTTTTTCCAGCACCACGTCCCGAGGGACCCACTCATATCGGGTATCCTCGACCAGAGGTGACCAGAACAACACCCCGCCATAGCGCCACGGGTCCAGCACGACGCCCTCATAGAGCGTTTCTCCCTTGCGACTGATAATCGCGGTGCTGTGGTCGATCCTCAGCGGATTGTCGGCGTTGGCGATGGCGCGGTGCAATTCCAGCGTCTGGAAGTTTTCCTGTTTCAGACGACGCTCGATATCCTCGGCCCAATGCCAGCACAGACCACGCGGGCGCAATCCCTTGTTGACCTTCGCATTGTGGATCAGCGGCGGGTCGGTGATCTGGTATTCTTCCACCAGCTGCGCGGTATAGGAATAGGCGACTTGCGCCGCCCGGCGGGCTTCTTCCGGATCGATATCCGGGCCAAGACGCTGAATCTCGGCTGTCAGGCGTTGTACCTCATCCCCGGTCGAGGGGGGAGGCGCCGCACATGCCGCAACGATGGCAAGCGTTGCCACAAGCATCAAAATTCGGATCATGTCGCGCCCTCGGCCTGCCATTCTGACGCCCGAGTATAGCGGCCGTTGCGGCGGCGCGGAACCCGGCCGTTACCCTTTGGGGCGGGCTGCCTTTTCAGCAATGCCGCTGATGCCCTGACGGTGCGCAAGTTCGGCCAGAACATCCTCCAGCGCCACGTCTCGGGCGGCCAGCATGACCAGCAGGTGATACAGCACGTCTGCTGCTTCGGCGGTCAGCTTGGCCTGATCGCCCTTCGTGGCTTCGATGATGGCTTCGATGGCTTCTTCACCAAATTTCTCGGCGCATTTCTCGGGACCCTTTGCAAGCAGCTTGGCTGTCCAGCTTGAATCGGGGTCAGCCCCTTTGCGCGCCTCAATCGTGGCAGCAAGGTCGTGCAGAATGCTCATGTCAGCCTCATCGGAATGCCTGCGGCGGCCATGTGTTCCTTGGCTTCGCGGATCGTGTATTCTCCGAAATGGAAGATCGAGGCTGCAAGCACCGCACTTGCGCCACCTTGGGTGACGCCTTCGACCAGATGATCCAGATTGCCGACACCGCCGCTTGCGATTACGGGCACGTCCACTGCATCGGAAATCGCTCGGGTCAGGGGCAGGTTGAAGCCAGCCTTGGTGCCGTCGCGGTCCATCGAGGTCAGCAGGATTTCTCCGGCGCCTTTGGCGACAACGGTTTTTGCGAATTCGACCGCATCAATACCTGTTGGCTTGCGGCCGCCATGCGTGAAAATCTCCCACTTTCCGGGGCTGACCGTCTTGGCGTCGATGGCGCAGACGATGCACTGGCTGCCGAATTGATCTGCTGATTCCGCGATCACGTCGGGATTGGCAACGGCTGCCGAGTTGAAGCTGACCTTGTCTGCCCCCGCCAGCAACAGGGCGCGGACATCATCCTTGGTGCGAACCCCGCCGCCGACTGTCAGAGGTACAAAGCACTGCTCGGCCGTGCGCTGTACCACATCGAACATGGTGCCGCGGTTTTCGTGGGTTGCGTGGATATCCAGAAAACAGATTTCGTCCGCGCCTGCGGCGTCATACGCCTTGGCCGATTCCACGGGATCGCCCGCATCGCGCAGACCGACAAAATTCACGCCTTTGACCACGCGGCCATCGGCAACATCAAGGCAAGGAATAATCCGGGTTTTCAGCATCTGATCGTCCTTCGTTGCCGGACCTTTACCGGCAAAGCGCCGCCGATGCCACAGACGTTTTGCCGCCCACGGCCCTGGTAGCACGGGCCATGGGCGGAGCGGGGGGCTTAGTGATCCCGGTTCTTCAGCAGCTTCAGTGCCGAAAGCAGGTTTGCCTTGTCATCGGTCCATGGCAGCGCGCCGTCGGTTTCGACGATTTGCCAGTTGCCATCCTGCGCAAAACTCTCAATTCGGGATTTGTCGGGGCTCAGGATCACAACGCTGCTGGTGGCGGCTCCGGTTTCAACCTGCTCTTCACCCACGGCCAGCCGCTGATGCGCAGCGGTCAGGTTCAAACTGTCGGCAATTCGGGCCAAAGGCAGGACCAGATCGTAGAACCGGTTTGTGATGTGGAACACCAAAACCCCATCATCGGCGAGGCGGCTGGTATACATCTCCACCGCCTCGCGTGTGATCAAGTGAAGCGGAATCGCGTCCGAGCTGTACGCATCCAAAACCAGGATATCGAAGGCAAAAGGCTTTTGCTTCAGAACGATTCGGGCGTCACCCAGATGGGTTTCGGAATCGGGCGTGCATTCCGACAGATAGGTGAACAGCGAAGGGTCGCGTGCGATCTGGTCAACGGTCGCGTCGATCTCGAAGAAGTCCCAGTTTTGCGCAGGCTGCCGATAGCAGGCCAGTGCACCTGTTCCAAGACCTACAATTCCGATGCTGTCGGATTGCTTGCCGAAGTCCGACGTGATGACCTGCGCCATCGGTCCTTCGGGGTGATAATAGGACAGCGGAGTGGGCCGAGCGCCATATTCGGATTCGCGTTGCCAGCCATGCACCGTGGTGCCGTTCTTGTAGACACGGTAGCCCTCGCTTGAATACACCGAATGCACGCCGAAAAAGCTGCGATCTTCAAACACCGGATTGTTCTTTACCGCAAATGCGGGCAGCAGAACGACGGTAAGAACCACAGGGATACGCATGGCCTGTGCCCGAAACAGGTACAGCACCGCGAATATCAGCGCGAACAGGGCACCTGCACGCGGGATATCCGCGCTCAGGGCTGCGACGCCGCGTGTCGCACCTGCGATGACGAGGATGAAAACACTTGCCGCGATGCCCATGATGACATGGCGAACGGCAAATCCCGGAGCGCGGACAAGAAACAATCCTCCGGCCAGGATCATGGTGATTGGCGCCTCCAACTCACGTGTGAAGGCAATCGGCGCAACGATCGAATTGAACAGCCCACCAATTGCTCCGCCCATGGAAAGGGCGATGTAGAACACTGTCAATTGCTCGGCGGATGGGCGCATGTCGTACAGCAGGCGGTGCGCAAAAAGGGCGATGATGAACAGCACCGGGACATAGAGCAGAATAACCACCGGCGCGTCATGCTCGCTGACCACCTTGGACACCAGTACGACACCCGCCGCCAGCGCCGCCAGCATGGGCAGGTTCAAGGCGTCCAACGTCAGGTGTTTCCATTTGGCAAACGCGACGATGAAGGACAGGATATAGACCGCCAGCGGAACGACCCAGATCAAGGGGAGAGCACCCAGATCCGTGCTGACCCGCGTTGTGAAGGACAGCATCAAGGAAGAGGGGATGAAGGCGACGAACACCCAGACAGCGATCTGCCGCAGGGTCGGGAAACTGGCCTTGAGCGCCGTTTGGGCCGACGGATTCGTGTGCCGTGATCCCCGCAAGGCGATCATGCCACTGCTAAGCAAAAGCGCGCCGAACAGCACGAAGCCGACCAGCCAGGCACGGCTGATCTCGGCCGCGCCAAAAAATGGATCCGCAACCAGGGGGAAGGCCAACAACGCCAGCAAGGATCCGATATTGCTGGCGCTGTAAAGGAAATACGGATCATCCGCCGAAGGCCCGCCCGACCTGGCGTACCAGGCCTGCAACAGGGGCGCATTTGCCGACAATACCGCAAAAGGTACACCCACACCTACGGCGAACAGGCCAAGCGTTTGCAGCGCGGTCGAGGTCGAGGCGTCATAGCTCCAGCTTTCGCTGGTGGACAGCGGCAGGAAAGTCAGCGCCGCCACCCAAAAGGCAAAATGGGCGATGATCTGCCAGCGCAAAGGCAGAAACTTGGTCAACAGGTGCGCGTACACATACCCGAGTATCAACACCACTTGAAAAAACAGCATTGCGGTCGTCCAGACCGCCGGGGCGCCGCCGATTTTTGGAAGAACCAGTTTGGCAAAAAGCGGCTGGACAAAGAACAGCAGACTGGCGCTCGTGAAAATCGCCGCGCAGAAGATCGCAATGGTTGCTGATCCGAATCTGGACGTCTTGGGAACGTCTAGGTTGGAAATACTCACGTTTGCCACCCGGGTTGTTGTGTTTGACGAAGGAGTTAAGCGGGGATTCCGCCCGAATTATGGCTCAACACAGTAAAATGTTTGGCTTCTGGTCGGATTGTTCTCGAAAGCAAGGGTAAAATGGGCGCCTTCAATTCTGGCAAAGCTTTGCTGATGCCAGACTTGTGATTGTCAGATTTCCAAAACCTGTGAGAATTGGAGTGAATATTACAGAAGGAATACCGACATGCGTAGCTTGATACTTGCTTCAATTTTTTCGCTCGGAGGGGCTTTGGCCGCCATGGCTGACGACATCATCAAAGTTCAAACGAACAAATCCGTAGCCGAGGCGCTGGATGCGCTGGAAGCGGCGGTTGGCAACGCAGGGGCCACTGTCTTCGCCCGTATCGACCACGCGGCCGGGGCGGAAAAGGTCGGTACGCCCATCCCGGCCAATCAAGTGCTGATTTTCGGCAATCCTGCGCTGGGCACGCCGGCCATGCAGATCGATCCGCGTGCAGGGTTGTTCCTGCCGCTCAAGGTGCAGGCGTATGAGGATGGGAACGGTCAGGTCTGGTTGGCCTATGAAGACCCCAAGGAAACGATGGACGAGCTGGATGACGTCGAAAAGTCACCAGTCATCGAGAAGATGCGCGGTGCGCTCGCCAAGTTGACCGCTGCGGCCGCGGGTTAAGACCTTTTGGGTCATGTGCTTGCGCTTTTCACACGTGCAAGCGCGTTTCGCGCGATCAGGATGTGAAATGGCAGGATCGCAGCCAGGTACAGGCGCCCGCCAAGGTTATGGCGTCGGACCCACGTGGCCAGCGAGATGCGGCCGTTTTCCGACAGGACGGAAACCCGGAAATCCAGGTGGCGATCATTGAATCCTGCGATCACCTCGGTCCTGCCATCATGTTCGACCGGGAAGATCCCCAGCTTGTCGCCGGCATCCGGGCCTGTCGTGCTGAGGCCAAAGGGTGTCACCAGCAGGCCGCGCAGCCGAACCAGTGCCATCGCCCATCCGGGGAACGCGGTGATGATTTCCGCGGCCCGGCGCGGCGGAAGATTGGATTCAACACTGAAGCAGTCCAGAAAGTCGCCGGTTTTGAACCGTTCGTTCAGCAGGCTGTGCGCGGACAGTTCGGAACGCTTTACCGGCGAATGAAACATAAAGCTATCCTCTGAGCGTGGTCAGAGCCTCTTTCAGATCAATCGCTCCATCATAAAGCGCGCGGCCGGAAATGGCACCGTTCAAAGCTGCGCCACAATCGCGCAGGGCGATCAGATCGGCGATCGAGGACACGCCGCCAGATGCGATGACCGGAATATCGACCGATTTGGCAAGCTCTGCGGTGGCCTCGACATTGGGGCCCTGCATCGCGCCGTCCCGGTTGATGTCGGTGTATATGATCGCGGCTACGCCCGCGTCTTCGAAGCTGCGGGCCAGATCCGTTACCTGAACGTCGGTTTCTTCGGCCCAACCCTTGGTGGCAACCAGACCGTTGCGCGCGTCGATGCCCACGGCGACCTTGCCAGGAAAGGCTTTGGCCGCTTCGCGCACCAGATCGGGGTTCTCGACCGCGACCGTGCCCAGAATCACGCGGGCCAGACCTTTGTCGATCCAGGTCTCGATGGTGGCCATGTCGCGGATGCCGCCACCCAATTGCGCGGGCACGTCGCAGGCTTTCAGAATCGCCTCGACCGGGGCGGCGTTGACCGGCTCACCTGCAAAAGCGCCGTTCAGATCGACCAGATGCAGCCACTCGCACCCGGCCTCGACAAAGGCGCGGGCCTGCGCGGCGGGGTCTTCGTTGAACACGGTGGCCTTGTCCATTTCACCACGCAGCAGGCGCACGGCATTGCCGTCTTTGAGGTCGATGGCGGGGTAGAGGATCATGTCGGGCGGCCCTATATCTGTGTTGCACGCGCGGGATATCGCACAGGCGGGGCAGGGGATGCAACGCGACGCTGGGTCATTCTTGCCCGCAGCTGGCTGCCGGGTCAGACTGCCATCAAAACAGGGAGACCATCATGAAGAAATTTACGTTTGCAGCGGGTTTGATGTTTCTTGCGACCAGCGCGATGGCTGCGGATCCCGTCGACGGTCTGTGGAAGACTGCACCCGGTGATACCGGCGGCTATCTGCACGTGACGATTTCCGGATGCGGCAGTGCGATCTGCGGAACCATCGACAGCGCCTTTGATGCGGATGGCAACGAGCAGTTGGAATATGAAAACCTGGGCAAACAGATCATTTGGGACATGGTGCCCGATGGCGGCGGAAGCTATGACAGCGGCAAGATCTGGGCACCGGACCGGGACAAAACCTACAATTCGAAAATGTCACTGGACGGCCAGAACAAACTGACCGTCAAGGGATGCGTGGCGGGCGGTCTTATCTGTCGCGGTCAAACCTGGACGCGTGTTCAGTAAGCCTCAGGGTTTCCAGGTTAGGAAGTTTCCCAGCATGCGCAGGCCGACGTCCTGGCTTTTCTCGGGGTGAAACTGCATTCCAACCATCGTGTCACGGCCAATCACGGCCGTGACCTCCTGCCCGTAGTCCACATAAGCCAATCGCTGTGCCGGGTCGGACACCCGGAAGTGGTACGAGTGGACGAAATAGGTGTGATCGCCGGATTTCACCCCGTTGAACACCGGGTGATCGCTGTCCAGAACAAGATCGTTCCAGCCCATATGGGGCACTTTCAGCGATGTGTCTGACGGCTCGATCCTGACGACATCGCCGGCAATCCAGCCCAGACCATCCGTTTCGCTGTATTCATGGCCCTTGGTTGCCATCAACTGCATCCCCACACAGATGCCCAGAAACGGGCGGCCTTTCTGTTCGACCGCCTCGACCATCGCGTCATAGATGCCCTTGTGCCCACGCAATTCGGCAGCGCATGCCGGAAACGCCCCGTCGCCGGGCAGAACCAAGCGATCGGCGCGTGCCACAACATCCGCGTCCGAGGTGACGACAACCTCTCCGGCGCCGACCTCTTGCGCCATGCGCTGAAACGCTTTTTCCGCCGAGTGCAGGTTGCCGCTTTCGTAGTCGATAATGGCGGTCAGCATTTACAACGCGCCTTTGGTCGACGGAATCGCATCTGCCTTGCGCGGATCAGTTTCAACAGCGTCGCGCAGCGCGCGCGCGACGGCCTTGAAGGCGGCCTCGGCGATGTGGTGGCTGTTGAAACCGTGCAGCTGGTCGATATGCAGCGTGATGCCGCCATGGGTGCTGAGCGCCTGAAAGAACTCGCGCACAAGTTCTGTGTCGAACGCACCGATTTTCTGCGTCGGCAGATCCACATTCCAGATCAGATAGGGGCGGCCCGACAGGTCCAGCGCACAGCGTACCTGGGCGTCGTCCATCGGTAGGTGGCATTCTCCGTACCGCCGGATCCCTTTCTTGTCGCCCAGAGCCTGCGTCAAAGCCTGCCCCAGCGCGATGCCGGTATCTTCAACCGTGTGGTGATCATCAATGTGATAATCGCCCTTGGCGCTGATCGTCATGTCGATCAGCGAATGGCGCGCCAGCTGATCCAGCATGTGATCAAAAAAGCCAACTCCGGTCTGGTTGTCATACATGCCGGTGCCATCCAGATTGATCTCGACCGAAATTTCGGTTTCGGCAGTCTGGCGGCTGATCTTTGCGCTGCGCATGGGCGAATTCCTTTTGCTACAGGCGCGCTTATAGACGGGGAAGGTCGGGGTTTTCCAGACCGCGCGTTGCGATCGCTGCAAACTGTTGCAAGGGATTGCACCCGGCTTGGCCCCGTGTCAGCTTGCCAACAACACGAACCGATAGGGTCAAACCATGTCCACCTGCGTTTTCATCCAGATCCGCTGCAAGCCCGGCACCACCTACAAGGTCGCCGAGGAAATCGCCCTGCGCGAAATCCACTCTGAACTGTATTCCACCAGCGGTGAATATGATCTGCTGCTCAAGCTCTATATCCCCGAGACCGAGGATGTGGGCCATTTCATCAACGAACACCTGCTGGTGATTCCCAATATCGAACGCTCGCTGACCACAATGACGTTCAAGGCGTTTTAGCCCAGTTCGAATGAGGTGACGCCAAAGACACGGCTCAGATCGATATCCGGCGCGCGGCCGGAATACATCCGGGCCGTTTCAAACACCTTTTCCAACCCGAGCTTTGCGGCCAGCGCAAACGCGGCCGTGTTGGGCAAAGGCATGTCGATGAAAACGGCATCCTGTGAATGGTGGGCTGGCACGGTTTCCAGCAAACTGGCCAGCAGGGCTTCGGCGATGCTCTCGCGATCTGCAAAAAGCGGCCCGATCTTGTACCCTGTCCGGCAGGGGCGCAACGTTGCATACCCCTTGATCTGACCATCCTCGGAATACACGCGGGACATATGGCCAGGCGCGCTGATCCAGCCCTGCAAGAACGCGTCGCGGCGGGCCGGAAAAAGGTGCCGGTCGTAGGCGAACAAAGCCTCGGACGCCGCCGTCAGGGGCTCAACGCCGGTTGATGGGGTCAGAGCCTGCTGCAACTTCTCTACAGTCGCCGTGAAACGATAGTTGTTATAGGCGAAAGAAAATCCCGAACTGCGGTAGTTGTGTTGCTGGTCGACGACCCCATCCAGACCGATGTTGCCCGCATTGCAGTTTTCCAAGGCATGCCGCCAGATTTTCAGCCCGTGGCCCGATCCGCGAAACTCGGGCAGGACGATGTAGAAGCCAAGGAACGCAAATGCGTCATCATACTGAACGACCGAGATGGAAGCGATCATTTCGCCATCCAGGAATCCCCCGAGAAACCCGCGAGTATCCGTGCCGTGGAAGCAACGAGCATCGTGATGCCCCGGGTTCCACCCTTCGCGCCCGGCCCAATCAACGGCCTTTTGGACCTCGTCAACGGTAAGAGGGCGGATGACGTAATCAGACATGGGTGAATCCTGCGTTGGGCAATGCAACCAGAATGACGCAATGTCTTGTGAAGAGCCAGCATGTATGGAGAGTTTGGTATCTGGAGCGGGCGAGGCGATTCGAACGCCCGACCCTAACCTTGGCAAGGTTATGCTCTACCCCTGAGCTACGCCCGCATCAGATACATATGTGGTCCGAAGACCTCTCAATGGAGCGGGCGAGGCGATTCGAACGCCCGACCCTAACCTTGGCAAGGTTATGCTCTACCCCTGAGCTACGCCCGCGCCGTTGAGTGAGGAGGGATTTATAAATTCCCACGCGGGGCTGCAAGCGGAAAAACACAAAATAGAGGAAAAATATTTCGACGGAACCCGGCATCTGGCCCGTTCAATCTCAAACACGGATCAAAAAAGGACACAGGCAGAGGGGCTTTCATGATTTCTGTTGCAGACATGAAGATAATGGCGCTGGCCGCAATGATCTTGCTGGTCACCGCGATGCCGAAATCGGACGATCACGAACACGGTCAGATCACGCCCGTTTTGTCGAAAGCGCCCCATGTGATGATTACGGATCTGACGGGATAACACCCGCCAACCGAGCTACAGCGCCAGAATCAGGTTGGCGATGGCCGCAACCAGAATGGCCAGGAACGTCAGGCTCATGCCAGCCTGCCGCAGGATGACGATCTGGGGCGTGCGCCCGAATCCGTAAGCGTGCAGCAGACGCCCGGCCAGCAACATCAAACCCAGTATATGCACAAGCAACCCTCCGGCGCCCTGTAATTCCACCATGGCGATCAGCAAAAGGGCGATAGGGGCGTATTCGGCGCAATTGGAATGTGTCCGTATCGCCTTGATCATCAATTTGCTGCCCCCATCCCCGACCGAGATTTTGTCGCTGCGGCGCTGAAGGATCACTTTGACGCTGAGTGCCACGTAAAGAATAGCGATCAGGGCCGCATAGATCGGGGTGATAGCAAGCATGGTGGGTCTCCGTTCCAGCATAGAAAAAGGGCCGCGCGGTTTCCCGCGCGGCCCTTTGAACTGTAACCGGTTCGGCAGGTTATTCCAGCTCGACCAGAAGGTCCTTTGCGTCAATCTGGCCACCGGGCTGCACATGAACGGCCTTGACGGTCGCATCGCGCTCGGCGTGGATGCCGGTTTCCATCTTCATCGCCTCGATGGTCAGCAACATGTCGCCTTCCTTGACCTGCTGGCCCGCTGTTACGGCGACGGTGGCAACAACACCGGGCATCGGCGCACCGACATGATCCGGGTTGCCGACCTCGGCCTTGGGCCGCGCCTGCGTGGTCGAGGTGACCAGCCGGTTCGGAACCCGGATCACGCGCGGTTGGCCGTTGAGTTCAAAGAACACTTTGACCTCGCCCTTTTCATCCGTTTCGCCGATGGCCTGACACCGGATTTCCAGCGTCTTGCCGGGGTCGATTTCCGCGGTGATCTCTTCGCCCGGCTCCATGCCGTAGAAGAAGGTGCGCGTTGGCAGGGTACGAACCGGGCCGTAGATCCGGTGGCGACCCATGTAGTCCAGGAACACCTTGGGATACATCAGATAGCCGTTCAGATCCTCGTCATCGACCTCTTTGCCTTCCAGCTGCTTGGACAGCTCGGCGCGGGTGGCTTCAAGATCGACCGGGGGCACGTCCTTGCCGGGTCGCTGCGTGTTGGGAACCTCGTCTTTCAGCACCTTCTTGATGATGGTCTCGGGGAAACCGCCCGGAGGCTGACCCAGATTGCCGCGCATCATGTCCACGACCGAATCGGGGAAGGCCACGTCGGTATTCGGGTCCTCGACCTGTTCACGTGTCATGTTCTGGCTGACCATCATCAGCGCCATGTCACCAACGACCTTGGAAGACGGCGTGACCTTCACGATATCACCGAACATCTGGTTCACGTCAGCATACATCTGGGCCACTTCGTGCCAGCGTTCTTCCAGACCCAGGCTGCGTGCCTGTGCCTTGAGGTTGGTGAACTGACCGCCCGGCATCTCGTGCAGATAGACCTCGGACGCAGGGGCCTGAAGGCTGGATTCGAAGGCCGCATACTGGCCACGCACAGCCTCGAAGTAATCGCTGATTTCACGAATGGCCTTGATGTCCAGCCCGGTGTCGCGGTCGGTATGGCGCAGCGCCTCGACAACCGTACCCAGCGTCGCCTGGCTGGTGTTGCCCGAGAAGCTGTCCATCGCGCAGTCAACTGCATCCACACCCGCCTCGGACGCGGCCAGAATGGTCGCACTGGCAATACCGGCAGTGTCATGGGTGTGGAAGTGTATCGGTAGCCCTACCTCTTCTTTCAGCGCACGGATCAGGATCTTGGCCGCGGCCGGTTTCAGCAGGCCCGCCATGTCCTTAAGGCCCAGAATATGCGCGCCGGCGTCACGTAGTTCTTTCGCCATGCCGACATAGTATTTCAGGTCATACTTGGCGCGATCCGGGTCAAGAATATCGCCAGTGTAACAGACGGTACCTTCGCAAATCTTGCCGCTATCGACGACCGCATCCATCGCCACGCGCATGTTTTCGACCCAGTTCAGCGAGTCGAAGACGCGGAACACGTCAATTCCTGTCGCCGCCTGACGCACGAACTCCTGCACCACGTTGTCAGGATAGTTCGTATAGCCCACGCCGTTTGCGCCGCGCAGCAGCATCTGGGTCATCAGGTTCGGCATCGCCTCGCGCAGGTCCCGCAGGCGCTGCCACGGGCATTCCTGCAAGAACCGATACGCCACGTCGAAAGTCGCGCCGCCCCAGCATTCGACCGAGAACAGCTGCGGCAAGTTCGCTGCATAGGAGGGAGCCACCTTGATCATGTCGATCGAGCGCATCCGGGTCGCCAGCAGAGACTGGTGCCCGTCGCGCATGGTGGTGTCGGTGATCAGCAGTTGGCGCTGTGCCTTCATCCAGTCGGCCACCGCCTGCGGGCCCTTCTGCTCCAGCAGGTTGCGCGTACCCATCTGCGGTTCGGCCTTCAGCGCCGGAGGCCTGGCCTCTTTCAGGTCGGCGCGCGGGCGCGGGCGGTCCTTGGTTTCGGGATGCCCGTTCACGGTGATGTCCGCGATATAGGTCAGAACCTTGGTGCCGCGGTCGCGCCGCTTCTTGAAGGTGAACAGTTCGGGCGTCGTGTCGATGAACTTGGTGGTGTATTCGTTCGACAAGAAGGTCGGATGCTTCAGCAGGTTGATGACGAAGTCGATATTCGTCGAAACCCCGCGGATGCGGAACTCGCGCAGGGCGCGATCCATCCGGGATATCGCCTTTTCGGGCGTGGGGGCCCAGGCCGTAACCTTGGTCAGCAGCGAGTCGTAATAGCGCGTAATCACCCCGCCCGCATAGGCCGTGCCGCCATCCAGACGGATGCCCATACCGGTGGCCGAGCGATAGGCGGTGATCCGGCCATAATCGGGGATGAAGTTGTTCTGTGGGTCCTCGGTGGTGATCCGTGTCTGCAACGCGTGGCCGTTGAGCTGGATATCCTTTTGGCTGGCCATGCCCGTCGCCTCGGCCAGCGTCTTGCCCTCGGCGATCAGGATCTGCGCCTGCACGATGTCGATACCGGTGACTTCTTCGGTCACGGTGTGTTCGACCTGTACGCGCGGATTGACTTCGATGAAATAGAACTTGCCGGTGTCCATATCCATCAGGAACTCGACCGTGCCGGCACATTCGTAATTGACATGCGCACAGATCCTGCGGCCAAGCTCGCAGATCTCGGCGCGCTGTTCGTCGCTCAGATACGGGGCAGGGGCGCGTTCCACGACTTTCTGGTTCCGGCGCTGGACCGAGCAGTCGCGTTCATACAGGTGATAGATTTCACCATGCTTGTCGCCCAGGATCTGCACCTCGACATGGCGCGCACGAATGATCATCTTTTCCAGATAACCCTCGCCATTGCCGAATGCGGCTTCGGCCTCGCGACGGCCTTCCAGCACTTTCTCTTCCAGCTCTTCTTCCGACTGGATCGGGCGCATGCCGCGCCCGCCGCCGCCCCAAGACGCCTTGAGCATCAGCGGATAGCCGATTTCGGCGGCCTCCTTGCGGATCGCGTCCATGTCATCGCCCAGAACTTCGGTGGCGGGAATGACCGGAACGCCTGCTTCGATGGCTACGCGTCGCGCGCTGGCCTTGTCGCCAAGCGCGCGCATGGTTTCCGCCGTGGGGCCGATGAAGGTGATGCCGTTCTTGACGCAGGCATCGACGAAATCCGGGTTCTCGGACAGCAGGCCATATCCCGGATGAATCGCGTCGGCGCCACATTGCTTGGCAACACGGATGATCTCGTCGATCGAAAGATACGCGGCAACCGGCCCCATGCCTTCACCGATCTGATACGCCTCGTCCGCCTTGAACCGGTGCAGGCCCAGTTTGTCTTCTTCAGCGTAGACGGCGACGGTTCGTTTTCCCATCTCGTTTGCTGCGCGCATGACGCGGATGGCAATCTCGCCGCGGTTGGCGATCAGGATCTTGTTGAAGTCTGTCATGATAGGTCCCGGTCTTTTGTGTATGGGCGTCTTATTGGGCGGAGAATACGCGCAGGTATATCCGTTCTTCTGGGTAGAACCGGCATGTTATCGCTCGCAAACGCCCTATGATCGCAGCGCCCTTATACTTTTGCTGCGCCGCAGCATCAAATGTTTAACGTTAACTCTCAATCTGACACAGGCTTGCAAGGCCCATCTGGCCCATATTTGCATGCAGGTCCTGCCTGAGAATCTCGATGACATGTGCAGGCCCCCGCGCGCCAAGTGCCGCGAGACCATACAAAAAAGCCCGCCCGAGCATGACGAAGTCTGCGCCCAGCGACATGGCCCGCAAAATATCCAGGCCGCCTTCGACACCACTGTCGAAGATCAGGGGCAGGCGGGTTGCATCCCGGACAGAGGGCAGAACCTCGATGCTGGCCGGGGCCGCATCAAATTGACGGCCGCCATGATTCGACACCCACAAGGCATCGACACCGACCTGTTCCAGCCTGCTCGTATCCTCAGGTCGCAGGACACCCTTCAGGACAAGCGGACCGTCCCAATGGTCGCGCAGCCATTTGACATAGTCCAGATCCGGCGAGGTTCGAAGCAGGTAACCGATATGAGCCGTGGGCGGCAGATTTCCGGGGTTTTCGATATATTTGTCCAGCGTTCGCATATGCGGCACACCGTTGCGCAGCATGCCCATCGCCCAGGCGGGTCTTTGGCCGATCTGCGCCAGAATGCGCGGGGTCAGCTTTGGCGGTTGCCGCAGGCCCGATCGTGTCTGCCTTTCCCTGCGCGATGCGACGGGAACATCCGCGGTGAGGACCAGGGTTTTGAACCCGGCTTTGCGGACCCGGTTCAGCAGGTCTTTTCGAATATCCGGATCCCGGGGCGGGTAAAGCTGGAACCAGGCATTGTCCCCAAGATGCGGTGCCATGTCTTCGGGGCTTTGGCTGGCTACGGTCGACAGGGTATAGGGAATACCCGCCTCTGCGGCCGCGCTGGCAAGCAGTTGCTCGGCGCGGGGCCAGACCAGCCCGGACATTCCGATCGGCGCGACTCCGAACGGCAGCGGATACGAAGCGTCGAGAAACGACTTTGACGTATCAAAGTTCAGCTCGCCATGCAGGATCGAGGGGCAGAGGCGCACCTCATCCAGCGCCTGGCGGTTCCGGTGCAGTGTCGTTTCAATCCCGGTTCCACTGTCGATATACTCCCACACGAAATGCGGCAGACGACGGCGCGCACGGTGTTTCAGATCCGGTATGCCGGGATAAGTGCTGTGCAAGTCCATGCAGATTGATCCGACCTGCCATGCGATTCGGCAAGTTTTTTAAGCTGCATCCTTAGGTGGTTGCCGGTGTTCAGGCGGCACATTTTTGGTCTGGTTCCTGGTGCCGCTTGCAACATGCACCTGGTTGCGCCCCTTGTCCTTGGCGACATAAAGCGCATCGTCTGCCGCGCGCATCAGGTCCTGCGGCATGGTGCCGTGGGCCGGGTAATGTGCGACCCCGACCGATATCGTAATGCGCGGCAAGGCCTTCTCGCCATATCGTACGGTTACGGCTTCAACCGCCTGGCGCAGTTGTTCGGCTCGGGTCACGGCATCTTCGGGGCTGTTGTCAGGCAGGATCAGCATGAACTCTTCACCCCCGATGCGGCAGGCGACTTCGTCCCGGTCGCACCCTTGTTCCAGGGCGGCGCCGACGGCGCGCAACACCATGTCGCCCGCATCATGCCCATGAGTATCGTTGAACTTCTTGAAGTGATCCACGTCCACGGCGATCAGGCTTAGCGCGGCGCCCGTCTGCTGGCTGCGGCTGATGGACTTGCGCAGCGTCTCGGTCATATGGCGGCGATTGAACAGCCCGGTCAGGGGGTCTCGTACCGATTGGTCGTGAAGCTGATCCCGCATGCGGACATTGGCGATCGCCATACTGATCTGTTCGGCGCACAATTGGGCCAGCTTGCGGCTCTTGTTGAAGCAGTCTTCGCGCCCCTCAAGTGCCCGCAGATGCAAAAGACCAACGGTTTCGCCATGGGCCAGAATGGGAAAGCAGAAATAAGGCCGCCCGTCATGCGGTTCGGCGTGTTCGCAGACAAAATCAATCTCGGATGCGCCGAACTCGTAGGTCCGGCCGCGCCGCAAGCCCCAGCATCCTTCGGGATGAATGTGGGATTTATGGGATCCACCGTTCCAGCTGGCGCAGCCATCCAGCACGTCGCGTGAGTTTGAGTAGACGTACACGCTGCCTTCGGCCTCTGGCAGGATGTGGGTCATAAAGCGAGACACCATGTCGAACAGTTCATCCAGCGACCGGCTTGATTGCAGCCATTCGTTCAATTCACCCAACAGGCGGACCTCTCGGGCCAGGCGCAGTTGCTCGTCCATCAGCTCCCTCTCTTTCTGGGCCCGTTTGCGAAGGTCGCGAACCTGACGACGGTTGGTGCGATGGACAATCAGGATGACAGTCGTCAGCGCCAGCAGGGCGACCCCGCTCAGCAGCGCCAGAGACAGGCGAACGCGCGTGATGAACAGGTTCCGCAGGTCGGTTATGTCGGAATAGAACTCAATCGCGCCCAGGAACGTCGCGTCCTTGATGATCGGCGTATAGACCTCGGCCACATGGCGGCTGCTCAGTTCCGTATCCCGGGAATTGTCGACAACAAAGGAATCAACTTCGGTAACCGGCTTCTCTTCGTGTTTGTAAAAAAGGCCCCCAGCGGCGACGATCGACTGGAAATAGGGTTTCGTATTCACGAAACCGACGTCGCTGGCTCGGGTCGACCAGAACACCTGCCCCGAAGCATCGAACAGCTTGAAGCGATAAATGTCCGTGGTTTCGGGCAGTAGCTCCAGAAACTCCCGGTCATGATCGGTCAATGCGTGAAAACGGAATGCCTGTTCAAGATCGTTCAGATGGCTTTCGACCTGGCGGCTCATCCGCATCGCGTTTTTTCGCAGGTCTGCTTCCAGCATGCGATCAACCACTGGCGCCGGGGCGGCGTAGATTCCCCAGCCCGCTGCTGCAGTCAGCGCGAGCAGCATCAGGGCCACGCCCATCATCTTAAGCCTCGAGGACTGACCCGTCAGTTCCGCCTGTTTCATTTGTCCGCTCCCACTACACTGTGCCAAACATCCCAGTCAGGATTTGACAGAGAGTTAACGGGGGTGCGGGGCGGTGGCGTGTTTGTTGAGAATTGAATGTAAAAAGAAGTGCGAAAAGTCTGTGAACAAGCCGTGAACAAACCCTTTCCCTTCGCGCTTATCCGGCGTAGTTTGGGGCCATGAGCAGTTTTGACGAAATGGACGCCTTCGAGGGCGCATCGCTGTCGGCGCGGGCCATGGCCGTGCGCCCTTCGCCCTATCTGGATGATCTGAACCCGGCACAACGGGACGCGGTCGAGCGTCTGGACGGACCGGTTCTGATGCTGGCAGGTGCCGGGACGGGCAAGACCAAGGCTCTGACCACCCGGATCGCGCATCTTCTCAACACTGCGCGCGCACGTCCGAATGAGATTCTGTCGGTAACCTTCACCAACAAGGCCGCGCGCGAGATGAAGGAACGGGTGGGCCGCCTGTTGGGGCAGCCTGCTGAGGGGATGCCATGGCTGGGTACCTTTCATTCGATCTGCGTCAAACTGCTGCGCCGCCATGCGGAACTGGTCGATTTGAAATCGAACTTCACCATTCTGGATACCGACGACCAGTTGCGCCTGCTCAAGCAGTTGGTGCAGGCCGCAAATATCGACGACAAACGCTGGCCTGCGCGGATGTTGCTGGGAATCATCGACGATTGGAAGAACCGTGCGCTGACGCCCGACAAGGTGCCAGCCGCCGATGCCGGGGCTTATGACAGCAAGGGCATTGAGTTGTATGCTCAATATCAGACCCGCCTGCGCGAATTGAATGCGGTGGATTTCGGCGATCTGCTTCTGCACATGGTTACGATCTTCCAGGCCCATCAGGATGTTCTGCAGCAATACCAGCGCTGGTTCCGCTATATCCTGGTGGACGAGTATCAGGACACCAACATCGCCCAATATCTGTGGCTGCGGCTGCTGGCGGGCGGGCACAAGAACATCTGCTGCGTCGGCGATGACGATCAGTCGATCTATGGCTGGCGCGGGGCCGAGGTGGGCAACATCCTGCGGTTCGAAAAGGACTTTCCCGGCGCGTATGTGGTGCGGCTGGAACAGAACTACCGCTCGACCCCGCATATTCTGGCGGCTGCGTCGAACGTCATTCGCGGCAATGAAAACCGCCTGGGCAAAGAGCTGTGGACCGAAGCCGAGGAAGGCCACAAGATCAATCTGATCGGCCATTGGGATGGCGAGGAAGAGGCCCGCTGGATCGGCGAGGAGATCGACGCGATGCAGGGCGGTACGCGCGGTATTCGCCCGATGAACCTTGATGAGATCGCGATCCTCGTGCGCGCCAGCCACCAGATGCGCGCCTTCGAAGACAGGTTTCTGACCATCGGTCTACCCTACAAGGTGATCGGCGGCCCGCGCTTTTATGAGCGGATGGAGATTCGCGATGCCATGGCCTATTTCCGGCTGGTGGTCAGCCCCGAGGATGATCTTGCGTTTGAGAGAATCGTAAACACGCCGAAACGCGGCCTTGGCGACAAGGCGCAGCAAACCATCCAGATGACCGCGCGCGAAAATGGGGTGTCACTGGTCGAAGGGGCTCGGATTGCGGTCGACAACGGGCTGATCAACGGCAAGGGAGGCAAGGCGCTGCGCGAACTGATCGACGGTCTGGCGCGTTGGAATGCGATGACGCGTGGGCCACGGATCGAGGTGGACGACGATTCGGTGATCGATGACGGTTCGCTCATGCGGTTCGGCGC
This sequence comes from Ruegeria sp. THAF33, assembly GCF_009363615.1. Classification (NCBI taxonomy): domain Bacteria; kingdom Pseudomonadati; phylum Pseudomonadota; class Alphaproteobacteria; order Rhodobacterales; family Roseobacteraceae; genus Ruegeria; species Ruegeria sp. THAF33. The sequence continues at coordinate 2,275,446 of NZ_CP045384.1, read as the reverse complement.
ACCCGAGCATACGCATATCGAACTTGCGCAGATCATTCTCGACGAATCCGGCTATACCGCCCACTGGCAGAACGACAAGACACCCGAAGCGCCGGGGCGCCTTGAAAACCTCAAGGAACTGGTGAACCAGCTGGACAATTTCGAGAACCTGCAAGGGTTTCTGGAACATGTCAGTCTGGTCATGGACAACGAACAGGACAGCGACGGCGCCAAGGTTTCGATCATGACCCTGCACGCGGCCAAGGGGCTGGAGTTTCCCGCCGTCTTCCTGCCGGGCTGGGAAGACGGGCTGTTCCCCTCGCAGCGGTCAATGGACGAATCCGGGCTCAAGGGGCTCGAGGAAGAACGGCGCCTGGCCTATGTCGGCATCACCCGTGCCGAAGAAGTGTGTACCATTTCTTTTGCCGCCAACCGGCGGGTGTTCGGGCAGTGGCAGAACTCCATGCCGTCCCGGTTCATCGACGAATTGCCGGAAGATCACGTTGAGGTCCTTACGCCTCCGGGTCTCTATGGTGGCGGCCAGCCCGCTGCGGGCATTGAAACCCGTGCGGCCGAAGCGAATGTCTACAACTCGCCGGGCTGGAGGCGGATGCAGGCGCGCCAGGGGCAATACGGCATGTCGCAGCCGCGCGAATCCCGCAACACGGTGATCGACGCGACCGCCGTGGCCAGTTTCACGCTGGGGGAACGGGTGTTCCACCAGAAATTCGGCTATGGCGCGGTTGTCGGGATCGAGGGCGACAAGGTCGAAGTCGAATTCGACAAGGCAGGCACAAAGAAAGTGGTCTCGCGTTTTCTGACCAACAAGGATGACGTCCCGTTCTGAGGCGTCATATCCCTTCGACCAGAACCAGATTGGTCGAGGCGGTAGCTTGCCGGATTTTCGCCAGCTCGATGTAATCAGGGTCGTCTTTCCAGGCTTTCGCCGTGGCAAGGTCCGGAAATTCCATCAGCACAATGCCACCTTCGGGCCAATCGCCTTCGATCCGTTCGACCGGTTTCGATGAGACCGTGAGCAGGCGGCCTTTGTGGCGGTCGAAGATCGGCATGAAACCCGCCAGATAATCCTGATACCCATCCGGGTCGTGGATGTCGATCTGCGCGATGAAATAGGCGGCCATTGTTTCCTCCGGATCAGAAATCAGAGGGCCTTCTTACACCTATGTCAGAAAAACAAAAAAACGGCGGTTCCCAGGGAGGAGGAAGGGGAACCGCCGTCTTGTCAACATCAGAGCAGGGAGGAGGAGAGCCCCGATGTATTCGAACCCGGGGTTGAGCCCGGTATGGAGAAGACGCGGCGACGTCAGGGAGGAGGAAGGCGTCGCCGCGCGCTTTCAACATCAAGGCAGGGAGGAGGAGAGCCTCGATGTATCAGGATCCGGCGGGTTGAGGCCGGTATTTGGTGCGGCAACGTCAGGGAGGAGGAGAGACGTTGCCGCTGATAACAGACCCTAAGGGAGGAGGAAGGGCCTGATCTCGGTATTCGTGGCGCGCTTATTGCGCGATGTGATCATTGGCGGCCTGCATGGCCACCCGACGGATCATGGACCGATGCAGGCCCAGATCGGCCAGTTCACGGTCCGACAGTCCTGCCAGCTCATTGACGGTCTGGCGATACATACGATAGCGGGCAAAACGCGCCTTTGCGTTTTCGATCAAAGTTGCGATTCCGAACGCCGGTGCGCTCTTCGAGGCTGTATGTGTGCTTGCGACTGCCATGCTCATCATCCGTATTCATTTGCTTTGCCGATTACGCTCGGCCCTTGCTTGAGGTTGAAAATAGGCAAATGCTGCGATTGCACAATAGGTCGCGTCGTCAATGCTGCTATGCAGCAAGCGCATAGATTGGTTCAGTTTTTTCCTTCAACTCTAAATGCGCCTTGAAACATTGGGCCTTCCCTTGGGTCACGGGTAACAGCGGAAACATGGCCTTCCCACGGCTTGCCCTCTAATTGAGCGGTGTTGGCTGGAATTTGTGCGCAATAAAACGATTTTAGACGTGCGTGTGACCGAAGCGCCAGGCAAAGCGCGGCGGTTCAACTATTCCCTGTTGCCCAGTTTACCGGTTTCGCAGGTCGTAGGGCGTACTGCCTGAACGCCACGGGATTTCATGGGCCGATGTGGTTGTCGGGGGCGAAGTCCCGTCGGAATTGCGCGCGAAAAGCGAATGATTCTGCGAGATCGCTGCCCAAGGATGCTGGGTTTTTCCAATCAAAACGGCAATTCTTTAGATTTTTTGGGAAATCGTGGGAAAAAAATTTCAGCCTCAAATCATCTATATCTAGGGGGTGTTGTGTTGCTGTGGCCTATAGTTGGTGTTATTGTGTTCAAGTTTCATGGTAGTATTGTTCCTGAAGCGTGATACATGGAACACGGTTCGCAAAATTCCTGTTGATTTCCATGAATTCCCATGGCATCCCTAATACATCCGATGAGGACGAGGCAGCAGGGGCACCAAACGACCCCGACCAAAAATAATCAGGTTTCATACAGGCATCTCGCTTTCATCAATCAAGAGATCCGGCGCGCGGGCGAGCAGACATCCCCCCAGGTGGCGCGTGCAGCTGGACATCCCGCACAGCGGGTCAATGCGGCGGGTTGATCAGTGGCAGCAGATCAACCCGCCGTTTTTCATCCGGGGGGAACGCGAATTTCAAGTGGGGCGCAAGCGAAAGGGACAGTCGTCTTGGCGCGCAGGTTTAGAGGTGAAAGCCACCATAAGGTGGATGCGAAAGGCAGGGTGTCGATCCCGGCCTCGTTTCGCCGCGTGCTTGAGTCCTCCGATCCCAACTGGCAGCCCGGCGACAATCCAGAGCTTGTGATCGTCTACGGGGATCATCGCCGCAAATACCTGGAATGCTATACCATGCAGGCCATCGACGAGGTCGATGCCAAGATCGACGCGCTGCCTCGCGGTTCGATGAAGCGCAAGATGTTGCAGCGCCTGTTCCACGGGCAGTCCTTCCCGACCAATGTCGATGAAACCGGGAGGCTGGTGCTGCCGGCAAAGCTGCGCAAGAAGATTGGCCTTGAGGGCGAGGCGTTTTTTATCGCCGCCGGGGATACTTTTCAGATCTGGAAGCCGGAAACCTACGAATCCGAAGAATTGGCGGCGACCGAGGAATGGCTGGACGGCCTTGGCGACGATGTTGATCCTTTGCAATTCCTCGATGAAGTCGAGGGCGGGTGACGGCATGGCGGCCGCGGATCACCCACAACCGGACGCTCCTCACATCCCTGTCTTGCTGCGCCCGCTCCTGGCGGCGGTGGCGCCGGTCACGGGCGTCTGGCTGGACGGAACCTTCGGCGCAGGCGGGTACACCCGCGGAATGCTGGAGGCCGGGGCCGACAAGGTGATTGGCGTGGATCGCGACCCGCTGGCTTTTGAGATGGCGTCAGACTGGGCGGGCGCCTATGGTGATCGGCTGGTGATGCAGCCCGGCGTGTTCTCTCGTATGGATGAATATGCGCAGAACCTGGACGGCGTTGTTCTGGACCTTGGCGTTTCCTCGATGCAACTGGACCAGGCCGACCGCGGGTTTTCCTTCATGAAGAATGGTCCTTTGGACATGCGCATGAGCCAGGATGGCGAAAGCGCCGCCGATCTGGTCAATACCGCGACCGAGGCGCAACTGGCCGACATTCTGTTCCACTATGGTGAAGAGCGCGCCAGCCGCCGGATTGCCAGAGCGATCGTCAAAGCGCGCGCGGAAGAGCCGATCACCACGACCCTGCGTCTGGCCGAGATCATCGAATCCTGCCTGCCGCGTCCTAAACCGGGTCAATCCCACCCGGCCACGCGCAGCTTTCAGGGGCTGCGGATCGCCGTGAATGCAGAATATGAAGAACTGTTTCAGGGGCTGATGGCCGCTGAACGTGCTTTGAAGCCCGGCGGGCAACTGGCCGTTGTCACTTTCCACTCCATTGAAGACCGAATGGTGAAACGGTTTTTCCAGTCCCGCGCGGGCAAGACGGGGCGCGCGAACCGCTATGCGCCCGAGATTGAACAGGAACAGCCGCAATTCACACTGAAGACCCGCAAGGCGGTGGGGCCTGACGAACAGGAATTGCAGGAAAACCCGCGCGCGCGCTCGGCCAAACTGCGCGTGGCGATCCGAACCGATGCTCCGGCGGGTGAAATTGAAGCGCGGGCCATCGGTATGCCGCAACTGGGGGGAAGGGCAAGATGAAGAGTGTTTTGTATGTGTTGACTGCTCTGTCCGTGTTCGGGTTGGCGTTGTGGGCCTATCAGGAAAACTACCGGACCCAGCAAGTGGTAAAGGAAACCCAGTCTTTGCAGCGCGAGATCGGAATGGCACAGGTGCGCTTGGCCGTTCTGAACGCGGAATGGGCCTATCTGAACCGCCCGGACAGGCTGCGCGAACTGGCCGACCTGAACTTTGAACGCCTTGGCCTGCTGCCGTTGCGGGCCGAGCAGTTCGGACGCGCGGATCAGATCGCCTATGCCGAAGACCCGGACCTGCCCGTCGTTGATCCGATTGAATTGCAGGCCATCACTGACATTCAGGCTTTGGGCGAGGTGCAAATTCCATGACACGCACCCCTCTGCGCCCCCTGGCCCGAATCCTGGATGCCCGCGCGCGGGGCGAAAACCCCAAGGCAATCGAGCGCGAGAACATCCGCAAGCGTCACGAAGACATGAAAGATCGCGCCCGCGCCCGTGCCGAAGGGCGTCTGCTGGTACTGGGCCTGTTCTTCTTCTGCGCTTTTTCCGTTGTCGGCTTCCGCATGGGCATGTTGGCGACCTCGGAAGCACAAGAGCCTCTGGCCAGCGCGCCGGGAGCAGCGATTGCCATGCAGCGCGCCAACATCGTCGATCGCGAAGGGCGCATACTGGCCACCAATCTGGACACCTATTCCGTTTACGCGCAGCCCCCTTTGATGATCGATCCCGTTGCCGCTGCAGAGCAGTTGGTTGCGATTTTTCCTGATCTGGAAAAAGAGCGGCTGATCAAGGACTTCACCGGCAACCGCAAATTTTTGTGGATCAAGAAACGCATTTCGCCCGAGCAGAAGCAGGCCGTGCACGACATCGGTGATCCCGGCATCCTGTTCGGTCCGCGTGAAATGCGGCTTTACCCCAACGGGCGGCTGGCCGCTCATATCCTGGGCGGGTCCGGTTTTGGTCGTGAAGGCGTCAGCGCCGCCGAAGTGATCGGCGTGGCTGGTGTGGAAAAGCAGTTCGACGATTATCTGCGCGATCCGGCCAACGGTAACAAGCCGCTGCAACTGTCGCTGGACCTGACGATTCAAGCCGCAGTTGAACAGGTTCTGTACGGCGGTATGAAGATCATGAACGCCAAGGGGGCTTCGGCCGTTCTGATGAACGCGCATACGGGCGAGGTTATTTCCGCTGCTTCGCTGCCTTCTTTTGATCCGAATGACCGTCCGCGCCCACCGACCTCGGGCTTTGACCCCTCGGACAGCCCGCTGTTCAACCGTTATGTGCAAGGCGTGTATGAACTGGGATCTGTTTTCAAGATTTTCACCGCGGCCCAGGCCGTTGAACTTGGATTGGTGAATTCGAACACCATCATCGATACGTCCGGGCCGATGAAGATCGGCCGCTTTCCCATCGGCGAATTCAACGGCAAGAATTACGGCAAGATCAGCGTAGCGGATGTGATCGTCCACAGCTCGAACCGAGGCACGGGGCGTCTGGCCTTGCAAATCGGCGCCAAACGGCAGCAGGAGTTTCTGGACGCGCTTGGCATGTTCGATCCGACCCCTTTCGAGATCGTCGAGGCCAAGGGCGGTGTGCCGCTGAAACCGAAGAAATGGGGCGAGCTCAGTACCGTGACAATTTCCTATGGCCATGGCCTGTCGACCAGCCCGATGCATCTGGCCGCGGGATACGCGGCGATTGCCAATGGCGGACATTACGTCAGCCCGACCATTCTGCGCCAGAACGGCCCGCAATACGGGCCTCGTGTCATGTCGCAGAACACTGCACGGCAGGCGCAAAAGATGCTGCGCAAAGTGGTAACGGACGGCACCGCCAGTTTCGCCGAGGTCAAGGGCTATGACGTGGCGGGCAAGACCGGTACGGCCGACAAGCCCAAACCGCGCGGCGGATACTATGATGACAAGGTCATTGCCACCTTCGCGACGATCTTCCCGGCCTACGATCCGCAATACGTTCTGATCGTAACGTTGGACGAGCCTTCGATCGTTGCCTACGGTGAAAAACGCCGCACGGCTGGTTGGACCGCCGTGCCTGTTGCCGCCGAACTGATCGGACGCGTCGCACCGTTGTTGGGGTTGCGTCCCCGGCTTGAGCCTGAGGCGGGCGCTGCTATAACGCTGACCTCAAACTAGGCTGTCCGGCAAGAGGTGGGTCATGGGCACAAGGACGAAGAAACTCAGCCAGCTGGCCCTGACCGCAAGAGAGGGCGCAAACCCGGATATCACTGGTCTGGCCGTTGACAGCCGCGAGGTGAAAGAGGGCTTCCTCTTTGCCGCGCTGCCCGGGTCCCGCGTTCATGGCGCAGAGTTCATCCAGTTTGCCCTGCGCATGGGGGCCGCTGCGATCCTGACCGATACCGAAGGGGCAGAGATCGCCGAGGCCGAACTGGCAGCCTCGGACGCAGCGCTGGCCGTGGCGGAAGACCCGCGTCAGGCGCTGGCCGGTGCCGCGGCGCTGTGGTTCGGCGCGCAGCCGCAAACCATCGTGGCCGTAACGGGAACGAACGGCAAAACATCTGTTTCCACCTTCGTCCGGCAGATCTGGTCCGCGCTTGGCCACGCCGCCGTAAACCTCGGCACCACCGGGGTTGAAGGTGCGTGGACAGCGCCGCTGGCCCACACCACGCCCGAGCCGATCACCTTGCACCGCTGTCTGGCCGAGGCGGCCGAGAACGGTGTGACCCATGCCGCAATGGAGGCTTCGTCCCACGGCCTTGAGCAGCGCCGCCTTGATGGCGTTCACCTGACCGCCGCCGGTTTCTCGAACTTCACGCAGGACCACCTGGATTACCACGAAACCTTCGAGGCCTATTTCAACGCAAAGGCCGGTCTGTTCGACCGGGTTTTGCCGCAGGATGGAACGGCCGTCGTCAACCTGAGCGACCCGAAAGGGGCCCAGGTCCGGCGGATCGCCGAGATGCGCGGCCAGTCGGTGCTGACGGTGGGGCTGGGCGATGCCGACCTGTGTCTGATCAACCAGCGGTTCGACGCCACGGGGCAGGACCTGCGCTTTGCGTGGCAGGGCCGAACGTTCCAGACCCGCCTGAACCTGATCGGCGGGTTCCAGGCCGAAAACATCCTGCTGGCCTGTGGGCTGGTGATTGCTGCCGGGGACAGCCCTGAAAGCGTGTTCGAAACTCTGCCCCATCTGACGACGGTTCGCGGGCGGATGCAACTGGCAGCCACGCGTGACAATGGAGCGGCGGTGTTTGTGGATTATGCCCACACGCCTGATGCTGTCGCCACGGCTCTCAAGGCGCTGCGCCCGCATGTGATGGGCCGTCTGATTGCCGTTATCGGTGCGGGCGGGGATCGCGACGCCAGCAAACGCCCCTTGATGGGTAGGGCGGCAGCCCACCATGCAGACGTGGTCTTTGTCACCGATGACAACCCGCGCAGCGAAGATCCCGCAGTCATCCGCGCGGCCGTGATGGCAGGCGCGTCAGAGGCAGCAGGCGACGCCAGCGTGACCGAAGTCGGCGACCGCGCCGAGGCCATCCTGCGCGGCATCGATGCGCTGCAACCCGGTGATGCGCTGCTGATCGCCGGAAAGGGGCATGAAACCGGTCAGATCGTGGGGGATCAGGTTCTGCCCTTCGACGATGTGGAACAGGCCAGCATTTCCGTTGCAGCGCTGGACGGGAGGGTCGCATGACGCTCTGGACTGCATCCGAAGCGGCCGCGGCGACGGGCGGTCAGGCGACGACCGACTGGACCGCAAATGGCGTATCCATCGACACCCGCACCCTTCGACCCGGCGATCTGTTCGTGGCGCTGAAAGCAGCGCGGGACGGGCATGATTTCGTCGCACAGGCGCTGGAAAAAGGAGCAGGCGCCGCACTGGTTTCCCGTGTTCCGGACGATGTACCGGACGGGGCTCCTCTGCTGATCGTCAAAGACGTGCAGGCGGGGCTAGAGGCCCTGGGGAAAGCAGCACGGGCCCGAACGGATGCGCGCGTGGTCGGCGTGACAGGCAGTGTGGGTAAAACATCGACCAAGGAAATGCTGGCGACAATTCTGGAAACCCAAGGGAAAACCCACGCCAGCGTCGCCAGTTACAACAACCATTGGGGCGTGCCCCTGACCCTCGCGCGGATGCCTCGCGATACGGAATTTGCGGTGATCGAGATCGGCATGAATCACCCCGGCGAAATTGCCCCGCTCGCCGAACAGGCCCGCCCGCATGTGGCGCTGGTGACGACCGTGGCGGCAGTGCATCTGGAGGCTTTCGAGTCGGTGGCTGGTATTGCCCGGGAAAAAGCGGCGATCTTTGAAGGGCTTGAACCTGGCGGGGCTGCGATCGTCAATGCAGATATCGACCACGCGGACATCCTGCGCCAGACAGCGCAGGCGCATGGGGCGGGGATTGTTGATTTTGGGCGCAGCGCGGCGGATTACCGGCTGACCGATGTTCAACCCGAGTCCAACGCAGTGAAGGCCAGGGCACTGGTCGGTGATCAGGTGATTCAATTAGAGGTGAACTCCGCCGGCACGCATTTCGCGATGAACGCGCTTGGCGCTTTGGCGGCCTGCGTCGAATTGGGGGTCGATCTGGATCAGGCCATCGCGGGCCTGCCAGCGTGGTCACCCGTCAAGGGGCGTGGGGTACGCGAAAGCTTGCCATTGTCAGGGGGTGGGCAGATCGAGCTTTTGGATGACAGCTACAACGCCAACCCGACCTCGATGGAGGCTGCGCTGGATGTCTTGGCCGCCTCCAAAGGCACCCGCCGCATTGCGTTTCTGGGTGACATGAAGGAACTGGGCGCCCAGGAAGAGGCCATGCATGCCGCCATGGCGGATATCGAGGCGATGGCGCGGGTGGATCAGGTTCATTGCATCGGGCCGTTGATGCAGGCGATGCACCGCGCGCTGCCCGAGAAGAAACGTGGGCTCTGGTTCGCAACCAGTGCGGAAATGGCAGAACATCTGCCTGCTTTGATCCGGGATGGAGACACGGTGCTCGCCAAGGGCTCACTCAGCATGGCGTTGGCCGCGATTGTTGACGGTCTGCGCAAAATGGGGCAAGGGGGCGCGCTTGATGGGTGAACTTGCCCGCGCGCCTCGTGTGAGAAAGGTATTGTCATGCTGTACTGGTTGACCGCTCTGTCGGACGGAGGGGATTTCTGGAACCTCTTCCGGTATATCACCTTCCGCGCAGGCGGTGCCTTCATGACCGCGCTGATTTTTGGGTTCATCTTCGGAAAACCCCTGATCAACGTGCTGCGCAAGAAACAGGGCAAAGGCCAGCCGATCCGTGACGACGGCCCCGAAGGGCATTTTTCCAAGGCAGGCACGCCGACGATGGGTGGATTGCTGATTGTCGGAGCTTTGGTCACGTCAACCCTTGTCTGGGCGCGGCTGGACAACCCGTATGTCTGGATGGTTCTTTTTGTGACCTTGTCTTATGCGGCCATCGGATTTGCGGACGACTATGCCAAGGTTTCAAAACAGAATACGCAAGGGGTCTCGGGCCGGATGCGCCTGGCGTTGGGCGTGATCATCGCCGTGCTGGCATCGCTTTGGGCGACGTTGCACCATCCCGAAGCCTTGCAGAACCAGCTCGCTGTACCAGTCTTCAAGGACACGCTGGTCAATCTGGGCATCTTCTATATCCCCTTTGCGATTGTCGTGATCGTGGGGGCCGCCAATGCGGTGAACCTGACCGACGGTCTGGACGGGCTGGCTATTATGCCAGCGATGATCGCAGCCTCGACCCTGGGCGTTATCGCCTATGCGGTCGGTCGGGTCGACTTTACCGAATATCTCGATGTGCATTACGTCCCGGGCACCGGTGAGATCTTCATATTCACCTCCGCGTTGTTCGGAGCCGGCCTCGGGTTTCTCTGGTACAACGCCCCTCCGGCGGCAGTGTTCATGGGTGACACCGGATCGCTGGCCCTGGGCGGCGCGCTGGGTGCCATCGCCGTGGCCACCAAGCACGAGCTGGTTCTGGCCGTGGTCGGCGGCCTGTTCGTGGTCGAGGCGCTGAGCGTGATCATTCAGGTCCTCTACTTCAAGCGCACCGGCAAACGGGTCTTCCTGATGGCCCCGATTCATCACCACTATGAGAAAAAAGGCTGGGCCGAGCCGACCATCGTGATCCGCTTCTGGATCATCTCGCTGATCCTGGCGATGATCGGTCTGGCGACGCTGAAGGTGCGGTAGTTTAAGGCAACGCGGAATGACTTGCGATCAAATGGAATTGTGTTGGCGTGAACGACTTTACGCCATCGCGGCAGGGTTGCAGTCGGCAGGGTTGGCTGTAATTTTTTTAAAATTTTTGGAAAGCGTTCCTCTTTGGAAAGGTGTTACCAGTTTGTTTTTAAACAACATTCTTGGTTTTTTTGATCTGTGCAGTTCGTACTGGGGTGTGATCCTGGTAGCGTTGATTTTGTCAGTTTTGGCAGTCATTGTGCCAATCCCCATATTAATGCTTAGCCAAAGCGTAATAAAAAGGTGGCCCAAAAGTAAGTCTTCTCATCGTTCTTCTGATCAAGCTTTGTGGCTCGCGATTGCGATTTTTTTCATACTGGTTTTATTGGCCTTTGTCGGCTTTGATTTCCGTGTGTATTTGATCACCGCGTTTGTAGTATTGGTCGCGTTCCTTCACGTTGCAAACTCCGCAGCATTAGTAGTTGGCTACAGGCTTACTCAATTGAGTGGTCGCTACGACCGCGAGGCAGTAAGCGTACAAATATTATCGTTTTTCATTTCGTTGCTGTTTATTATTGGCGGGGTCGTAGCTGTTGGTGATTTCACGATCTTCGGTAATCTAAAAAAGGTGACCCCCTAATGATCCCGGTCAAAGGCTTTGCAGGGCAGAAAGTGGCCGTTCTGGGGCTGGGCCGGTCCGGTCTGGCTACTGCACGTGCGCTGCGTACGGGCGGGGCGGAACCGGTGTGCTGGGATGACAACCCGGCCGCCCGTGAAACCGCCGAAGGCGAGGGTTTCACCTGCGCAGACCTGCGCAAGCATGGGGCATTTGACGACATCGCCTCGCTGATCGTCTCACCGGGCATTCCGCATCTCTATCCTGAACCGAACCCCGTGGTGGCGGCAGCCTTGGATGCAGGCGTGCCGGTGGACAATGACATCGGCCTGTTCTTCCGCTCCTTTGCCGGACCGGAATGGAACAACTACGACACGCCTCCGCGCGTGATCGCGGTGACGGGCTCGAACGGCAAATCGACCACGGCGGCGTTGATCCACCACATTCTGACCGAGGCCGGGCGCGAGGCGCAGTTGGCGGGCAATATCGGGCGCGGGGTTCTGGATATCGATCCGGGCGGAGATGGCTCGGTCGTGGTGTTGGAGCTCAGCAGTTACCAGACGGAACTGGCCCGCGCTCTGACCCCCGATGTGGCGGTGTTCACCAACCTGTCGCCCGATCATCTGGACCGCCACGGCGGCATGGGTGGATATTTCGCGGCCAAACGGCGCCTCTTTTCCGAAGGCGGCCCCGACCGCGCGATCATTGGCGTCGACGAAACCGAAGGTGCGTTTTTGGCCGGGCAACTGGCCGAAGGGCCATCGGATGACCGGGTGATCCGTATCTCGGTGGCGCGGAAGCTGACCGGGCCGGGCTGGCAGGTTTTCGCGCGCAAAGGGTTCCTGTCGGAATACCGCAAAGGGCGGCAGGCGGGGTCTATCGACCTGCGCGCGATCAAAGGCCTGCCCGGTGCACACAACCACCAGAATGCCTGCGCGGCCTACGCCGCCTGCCGGTCGCTGGGCCTTGCCCCGCGCGTGATCGAAGATGCGCTGCATTCCTATCCGGGCCTGCCGCATCGCAGCCAGATCATCGCCGAGGCCGATGGGGTTACCTATGTCAACGACTCCAAGGCGACCAATGTCGACAGCGCCCTGAAAGCGCTTATGGCGTTCAAAAAGATCCGATGGATTTGCGGCGGTCTTGAGAAAGAGGGCGGCATATCAGCCCTGAACACGGCGACGGGTAAGGTCATCAAGGCCTATGTGATCGGACGCGAAGCGGCCGGTTTTGCGATGCAGCTTGAAGCAGACGCGCAGGTCTGCACCACGATGGAGGCCGCCGTGGCACAAGCCATGGCGGATGCCGAGGCCGGTGATACTGTGCTGTTGGCCCCGGCTGCGGCCAGTTTCGACCAATACGACAACTTTGAACAGCGCGGCGAGGATTTTGCAGCGCAGGTCAAGTGCAGGCTGACAGAATAGCCATTTGCAATAGACCGCCGGCTGGGCCAAGCTTGGATGCTATCAGCTTGACGCGGCATCACTATTGGTTTTGCCTGCCTCCAGATTCAACACGAGGTTATGACTATGCCATTTCGTAGACTTTCTCTGATCCTGCCCGCCATTCTTGTTGCGGGGGCCTGTACGAACACGGGTGCCAACTATCAGCCCATCGTGGACGGCCCGGTCGGTCCGAATTACAACGTGGACCTGCAGCAATGCCAACAACTGGCGGCGTCGCAGAGCAGCGTTGATGGCTCTACCGCGGGGAACGCAGCAATTGGCGCAGTGGGTGCCGCGGCCGTTACCGGGATCGTTCAGGACAGCAGCGACAATCTTGGTCGTGCGGCTGTGGCAGGTGCCCTGGTAGGCGCTGGCGCAGACGTCATCAACAAAAACCAGAACAAAGAGGTGATCGTGCGCAACTGCATGCGCGGACGCGGCTACAACGTCGTAGGTTGACGCCCGGCGGCAATTGCAACACCTGCGGCATGGCCTGACGACCATGCCCACTGGAAGTTGTAGCCGCCCAACCAGCCGGTGACATCCACCGCTTCGCCGATTGCATAGAGGCCGGGGACATCCTTGGCCTCCAACGTTTTCGAGGACAAGTCATCCGTGTCGATCCCGCCCAAGGTGACTTCGGCGGTACGATACCCCTCGGTCCCCGACGGCACCAGTTGCCACGCAGACAGGGCCGAGGTCAGCCCGGTCAGTTTCGCGTCCGACTGATCCGCCAGCTTCCCGGACATCGGAATGACCCGGCACAGATAATCGACCAGCCGGGCCGGCAGATGCCGCGCCAGTTCAGTGGTCAGCGCCTTGCGACCCGCGCTTTGCCGCTGTGCGCGCAACAGATCCAGCAGGGGAAGGTCGGGGATCAGGTTCACCCGGATTGCCTCACCTTCGCGCCAGTATGACGACAGCTGCAACACCGACGGCCCGCTGAGACCGCGATGGGTGAACAGCAGCGCCTCGTCGAAGCTGGCGCGATCATTCGAAAGTCGCGCGGGCAGTGAAACGCCGGACAGGTCCTTGAACCGCCCGTCCGAGAAGGTGAAAGGCACCAGCGCCGCCCGCGTCTCGGTCATCCGCAATCCGAACTGGCGCGCGATGTCATAGGCCAGCCCGGTTGCGCCCATCTTGGGAATCGATTTCCCGCCCGTTGCCAGCACCAGATTGGTGCAGGTCAGATGCTGCCTTTGCCCGTCACGCTCCACCTCCAGTGCAAAGCCGCTTTCGGTCTTGCGCAGATCGCGCAACGAGGTTTGTATCCACAGCTCTGCTCCTGCACCGCTCATTTCATCCAGCAACATCCGGATGATCTGTTTCGAAGAGCCATCGCAGAACAACTGGCCCAGGGTTTTTTCATGCCAGGCGATGTTGTGACGTCCGACCAGATCGATGAAATCCCATTGCGTGTACCGTGCAAGGGCGGATTTGCAGAAATGCGGGTTCCGCGACAGGAAGTTGCCCGGCCCGGCATGGATGTTGGTGAAATTGCAGCGCCCCCCGCCCGAGATGCGGATTTTCTCGCCGGGTGCCTTGGCGTGATCAATCACCAGCACGCGCCCCCCGCAATGGGCCGCACACATCATGCCGGCAGCCCCGGCCCCAAGGATGATCGTGTCGTAGGTCATGCGCGGGGGATGGCGTGGATTAAACAAGATGGCAAGAGCCCATGCCGAAGTCGCGCGGCGCGCGCTCGCCGTGTTCTCGCAAATTCGAGGTCGGCTGACAGGGCGATTGCCAGAATTTTAGCGCACTGACATGCTGCGGCCATACCGCAAAGAGGTTTTGACAAGACAAACTGGCAAAAGGAACTCGGAATGCAATTCCCCGAATTTATTTCGTCATTTCCAAAACTGGATGTGCCTTTTCCTGAAGACGTGGTGCAGACGGCCGTCATTCGATCAGATGCAGGGCTGGTCGCTTTCTTCACTTTCCTCAAGGACATGGAGCTTCCCCTGCATTCGCATGGTGCCCAATGGGGGACGGTGGTTGAGGGTGAAATTGAACTCACGATCGGTGGCCAGACCCGCATCTACCGCCCCGGCGACAGCTACTCGATCCCAAGCGGAGTCGCGCACGGAGGGACCATCAAGGCGGGGTCTCGCGTCATTGACGTGTTTGAGGAACCCGACCGATATCCGATCAAGGAATAATGCATAGCAACCCGCCTTTTGGGATCAACGCGCGCCGCTCCGCTAAGCGGAGTGCCCAAAGCTGCAACATCCACGGGCCGCCACGTGCAGCCGGGGGTGCTTTGGGCCTGGAAGGTCGATTTATGCCTTGTGGCTTCATCCTACTAGCCCAAACACAAAAATCCCTGTAGAGTCTCAACCAGACCCCGAAAACGGGGCGTTGACGAGGCAGAGAGTGGCGGTATCTCATGACTGAGATGGTGTATGGCGCGGTCCAGGACCAGCGCGGAGAACCGATTCTACCGAAATGGTGGCGCACAATCGATCGCTGGACGATGTCCTGCGTTCTGATCCTGTTTGCCATCGGTCTGTTGCTGGGGCTGGCGTCTTCGCCGCCGCTGGCCGGGCGAAACGGGTTCGATCCGTTCCACTATGTCGAACGTCAGGCCATCTTCGGCGGATTGGCGCTGATTGCGATGCTTCTGACCTCGATGATGTCGCCGACGCTGGTGCGTCGTTTGGCGGTGCTGGGTTTCCTGGGGGCCTTCGTGGCACTGGTTTTCCTGCCCGTGTTCGGGACCGACTTTGGCAAGGGCGCGGTGCGCTGGTATTCGCTGGGGTTCGCCTCGCTTCAGCCGTCCGAGTTTCTGAAGCCCGGCTTCATCGTCGTTGCTGCATGGCTGCTGGCTGCTTCACAAGAGATCAACGGCCCGCCGGGGCGGATCTGGTCATTTGCCCTGTGCATGGCGATTGTCGGCATGCTGGTGATGCAACCTGATTTCGGTCAGGCCTGCCTGATCCTGTTCGGCTGGGGGGTGATGTATTTTGTCGCCGGGGCGCCGATGCTGCTGCTGGTTGGAATGGCCGGGTTTGTTGTTCTGGGCGGTATGTTCGCCTATTCCAATTCTGAACATTTTGCCCGCCGTATCGATGGCTTTCTGAATCAAGAGGTCGATCCGACCACCCAGTTGGGCTATGCCACCAACGCCATCCGCGAAGGGGGGCTGTTCGGCGTCGGTGTGGGTGAGGGGCAGGTCAAGTGGTCGCTGCCGGACGCGCATACCGATTTCATCATTGCCGTCGCGGCCGAAGAATACGGCCTGATCCTGGTGCTGATCATCATCGCGCTTTACTCGTTGGTCGTGGTACGCTCGTTGCTGCGCCTGATGCGGGAACGCGACATGTTCATCCGTCTGGCGGGCACCGGTCTGGCCTGCATGTTCGGCGTGCAGGCGATGATCAACATGGGTGTTGCCGTTCGTCTGTTGCCCGCGAAGGGCATGACGCTGCCTTTTGTCAGCTATGGCGGCTCATCCCTGATTGCAGGGGGTATTGCGATCGGAATGCTGCTGGCCTTCACCCGAACCCGCCCACAGGGCGAGCTTGGCGAAATTCTGCGCGGACGAGGATAATGGGGACTCCATACCTGTTGATTGCGGCTGGCGGTACCGGGGGGCACATGTTCCCGGCTCAGGCGCTGGCCGAGGCGATGCTGAACAAGGGCTGGCGTGTGCGCCTGTCTACCGACCCGCGCGGCGCCCGCTATACCGGTGGTTTCCCGCATTCGACCGAGATCGTAGAGGCATCATCGGCCACTTTCGCGCGTGGCGGTCTGGCGGCCAAGGCCATGGCCGGCCCCAAGATTGCCGGTGGCGTGGCTGGCATGGTGTTCCAGATGATGCGGGACAAGCCCGACGTCGTTGTCGGTTTCGGCGGGTATCCCTCGATCCCGGCGCTGAGCGCTGCGACCATGCTCAAAATCCCCCGCATGATCCACGAACAGAACGGGGTGCTGGGGCGTGTGAACCAGTTGTTCGCCACCCGTGTCGCGCAGGTGGCCTGCGGTGTGTGGCCCACGGACCTGCCCGAGGGCGCACATGGCATCCACACCGGCAACCCGGTCCGGTCCGCCGTTCTGGACCGCGCTGCGGCCGGTTACATTCCGCCGGGTGATTATCCGATGTCGGTCCTTGTCATGGGCGGGTCGCAAGGCGCACGCATCCTCAGCGATGTGGTGCCCGGTGCCATCGCCGCACTGCCCGAAGAAATCCGCACTCACATCCGCGTGGCACATCAGGCCCGGGACGAGGACGGCGAGCGCGTCACAGCCTTCTACAACGAACACGGCATCCGCGCCGATGTGCAGCCCTTCTTTGATGATGTCCCCCGTCGCATGTCGGATGCCCAACTGGTGATCTCGCGGTCTGGCGCGTCCAGTGTTGCCGATATCTCGGTCATCGGGCGCCCGTCGATCCTGATCCCCTTTGCCGCCGCCGCCGGAGATCACCAGACGGCCAACGCACGGGGCTTGGTGCAGGCGGGCGGGGCCATCATGATCCCGGAAAAGGCTCTTGACGTTCCCGCGCTGACACAGCAAATCACCACGGTTCTCACGAACCCCGAAGCCGCACAGAAAATGGCCCATGCCGCCTTGTCCGTCGGGGCACCTGACGCCACCGAGCGTCTGACCGCCCTTGTCGAACAATTGGCGCAGAAGGAGACCACATGAACCCAGCAACCAAACTGCCGCAGGACGTAGGGCCGATTCACTTTGTGGGGATCGGCGGGATCGGAATGTCAGGTATCGCCGAGGTGCTGCTCAATCTTGGGTATCAGGTGCAGGGCTCGGACCTGAAGGCATCGAAGATCACCGACCGGCTGGCAGGTCTGGGGGCCGAAATCTTTGTCGGTCAGCGCGCGGAAAACCTTGAAAACGCGGCCGTTGTGGTGGTCTCGACCGCGATCAAACCGGGCAACCCCGAGCTTGACGGCGCCCGTGCCCGCGGCCTTCCGGTGGTGCGCCGGGCTGACATGCTGGCCGAACTGATGCGGCTGAAATCCAACATCGCCATCGCCGGGACTCACGGCAAGACGACCACGACCACGATGATGGCCGAACTGATGGTGGCGGGGGATTTTGACCCGACCGTGATCAATGGCGGCATCATCCATGCCTATGGCTCGAACGCCCGGATGGGGCAGGGCGAATGGATGGTGGTCGAAGCCGACGAGAGTGACGGCTCGTTCAACCGCCTGCCCGCGACCATCGCAATCGTCACCAATATCGACCCCGAGCATATGGAGCATTGGGGCGATTTCGACACCCTGCGGGATGGGTTCCACGAATTCGTCTCGAACCTGCCCTTCTACGGGCTGGCCGTCTGCTGCACCGACCATGCCGAAGTGCAGGCCCTCGTGGGCCGTATCACCGACCGCCGCGTGCGCACCTATGGCTTCAACGCGCAGGCTGACGTGCGGGCCGAGAACCTGACCTACAAAGGCGGCGTCGCGCATTTCGACATTCACCTGCAATACGAAGACACGGTGATCGAAGGTTGCACGCTGCCGATGCCGGGCGACCACAATGTCTCCAATGCGCTCAGCGCCGTTGCTGTTGCCCGCCATTTGGGCATGAAAGCCGCTGAAATCCGTGAGGCGCTGGCCAATTTCGGTGGCGTCAATCGCAGGTTTACCAAGGTCGGAGAAGTCGACGGTGTCACCATCATCGACGACTATGGCCACCACCCCGTTGAAATCACCGCAGTCCTGAAGGCCGCGCGACAGGCGACCGAAGGCCGCGTGATCGCCGTGCACCAGCCGCACCGCTACTCGCGCCTGTCCAACCTGTTTGACGATTTCTGCACCTGCTTCAATGACGCCGACGTCGTGGCCATCGCCGATATCTTCGCCGCCGGAGAGGACCCGATCGAAGGCGCATCGCGCGACGATCTGGTGCAGGGCCTGATCCGTCACGGCCACCGCCATGCCCGCGCGCTGTTTGACGAAAACGATCTTGAGCGGCTTGTGCGAGAGCAGGCCCGCCCGGGCGATATCGTCGTCTGCCTCGGGGCCGGTACGATCAGCGCCTGGGCAAACGGTCTGCCTGAGAGATTGCAACGAAAACAAGCTGTTTGACTTCTCTTCTGTTTGGTGCACAACCTGAAGGTGCAGCAAATGCCCGCAGCCGCCGCATGTCCTAAGAGGGGACAGATGGACTATTCGATGATCCTTGCCGCCCTTTGGGTGATCTGCGCCACGATCGTGGCGTTCTTGCCGATGCGAATGCAGTTTCCGCCGGGCGTGACCCTGCTGATCTGCGCCCCGGTTCTGATCGTCTGGCTGGGTTATGATCACGGTTGGTTCTGGTCGGTTTTCGCCTTCGGCGGATTCGTTTCGATGTTCCGCAACCCCATCCGGTATTACTGGCGAAAATGGGTGCGCGGGGAGGTCATGGAATGAACTGGTCCATCGTCCTAGCCGGTCTGTGGGGCGTTTCCGCGAATCTGCTGGCAATGATCCCGAGCAAAGACAACCACTGGACACGCGCCTATATCCTGATCGCCGTGGGCATTCCGATTCTGGGGTATGTCACCTATCAGAACGGCCCGTGGATCGGCTTGCTGGTGCTGGCCATGGGTATGTCCGTGCTGCGCTGGCCCGTGATTTATCTGACCCGTTGGACAAAGATGAAAATGCAGGGCATGAAGGCGGCTGACGAATAACCGGCCAGTTTCAGGAGGTCCGCCATGGCGTCCGTCGCCACATTTGCCTATCTGCCAATTCTTTCTTTCCTGCTAGGTGCCGCCGCCGGTTTCACGGCGGGCCGTTGGCTGGGCCTGCGCGGCTTGTTGTGGCTGATCGGTCTGGCCTCGGCCGTCGGGCTGGCGTTGATCGTGGTGCTGGCCGGTATTGGCACCGGCGAAGAAGAACAGGCGTTCGGCCCGCTGGTCTGGCTGACCGCCGGCGTTCTTCCCTTTCTGTTCGCTGCAATCATGGGCGGTGTGGGCGGACGTAGCCTGGCGGTGCGTGCAGACGCATGACAACGTTTCCCGTTCCGAAAGGGCGCCTGTCTCGGGCGCGGCCTCTCTCTGAGCTCACATGGCTTCGCGTTGGCGGCCCGGCCGATTACCTGTTCCAGCCTGCCGATATCGAAGACCTGCAAGCGTTCCTGCGGGAACTGCCGGCACAAACCCCGGTCTTTCCGATGGGTGTCGGTTCGAACCTGATCGTTCGGGATGGGGGGCTGCGGGCCGTGGTGATCCGGCTGGGGCGCGGGTTCAATACTATCTCGGTCGAGGGCAACACAGTCACCGCAGGAGCCGCTGCGCTGGACGCGCATGTTGCGCGCAAGGCGGCGGATGCCGGTGTCGACCTGACCTTTCTGCGCACCATTCCGGGCTCGATCGGCGGCGCGGTGCGGATGAACGCGGGCTGTTACGGCAGCTACACGGCGGATGTTCTGCGCAAGGCCACGATTGTCACCCGGCAAGGCGAGCTTGTGGACCTGACACCAGAAGAGTTGAATTTTTGTTATCGCCAGACGGACCTGCCGGAAGGCGCAGTGCTGATTTCGGCTGTGTTCGAGGGCCCTTCAGGCAATCCCCAAGATCTCCATGCCCGTATGGCGGCGCAGTTGAAAAAGCGCGACGAAACCCAGCCGACCAAAGATCGCAGCGCGGGGTCGACCTTTCGCAATCCAGCCGGGTTTTCTTCGACCGGGCAGGCGGATGACGTGCATGATCTCAAGGCGTGGAAAGTGATCGACGACGCCGGAATGCGCGGCGCGACCCTTGGCGGTGCGCAGATGAGCCCGAAGCACTCGAATTTCCTGATCAATACCGGCGCGGCAACCGCTGCCGACCTCGAAGGTCTTGGCGAAGAGGTGCGAAAAAAGGTTTACGAAACAAGCGGCATCACGCTAGAGTGGGAAATCATGCGGGTCGGTGATCCGCTGACAGAATAAAGCCCCAACCGTCAGACCATAACAGGCAAATTCAGGCGACGGATCAAAGGCATAAACGCAGTACGGACCACCACATAAGGTCCGGGGACATTGAGGCGCACATTGGGTATGTCGAGCAGGACAAACCCCAAAGTGGCGGTATTGATGGGTGGACCCTCGGCGGAACGCGAGGTGTCTCTCAGCTCTGGGCGCGAATGCGCGGCCGCCCTTGTGGGAGAAGGCTTTGAAGTGGTCGAACTGGACGCAGGTCCCGACCTCTGCGCGCGCCTTGTGGACATCAAACCGGATGTGGTTTTCAACGCCCTGCATGGCCGCTGGGGCGAAGATGGGTGTGTGCAAGGCCTGTTGGAGTGGATGCGCATCCCTTACACCCATTCCGGTGTTCTGGCCTCGGCGCTGGCAATGGACAAGCAGCGCAGCAAAGAGATTTACCAAACCGAAGGGCTGCCCGTCGTACCGAGCGTGATCGTGCCCAAGGTCGAGGTGGTCGAAGTTCACGTGATGGAGCCGCCCTATGTGGCCAAGCCGAACAATGAAGGCTCCAGCGTTGGGATTTACATCGTCCACGAAAATGCCAACGGCCCGCCGCAGCTGGACGAGGCGATGCCCGATCTGGTGATGGTCGAGAAATACGTGGCAGGTCGCGAGTTGACCGTGACCGTGATGGGCGACCGCGCCCTGACCGTGACCGAAATCATGACAGATGGCGGCTGGTACGACTATGACGCCAAATACAAGCCTGGCGGCTCGTGGCATGTCCTGCCCGCCGACATCCCGCAGGACATTTTCGACCGCTGCATGGACTACGCCGTGCGGGCGCATAACGTGCTGGGGTGCAAGGGTGTGTCCCGCACGGATTACCGCTGGGATGACAGCAAGGGTGCCGATGGGTTGTTCCTGCTGGAAACCAATACCCAGCCCGGCATGACGCCAACCTCTCTGGTCCCGGAACAGGCCGCTCATCTTGGAATGACATTCGGCCAGCTCTGCGCCTGGATGGTGGAGGACGCCTCATGCGACCGCTGACCGCCAGCCGTTCACTGGAAATCCACCGCAGCAAACCACTTGCGGGACCGGATGCCGATTTCGCCTCGGCCGACACGGACTCGCACGAGGCCGAACCGCTTTTGCGCCTGCGCGGTGCGCGTGTGTTTTCCCGCTCCGCAAGACGCAGTGACCCTGCGCCGTCCCGTCTCAGCTATCGGCTGCAACGTTGGATGCTGACGCCGGGCATTCGCCTTGGTGTCAAGGTTGGCCTGCCGATCTGCGCCATCGCTGCCGCGCTTGGCATCTTCTTTGCCTCGCAGGACCGTCGCGACGCACTTGCCGCTTATATCGCCGATGTGCGCACTTCAATTCAGGAGCGCCCCGAATTCATGGTCAACCTGATGGCCATCGACGGGGCCGGAACCGACCTGTCCGAAGACATCCGCGAAATCGTGCCGCTGGATTTCCCGATCAGTTCCTGGGATCTGGATGTGGAACAGATCCGCGACACGATCACCGGGCTGGACCCGGTGAAATCCGCAACCGTCAGAATCCGCCCCGGAGGCATCCTGCAGGTCGATGTCGTCGAGCGTCAGCCGGTGATCGTCTGGCGAACGCGCGAGGGGCTTGAGCTGCTGGATGAGACAGGCGCGCATGTCAAGGAAGCCACCTCTCGCAAGGACCACGCCGATCTGCCGTTGATCGCGGGGACAGGCGCCGACGATCACGTCGGAGAAGCACTGGAGCTTCTGCGGACTTCGCGCAGCCTGGGCAATCGCGTGCGCGGCTTGGTGCGCGTGGGAGAGCGGCGCTGGGATCTGGTGCTGGACCGTGGTCAGCGCATCATGCTGCCGACCGAACGCCCGGTGCGTGCGTTGGAACGCGTGCTTGCCGTGAACGAGGTACAGGACCTTCTGGAACGTGACGTGGCCGTGGTCGACATGCGCCTCGGGCAGCGTCCGACCATTCGAATGACCAAAGCCGCCAGCGAAGACTGGTGGAACACAAAAGTGACAGTGAGTAACGGGCAGTAACGACCATGATGACCGATCTTTATCAGTCCCAACGTGCCATGCGTCAGATGCGGCGGCAGGCTTTGCAACGCGGTGTGATTGCGATTCTGGATGTGGGCAGCTCGAAAATCGCCTGTCTTGTGCTGCGCTTTGACGGAACCGGTCGGCTGAGCGAGGACAATACCATCGGTTCCATGGCAGGTCAGACCGGTTTTCGCGTCATCGGTGCCGCGACCACCCGGTCGCGGGGTGTCCAGTTCGGCGAAGTCACAGCCATGCAGGAAACCGAACGTGCCATCCGCACCGCGCTTCAGGCCGCACAGAAGATGGCCGACATCCGCGTCGATCATGTGATCGCCTGTTTCTCGGGCGCGAACCCGCGCTCTTACGGGCTGGATGCGCAAGTCGATCTGGACGGTCAGATCGTGACCGAGGCCGAAGTGGGCCGGGTTCTGAACGCTTGCGACGTGCCGGATTATGGTGACGGGCGCGAAGTGCTGCATGCTCAACCGGTGAATTTTGCGCTCGACAACCGGTCTGGCCTGATCGACCCGCGCGGGCAGATGGGCCAGAGCCTTGCGGTCGACATGCATATGCTGACCGTGGATTCGTCAGCGATCCAGAACATCGTGCGCTGTATCAAGCGCTGTGATCTTGAACTCGCGGGTATTGCCAACTCGGCCTATGTCTCGGGCATCTCGGCGCTGGTCGAAGACGAGCAGGAACTGGGCGCGGCCTGTATCGACATGGGCGGCGGCACCACAAGCGTGTCGATCTTCATGAAAAAGCACATGATCTATGCCGATTGCGTGCGCATGGGCGGCGATCACGTGACCGCAGATATTTCGATGGGCCTGGGTGTACCTGCCGCCGTGGCGGAACGGATCAAGACATTCAATGGCGGCGTTCATGCCACCGGGGCCGACGACAGGGATATGATTGATATCGGTGGTGACACCGGCGATTGGGAACACGACCGCCGCACCGTCAGCCGCGCTGAACTGATCGGCATCATGCGCCCGCGTGTCGAGGAAATTCTTGAAGAGGTCCGCGTCCGGCTGGACGCCGCCGGGTTTGAACATATGCCAAGCCAGCAGATCGTGCTGACCGGCGGCGGCAGCCAGATCATGGGGCTGGACGGGTTGGCCACGCGCATCCTCGGTCAGCGCGTTCGCTTGGGCCGCCCCTTGCGCGTGCATGGCCTGCCGCAATCAGCCACCGGGCCCGGGTTCTCATCCGCTGTCGGCCTCAGCCTGTTTGCGGCCCATCCTCAGGACGAATGGTGGGATTTTGAAATCCCGGTCGAAACCTATGCCGCACGCCCGTTCAAGCGCGCCGTACGGTGGTTCCGTGACAACTGGTAGAGTCCTGCGCGGGGGTGCTCTGTGCGCGGCGCTGCTGCCTTGCTGGGCCTCGGCCCAGACCATGATCACGCCCGAAGCGTTTCTGGACGCGGCGGTCGGAAAAACTCTGACATTCTACGAAATCCGCAGCGGTGGCCTGGTGGGAACCGAACAATTCCTGAACCGCCGCATGTCGGTCTGGCGCGAAGAGGGGCAGGGCTGTGTCTACGGGCAGATCACGACGCCAAACGGTCAGTTGTGTTTTCTGTACGACAATGACCCGGACGGCATTCCGGTCTGTTGGTGGCCATTTTTGCATGAAGGTCGTTTGATGGTGCGGCTTGCCTCATTCGTCGATGGGGAAATACAGGAAGTGCGATCCATGACGGACCGCGGCCTGGACTGTCCAAATGCACCGCTCAGCTGAAGAAACCGGTTGCAGCGTTTCGATTTATCCCTCAAGATATCCACAAGGCCCGAAAGAGGCCTCGCGGCAGGACCTGAGCAGTTTTCCGCAGTGTATATGGCAGTCGATCAGAGCGCGATGAACGAATGTGTCCTCGCGTTCATGCCGGTTGTCTAGTGATGGTCGCCGTTGTTTCCGCTATATCTGGCATGACCTGCGAAATGCCGCCGGTTTATGCCTTATTTCCTCCATATTTTGTGGGAAAACGCGATTTTTGACGTGACCTTTTGGCATCAGGCCGTTAGAATCGTACAAGGATAGGTAAGAAAAACACCGCTTTGGCGGGACATAAATACAGGCGGACAGAGCATGACATTGAATCTTTCGATGCCCGGGCACGACGAACTGAAGCCTCGGATTACAGTATTTGGCGTTGGCGGCGCAGGCGGGAACGCCGTCAACAACATGATTGAAAAACAGTTGGACGGCGTTGATTTCGTGGTCGCTAACACCGACGCACAGGCGCTGCAACAAAGCCAGTCCTCGGCGCGGGTGCAACTGGGCGTGAAAGTCACCGAAGGTCTGGGGGCAGGGGCCCGCCCGACCGTAGGCGCAGCCGCCGCCGAGGAAAGCATCGAACAGATCGTGGACCACCTTGCCGGCGCTCATATGTGCTTCATCACTGCTGGTATGGGCGGCGGTACCGGAACGGGGGCTGCTCCGATCATCGCGCAAGCCGCGCGTGAGCTGGGTGTACTGACCGTCGGTGTCGTCACCAAGCCCTTCCAGTTCGAAGGTGCCAAGCGGATGCGCCAGGCCGAAGATGGGGTTGAGGCGCTGCAGCAGGTTGTCGACACGCTGATCATCATCCCCAACCAGAACCTGTTCCGCCTGGCCAATGAAAAGACCACCTTTACCGAGGCGTTCTCGATGGCTGACGACGTTCTGTATCAGGGCGTCAAAGGCGTGACCGACCTGATGGTGCGCCCCGGCCTGATCAACCTCGACTTTGCCGACGTTCGCGCCGTGATGGACGAGATGGGCAAGGCGATGATGGGCACCGGCGAGGCAACAGGCGAAGACCGCGCCATCCAGGCGGCGGAAAAGGCTATTGCAAACCCGCTGTTGGACGAAATCAGCCTCAAGGGCGCCAAAGGCGTGCTGATCAACATCACCGGCTCGCACGACCTGACCCTGTTCGAGCTGGACGAAGCCGCCAACCGCATCCGCGAGGAAGTGGACCCCGAGGCCAATATCATCGTCGGCTCGACGCTGGATACCGCTATGGAAGGCGGAATGCGCGTGTCGGTTGTTGCGACCGGCATCGACGCCAGCGAAAAAACGACCGAAGTCCCGGTGGCGCGCCGTTCGATGTCCGAACCGCTGACCCGCACGGTTTCGGCTGAAGAGCATATTCAGGAAGAAGCCCGGGTGGTTGCCGACGCAGCAGAGCCCGTCCCGCAGCCGGAAGAAAACCGCGAACCTTCGCTGTTCGAAGCCGCTGAAGAGCCGGCGCAGCCGCAATTCCAGCCGCGCGACGAGCGTGACGAGGATGGCCTGCCGCCGCCCGCTTATCAGCCGCGTGTGGCCGAATTCGAGCCGCAGCCCGAGCATGTTGAGCCCGCGCCCGAGGCATTTGTGGCACCGCGCGGACATGCTGCTGGCACCCCGTCGCCCGAAGCATTGCAGCGTTTGCAGGCCGCTGTGCAGAAGGTTCCGTCGGCGCCACAGCGACCGGCAGCGCCTCGCCAACCCGAAGCGGTTTCGCAACCGGAACCCGAGGAGCGGTCGCGTTTTGGCTTCAATCGTCTGATCGATCGGATGACCGGCCATGCCTCGGATACTCCGGCCCAACCGCCGCGGCAGCAGCCCGTTTTGCGACAGTCCGAGGCGACCGCGCCGCTTCAGGAAGAGGCCGATCCGGATCAGGACCGTATCGAAATTCCGGCCTTCCTGCGCCGTCAAGCCAACTGATCGCGGTAACAAAATCCACTCAAAGGGCTGCCATTTGGCGGCCCTTAATTGTTTATTAACAGTAACTTGCAACTATGTGAGCAGGGTTTTGCCGATCTGTTACATACATGTTTCAATCGGTTGCAAAGAGTGAGTTGAGCCTTGACGCGGGCTTCCTTAACTCAGTGTCCAACACGGCCCAAGCAGGCTGGACACTACTCACTGAGGCCCATTTTGCAACATACGCTCAAATCTCCGGTCACGTTTAAAGGCGTCGGGCTGCACAGCGGCAAGCCGGCGACCATGGTCCTGAAACCGGCGGCGGCTGGTCATGGCATCTGGTTCAAGCGGACGGATATTCAACTGGGCGACGCGATGATCCCGGCGATCTACTATGCGGTTGAACGGACCCCGCTTTGTACGCGTCTGGTGAATGATGCCGGTGTATCGGTTTCCACCGTCGAACATATCATGGCTGCATTGGCCGGATGTGGCGTGCACAACGCGCTTGTCGAGATCGACGGCCCCGAAGTTCCGATCATGGACGGCTCTTCGATCGAATTTGTGCGTGGCATTATGGCCAGAGGCGTGCGCCGTCAGGCCAGCTCGGTATTGGCCTATGAGGTTCTGAAAACCGTCACCGCATCCCGCGAAGGCGCGAGCGCCAGCCTTGCGCCCGCTGACGGGCTGATCATCGACTTCCATATCGATTTCGAAGACGGTGCCATTGGCAGCCAGAGCAAAACGCTGGACATGCGCAACGGTTCCTTCGCGCGTGAACTCAGCGATTGTCGCACGTTCTGCCGTCGCACGGATGTCGAGGCGATGCGCGAAAACGGGTTGGCTTTGGGCGGCACGCTTGAAAATGCCGTGGTCGTTCAGGGCGTCGAAGTTCTGACACCGGGCGGTTTCCGCCGGGTCGACGAGGCCGTGCGTCACAAGATGCTGGACGCCTTGGGTGATCTCTATCTGGCTGGTGGGCCGATTTTGGGTCACTTCACCGGAAACAAGTCGGGTCATTCGCTGACCAACACATTGCTGCGCAACCTGTTCGAAACGCCGGGCGCCGTACGTCCGGTACTGTGCACGCCGGAACAGGCCGCGCGCCTGCCGGGGCAGGGGCTTGTTGTCAACGAAATTCCCGAAGTGGCCTGATCAGATCAACTCTGACGACATTTGCGCCAGAAGTCGCATAAGGCGTTTTGCACCGGAATTTTCTGTGCTAGACCATGGCTCAAATCGGGGCAAACCCCATTAAGCAAGACGACAAGGATGGGCGGTATGGTTGGCAGCAAAGCGGCAGTCAGATTCGCGGGTGCGATTCTTCTGGCAGCAGTTTTGACGGCATGCGGCAACGCCGGCGGCCTTTTTGGCAACAAGGGCGCGGACCGTGAACAGAATCTGGAAGGGTTCACGCCGGAACAGATCTATACCCGAGGTGAATACGAACTGTCGCAGAATCGCTCGGACGATGCGGCGTGGTATTTCTCGGAAGTAGAACGTTTGTATCCATATTCGGATTGGGCCAAGCGCGCGCTGATCATGCAGGCGTTTTCGTTCCATTCGGACCAGAATTACGAAGAAAGCCGCGCGGCGGCGCAGCGCTATATCGACTTCTATCCGACGGATGAAGATGCTGCTTATGCGCAGTATCTGCTGGCGCTCAGCTATTATGATCAGATCGACGAAGTCGGTCGTGACCAGGGCCTGACCTTCCAGGCGCTGCAATCTCTGCGGACCGTGATCGAGGTCTATCCCGACAGCGAATACGCCACATCGGCGGTTCTGAAGTTCGATCTGGCCTTCGACCATCTGGCAGGCAAGGAAATGGAGATCGGGCGCTACTACCTGCGTCAGGATCACTATGTCGCGGCGATCAACCGGTTCCGAGTTGTGGTCGAAGACTTTCAGACCACATCCCACACCGCCGAAGCACTGTATCGTCTGGTCGAGGCCTATCTGTCGCTTGGCCTGCTGGACGAGGCGCAGACCGCAGGTGCCATTCTTGGCTACAACTACCAGTCCTCGGAATGGTATGACGATGCGTACAAACTGTTGACCTCTCGCGGGCTCGATCTCAAGAGCCGCGGTAACAACTGGCTCAGCACGATTTATCGTCAGACCATCAAAGGTGAATGGTTGTAATCGCGATGGCCTTTGGTCCGGGACGCTGAAGACCACATGCTGCGCGCCCTTGATATCCGCGATATGCTGATCATCGACCGGCTGGAACTGAGCTTTCAGCCGGGCTTGAACGCCCTGACCGGCGAAACCGGTGCGGGCAAATCGATTCTGCTGGATTCGCTTGGCTTCGTGTTGGGCTGGCGAGGGCGCGCGGAACTGGTGCGGCAGGGGGCCGCGCAGGGTGAGGTCGTCGCTGAATTCGAACTCTCTGCCGATCATCCCGCACATGCGATTCTGGCCGAAGCCGGCCTGCCGGGGGGCCAGGAACTGTTCCTGCGTCGCGTCAACACGGCCGAGGGGCGCAAGACCGCCTGGGTCAATGATCGCCGCTGCTCGGGCGAAGTTCTGCGGGCGCTGTCCGAGACCCTGGTCGAACTGCATGGTCAGCATGATGACCGCGGTTTGCTGAACCCACGTAGTCATCGGGCAATGCTGGACGAATTCGCACAGGTCACGGAGCTGCTGACAAAGGTGCGAACCGCCTGGGCCGCGATGTCCCGTACCCGCAAGGCGCTGGCCGAGACCGAGGCCGCTCTGGCTGCCGTCCGCAGCGAGGAAGAATTCCTGCGTCACGCGGTCGCCGAACTTGACCAGCTTGACCCGCAACCCGGTGAGGATGCCGAACTGGATGCCCGCCGCCGCATGATGCAAGGGGCCGAGCGGATTCGCGACGATGTTGCGCGTGCCTTTGCCCTGTTGTCCGGGGACGGGGCGGAAGGGGCCATGTCCGACGCCATCCGCTGGCTGGAAGGCGTCTCGGACAATGCGGGCGGCCAGTTGGAAGAACCGATAGCAGCGCTCGGGCGCGCGATGATCGAGTTGGGCGAGGCGCAGGATGGCGTGCATGCCTGCCTTCAGGCGCTGGACTTCAACCCGGTGGAATTGGAACAGGCCGAGGAACGCCTGTTTGCCATCCGTGCGCAGGCCCGCAAACATGACGTGGCCCCGGATGATCTGGGTTCGTTTGCCGAAACTCTGCGTGACCGGCTGAACCGGTTGGAGGCAGGGGATGCCGACCTGGCAGACAGGCGAGCAGCCGTGGACGCGGCGCAACGGGCCTATGACGCCGCCGCAGCCGACCTCAGCGCTGCGCGCAAGGCCGCCGCCGGGCGGCTTGACGCGGCCGTCATGGCGGAACTGGCCCCGCTCAAGATGGAACGCGCCGTATTCCAGACCGAGATCACCCCGGCCGAACCCGGCCCCGAAGGCACCGACGCGGTGGCCTTCACCGTGGCCACCAACCCCGGTGCGCCGGCGGGGCCGCTGAACAAGATCGCCTCGGGGGGTGAACTCAGCCGCTTTCTGCTGGCCCTCAAGGTCTGCCTGTCTGGCGACGACAGTGCCCGGACGATGATCTTTGACGAAATCGATCGTGGTGTCGGTGGGGCAACAGCCGATGCCGTCGGGCGCAGGCTGGCGTCGCTGGCGCAGGGCGGGCAGGTTCTGGTTGTCACCCATTCCCCTCAAGTCGCCGCACGGGCGGCGCATCACTGGCGGGTGCAGAAACAGGTTACCGACGGACAAACCCTATCCACCGTCATTCCTCTGGCCGAACCGGATCGGGTGGACGAGATCGCGCGCATGGTGGCCGGCGACACCATCACCGAAGAAGCCCGTGCCGCCGCCCGGGCTCTGTTGCAGGCCTGATGCGGCGATGGCGTGAATTGGTGCTCACACTATCGCTATCTCACTTTTATATGGGCGCTCCGTGGCTTACTAAGGGTTAAGTGATGATCCCCGAGGGCCAATGACCCAATCGACCCGCACCGTTCTGCGCAACCAGTTCAATCAGGCTCTGGCCGCGATCAAGGATGCGTGGCGGGTCATGCTGCGCCGGGGGCCGAGCCAGATCCAGTTCTGGTTCATTGCGCTGGCCATCGGGATCGCGGCCGGTTTCATGGCGCTTGGCTTCCGCAAGGCCATCCGCGCGCTGCAAGCCTATCTTTACGATACCGATGACATCCTGCTGCTGCACAGCCACGCCGAGAAACTGCCATGGTTCATGGTTCTGATCATTCCCATCTTCGGTGGCCTGGTCGTCGGCATCATCCTGAACCGGTTCACCAATGACGGGCGCGTCCGGTCGGTTGCCGATGTGATCGAAGGTTCGGCCATCACCGACGGGCGGGTCGAGGTCAAGGCGGGCATCGCGTCGTTCTTCGCCTCGCTGATCACGCTCAGTTCGGGCGGGTCAACAGGCCGCGAGGGGCCGGTGGTGCATATGGCCGGAGTGATTTCCACATGGGTCAGCAACCGCATACACGCGGATGGGATCACGGGACGTGACCTGTTGGGATGTGCCGTCGCTGCGGCCGTGTCGGCCAGCTTCAACGCCCCCATTGCGGGGGCCTTGTTCGCGCTCGAGGTCGTGCTGCGCCATTTCGCCGTTCATGCCTTTGCCCCGATCGTCATCGCCTCGGTCGCGGGAACGGTGATCAACCGGCTGGAATATGGCGACGTTACCGAGTTCACGCTGGAGACGCCGGGATCGCTGCAATTTTATGTCGAGCTTCCGGCCTTCCTGATCCTGGGCCTGATCTGCGGACTTGTCGCGCTACTGCTGATGCGGTCGATTTTCTTTGCCGAGGATATTGGCAGCCATATCCAGAACCGCCTGTCGATTCCGGCCTGGCTGCGCCCTGCGGTGTCCGGGGCGATGCTGGGGCTGATGGCGATCTGGTTTCCGCATATCATCGGCGTGGGGTACGAGACGACAATTCGCGCCCTGACCGGTGATCTTGTGCTGACCACAGCCATCCTGTTTGCGGTGATCAAAACGGTCGCGGTGGCGATTACCATGGGCGGGCGCATGGGCGGTGGGGTGTTCTCTCCGTCTCTGATGGTCGGCGCGTTGACCGGGCTGGCCTTCGGTCTGATCGCCACCGGGTTGCTGCCGGATGTGTCGGGCACGCATACGCTTTATGCCTTTGCCGGAATGGGCGCCGTGGCTGCGGCGGTGCTGGGCGCGCCCATCTCGACCACTTTGATCGTTTTTGAACTGACCGGCGATTGGCAGATCGGCCTTGCCGTGATGGTCAGCGTGTCCATGTCCACGGCCTTGGCCTCGAGACTTGTGGACCGGTCTTTCTTCCTGACGCAGCTGGAGCGGCGTGATGTCCACCTGGCCGCGGGGCCGCAGGCTTATCTGCTGGCAATGCTTCGCGCCGGAGCGGTGATGCGCCCGCTTGGTGATCCGCGGTCGATCTCGAAGGAAGAGGCGCAGGGGCTGATCGACCAGGGCCTGTGCATTCAGGCCAGCGCCACGCTGGAAGCCGCCATGCCCTATTTTGATCGTGACGACATCCCCTGCATTCCGGTTGTCATTCTGGAAAACGACGGCTCTGAAACACCGGTTGGGGCGCTCTATCACGTCGATGCGCTCAAGGCATATAACAGGGCGCTTGCGGCCACGGCTGCCGAAGAGCATTCCTGAGTTTCACTCACCATACACGCTGGCTGCGTCGCCCAAATAATTGTCCCACGCAAACCAATAGGAAACATGACCGGCGACTCGTGGCAAACGCGTTCCATCCGGCCCGATCAAAGCCTCTTCCGTGACGGTCCAACCGTTCCCCGCGCTATCCTGCAACCCGCTTTGCGTCGCCCGGAACGCATGCGTTTTTCGCTCATAGGCCCGCACGCTGCGCTCTTTGGGATCGCCAATCAGAACCAGAGGTGTCCGACCGATTGCATCGTTGATCACCGGTTTGCCCTTGAACGCATCCAGAGGCCAGGCGCGGGCTGCACCAAACTGGCGCACGGCAAAGACGTAATCCTTCTGCCGATGCCGGGACTGATCCACAACCGCCGGGAACATCAGCTCGCTCGAGGCGAAATAGTCTCGATAAACCACCCCTGATCCGTAATTGCGCCGATGCCCGGTGTTCAGCGACAGAACACGGGTTTTGGGATGCGAGGTCCTCCAGCTATCCCATGTCGTGATCACCACCGGGCGCTGTTTCAACGTGATGCCGCTGTTCGCCAAGGGCCCCACAACAGGCCTGCCGGTATACTGGTTCCACAGCGAATGCGTCTCTCGGTCAAACATCAGCTTGTTCGAACGATAGAGGAAACCTGACGACCCGAAAATGAACGGTTTTCGCCGCCCCGCCACCTGGGTTTCAAACAGGATGCCCGACCCGCAAAGCGTGCAATAGGCCAGCGCCACGGGCACGCCACCGATCACCTCGTTGAACATCTCATGCCAGCCCATGATCCGCAGGGGATAGGCGCGCTCATCCCCGTTGATGGCCACGCCGAATACCAGATCATTGCCTTTCAGATACCCCGCATTCGAAGCAGAGATCAGGGTGGGATTGTCCAGAGACGGAATGCCATCCTTGTACACACCGCCCCAGGCGATCTCTTCCAGGCGGATCTTCATCTTGTCGCGTTGCAGATATTCGGGCCGCAGGAACAGATCGAAGTTCGGGTCGATCCCCAGAAGAACCTCGCGCTTGAACGGGATCAACGACGGATGAGGGACAATCTGCGGGTTTCGTTCTTGCCACAGCATCCACTCGAACCAGTCATTGCCGTGCCGTTGCCCGGTCAAGGCCTCCATCACCTCGACAATCTCATTCCGTCGCCTGTCGGCATAACGCATCGCAGTCAGCAACCCGGCCACGACATCCGGCTGGCCGCGGTCCTTCAGATACGCCATCTGCGCCTCAAATGCGGTCCGACGCCCGCTCAGCGTGCTGCGCAACGCGTCCAGAACCGGATCCTGCTGCGCCCACAGCACACCGGGTGCCATTGCACCAGCCCCGATCATCCCAGCAAAACCGCGACGTGACATCGACATGGAAGCCTCCGGTGTTACCCCGGAGCAAGTGTGCCGCAAATGCCGTTCACGTGCATGCCACAGCTGCGTGAGGTGGGCGCGGGGGCTGGCGTTAGATCTGCTCCACCTTCACCGATTCAGCCGGGTAGAATGCCAGATGGTCCTTGATCTCGGCCACTGCCTGAATCGGATCCTCATAGCTCCAGACCGCGTTGTCGGTCACGGATGACTTGTTGACGATGGAAAAATGCGTCGCGTCGCCCTTGCCGGGGCAGTGGGTCACCTTGTCGGTCCGATCCAGAAACGCCATCGCAATATCGTTGCGCGGGAAATAGATCACAGGATCCTTGTCGCCTTCAAGCAGTTCCAGCGCGTTGTTCGTTTCGCCCAGGATCGCACCGCCCGAGCGGACAGTCCATTTGCCCGGCGCTTTCCGGATCGTGATCTCAGCCATTCCTCTTCCTTCCGTCGTCGTATCAGGGCCACCCCTCTGCCTGTTTTATGTAACAGACCCGTGTCAGATTGGGGCAGTTGCGGCATCCAACCACAGTTGTGCGTCATGTCCCAGCCTTGGGCGGATTTTTTCCGCAACGTCGCGGTGATAGGCATTTAGCCAGTCGCGTTCGTCGGTCGTCAACATATCGACCATGATCAGTCTGCGGTCAATCGGTACATAGGTCAGCGTGCGCCAGTTCAGCATCGCGCGTTCGGCATCGCCGCCGGGAAGCAGAGGAGCGTCTTCCACCACCACAAGGTTTTCGATGCGGATGCCAAAGGCGCCTTCCCGGTAATACCCGGGTTCGTTTGACAGGATCATGCCGGGTTGCAGCGGTACATGGCTGACTTTGGACAGCCGCTGCGGCCCTTCATGCACGCTCAGATAGGCGCCGACCCCATGTCCGACCCCATGGTTGAAATCCTGTCCCGCAAACCACAGCGGCACGCGGGCCACACATTCGATATCCCGCCCGGAAAGGCCCGCAGGCCAGCGCAGCATCGACATGGCAATCATGCCCTTCAGCACCCGGGTGAAGCAGGTTTTTTCCTCAGTTCCGACGTCACCTATGGCGATGGTTCGGGTGATGTCGGTGGTGCCGTCCAGATACTGCCCGCCACTGTCCAGCACCAGAATATGGCCGTGTTCCAGGCGGTTGTCGGTCTCTTCCGTCACGCGGTAATGCATGATCGCACCGTTCGGACCCGTGCCTGCAATGGTATCGAACGAGATGTCCTGAAGCGCATTGTCCTTGCGCCGGTTTTCTTCCAGCCGGGTGACAACCTGTGTTTCGGTCACGCTGCCCGGGGCCTGTTGGTCCAGCCAGCACAACGTCTCGATGACCGCCACCGCATCGCGCAAATGCGCCTCGGCGCTGCCCGCGATTTCAGCCGCATTCTTGCAGGCTTTGGGCAGGGCGCAGGGATCGCCGCCATCCGTCATCGCGTCACCCAGCGCATCGGCCACGATCTGAGGTACCGAAGCGGCATCCACCTGCACCGGACCGACCAGAGCCGCAACCGCTTCCAGAAAATAGCCCACAGCGCGCAAGGTCACCTGAGAGCCCAGATGATCCCGTACCCCGGCTAGTTTTTCTGCCGCCATGAACAGATCGACCTGACCACCTGCATGAAGAATGGCAAAGCCGTGGGCCACCGGGTTATAGGCGATATCCGACCCACGGATATTCAACAGCCACATGATGGAATCCGGCAGGGTGATCACCGCTGCCTTGTGCCCGGCCTGCCGAAGGTCTTCGGCCAGACGGGCGATCTTGCTGTCCGCACCTTCCCCTGCAAATTCGATCGGATGCGCCTTGACCGGGTTCATCGGCGGTTCCGGTTGATCGGCCCAGATCCGGTCCACAAGGTTTTCGCACCTTACCAGTTCGATGCCCGATCCATCCAGATCACTCAATGTGCCGGAAATCTGCCCTGCCGCATGCAGCCACGGGTCAAAACCGATCTTGCCGCCGTTGGGCAATTGCTGTTTCAGCCAGGCGCTCAGGCTTACCTCGGGCCAGGGGACCGGGGTGAAATCTGCGGCAACTTGTGCCTTGACCTGGGTGCGATACCGCCCATCGATGAAAATTCCGGCCACGTCGCGCAGAGCGGCGCAAAACCCGGCCGAGCCCGTGAACCCGGTCAGCCAGGCCAGACGTTCATCGCGCGCCGCGACATACTCTCCCTGATGCGCATCCGCCCGCGGGATCAGAAACCCGTCCAGCCCTTCTTGCACCATCTGTTCGCGCAAGGCGGCCAGCCGCGGTGGCCCCTGTTCCGGACGGGCGGTCACTTCGAAGGATTGGAACATGGGCGGCCTCATTCACATCATTTGAGCGTGACCCTGAGGCGCATTTCAAAAAATGTCCAGACGGGAACACCCCGCCTGAGCAAGCCGATGATCAGCTACGAAAAACATGTCACCCTCGGGGAAATGCGCCCGCCGGGCAGAAGATCAGCCTCAGCCGGCCTTTCTCATCCCCATGACCCGCGCCCGCGCCCGCGGGTCACTGTCAAACAGAGCTGCCAGTTGTTCGGTCATCGCGCCGGCCAGTTGCTCTACATCGGTGATCGTCACCGCCCGGTCATAATACCGGGTCACGTCATGGCCGATGCCGATGGCCAAAAGTTCGACCATCTTGCGTTTTTCGACCATCGCGATCACGTCGCGCAGGTGTTTTTCCAGATAGTTGGCCGGGTTCACGCTCAGCGTCGAATCATCGACCGGCGCGCCGTCCGAGATCACCATCAGGATCTTGCGCTGCTCGCGCCGCGCCAGCATCCGGCGATGCGCCCATTCCAGAGCTTCCCCATCGATGTTTTCCTTCAGCAGGCCCTCTTTCATCATCAGACCCAGATTGGGCCGCGCACGACGCCAAGGGGCGTCCGCGCCCTTGTAGATGATGTGGCGCAGGTCGTTCAGACGGCCCGGCTGTTGCGGGCGGCCATCGTTCAGCCATGCCTCACGTGCCTGACCGCCTTTCCACGCCCGCGTGGTAAAGCCCAGAATTTCGACCTTTACATTGCACCGCTCCAGCGTCCGCGCCAGAACATCGGCACAGATGGCGGCGATCGAAATCGGACGTCCGCGCATCGACCCCGAATTGTCCAGCAGCAGCGTTACCACCGTGTCGCGGAACTCGGTGTCTTTTTCGACCTTGAAGCTCAGCGGAGTGGTCGGATTCGCCACAACTCGTGCCAATCGGCCCGCGTCCAGAATGCCTTCCTCGCGGTCGAACTCCCAGCTGCGGTTCTGCTGCGCCTGCAATCGGCGTTGCAGCTTGTTGGCCAGACGCGACACCGCGCCTTTCAAGGGCTCCAGCTGCTGATCCAGATAGGCCCGCAGACGTTCCAGTTCGGCCGGTTCGGCCAGATCCTCGGCGGCGATCTCTTCGTCATGAGTGTCCAGATAGACCTTGTAATCCGGGTCCGCTTCAGATGCCGGCGGTGGGGCAGGCGGTTCCAGAGGCGCCTCGCCATCCGGCATCTCAGCCTCGTCACCCATCTCGTCTTCGGCCATTTCGTCCATCGAGACCTGGGCCTGAGACTGATCCTGCTGCTCTTCCTGCGTCTGCTCAGGGGTCGCGTCGGCGTCCTGTTCGTCCTGATCATCCTGACCGGTGCTGTCCGGATCGGGCTGTTCTTCGGCGTCTTCCTCGGCCTGGTCTTCCTGCTCGTCGTCCAACTCATCGGGGTCATCCCCAAGCTGGTCGCCATATCCCAGATCCTTGATCACCTGACGGGCGAATTTGGCAAACTCCGCCTGATCCGAGAGAATCTCGTCCAGATTCTCCAACGTCCCACCCGCTTGCTCTTCGATGAATCCACGCCACAGGTTCATTATGTTTTCGGCAGCAGGCGGAAGATCACGCCCGGTGGCCAGATGCCGGATCAGGTAGCCTGCCGCAACCGAAAGAGGTGCATCGGCGGGTTGCTTGCACTGATCATACCCACGCCGGATTGCTTCATGCCCGATCTTGACGTCGATATTGCTGGCGGTGCCCGGCATGTCCCGCGCGCCCATCGCCTCGCAGCGGGCGGTCTCCATCGCCTCGTACAGATCCCGCGCCATATCGCCCAGGGGCGCATAGCGCGCATGGGTCGCGTCGTCATGATACTTGCGATGCAACGCCAAGGCGTCCGCCGTGCCACGCGCCAACAGCACTTCTTCGCGCGTCATCCGGCGCGAGACCTGAGGCAGCCGCATCGACTCGCCCGTCATGCCCGAAGGGTCCACCGTATAGGTCACCGACAGTTCGGGGTCATCGGCCATGACTTTGGTGGCCTCGGCCAAGGCCTTCTTGAACGGATCGGCGGGGTTGTCGTTCTTCTGTGCCATGTCCTTAAGCCCTCATAGTACTGGCCTGCCCGGCGTCGAAAACAGTAACGGATCCGTCTTCATCTGGCCAAAAATATCCCCGCCGGAGGCATTGCGCCCGCTCCGGGCGCAATTCGGGTGCTTACCCCAAGCTCGCACTCGCGGCGCTTTCAGGCAACTCCTCATCGAAGCAGCGCTGATAGAACTCGGCCACGGTCTGGCGTTCCAGCTCATCGCACTTGTTCAGGAAGGACAGGCGGAACGCATAGCCCACGTTGCGGAAAATCTCGGCGTTCTGAGCCCAGTTGATCACGGTCCGCGGACTCATGACGGTGGACAGATCGCCATTCATGAAGGCGGTCCGTGTCAGGTCGGCGACGGTGACCATCTGGCTGACGGTCTTGCGTCCCTCGGCGGTGTTGTAATGCGGTGCCTTCGACAGAACGATCATCGTCTCGGCGTCGTGGCTCAGATAGTTCAGGGTCGACACCAGCGACCAGCGGTCCATCTGCGCCTGGTTGATCTGCTGCGTGCCGTGATACAGACCCGTGGTGTCGCCCAGACCGACCGTGTTGGCGGTGGCAAACAGGCGGAAGTTGGGGTTCGGGGTGATGATCTCGTTCTGATCCAGCAGGGTCAGCTTTCCGTCATGCTCCAACACACGTTGGATCACGAACATCACGTCTGCGCGGCCCGCATCGTATTCGTCGAACACGATGGCAACCGGGTTGCGCAACGCCCAGGGCAGGATGCCTTCGTGGAACTCGGTCACCTGCTTGCCGTCGCGCAGTTTGATCGCGTCCTTGCCGATCAGGTCGATCCGGCTGATATGGCTGTCGAGGTTCACACGCACGGCGGGCCAGTTCAGACGGGCAGCGACCTGTTCAATGTGGGTCGATTTGCCGGTGCCGTGATAGCCTTGGATCATCACGCGACGGTTATGGGAAAAGCCCGCCAGAATCGCCAGCGTGGTTTCCGGATCGAACTTGTAGGTATGATCGATCACCGGCACCCGGTCGCTGCGCTCGGCGAAACCCTTGACCGCCATGTCGCTGTCAATGCCGAACACGTCACGGACCGAGATATCCTCGGTAGGTTTTGCGTTGATATCGATCGATCCGTCAGCCATGCGCCTAGTCCTTATCCTTTGGCCCGTTCACCGGGTTTGAACCCGTGTGTGGTGCAACATATTGCGGGCAAGGGCAAGGGAAAGCGAAAGGTGCCCAGAGGTGCGCATGTTTTTCTTGCAAACTGGCCCTATCGTTGCGCGTGGGGTGTCATTCCAGAGTGATGACCCACGCTACGATTTGGCACCTCGCGTTAACAAGCTTTGAGGCCGATTGCGCATAACCCAGAAGTCCTCGGTGAAAGGCTGGCAACAACCTTTGTGCCTCGTTCAAATGCAAACATTAACATACTAACATTGAAATGCTGCTTCGGCGCGTTAACATGTCTTTTAGATGTGGTTTTTGGCGTTCTTTGTGAGTTTGTGAGGTCCGTGGTGTTCTGTTCAGTCAACACACGGAGGGAACTTGTTCGTTGCGAGTTCCCTTGTGGTCCAACCTGCTTGGCGGATACAACGTATGTCGTTTGATGTCTTACTTCATTCGGTCAACACAAGCGGGCAAGGCGACTTGATCGTCCAAAACAAGACCGATCCAGCCACTGTCTCGGGTCAAACGATTTCGATCAACGGTGGTCCGTTCGTACCCTACACGTATCTCGGACAAGGTAACTACAGAGGTACCGGCGAATCTGGTGAGTTTATTCAGGTTGGAACCGAAATCTATGCCTGGGACACCAACAACCCCACCGGGCCAATGACAACCGGAAACTGGCAAATCACAACCGGAGATCTTGATCCAAACAATCCGCCCTGTTTTGTTGCTGGAACCCTGATCGAGACCGAGGCCGGTCCACGCCCGGTCGAGAACCTGATGATCGGTGACAGAGTGTGCGTGTCAGGTGGGAAAACGCTGCCGATTTTGTGGATCGGGAAAAAAGTGCTGAGTGCACAAACACTGGCTTTGCAACCGAAATTTAGACCCGTTCGCATTCGGCGCGACGCGATTTGTAAGGGTCAACCCAACCAGGATGTTTTTGTGTCCCCGCAACATCGGATCATGCTGGAAGGCTGGCGCGCCGAGTTGTTGTTCGGACAAGATCGGGTCTTTGTTGCGGCAATCCACTTGGTGAATGACGGAACAATTCAGCAGGTGCACACGGGTGAAGACATCACATATTACCACATTGCCTGCTCTCGACACGCGGTATTGCACTCGCAGGGGCTACGTAGCGAAAGTCTTTTTCTGGGCGACACAGCGCTGAAGTCTTTCTGTCGTGAAGACGTCGAAGAACTGCTCGCACTGTTCCCCGAATTGCGTGACGGCACCGCAGTGTCGCAGCAAACTCGCTTAAGTTGTTTGAAGCGCCGGGAAGCAATTGCATTGCGAAGCTCATACCCGGACTAAAGCGCGAATAGTTGTAATCCGAACCGCCCCTGGTTTGATCCCTGGCCTCAACAAACCCCTTAAAATGTGTTCTCTCGGATCAGTTGCCTTAGGCAATTTCTCAGTGCAGCACCGTTGTGATGGCCTTACACATCTGTGCCTTGGGTCAACTGTCGCTTGACTATAGCGAAAACCAAAGCTCGTCTTTGCGAAAGCCACCTTTTACCAGACGGTCAGCTTTCAACACATCCGGAAACTCGTCTACCCAATCCCGAAACCGGTCATTTGTGACGATGCGTGCCTTGCTATCCCGCGCCGCCTGCAAGATCAGCGGGTCCGCAGGTGTCCCTTTGGGGGCCACCATGACCTGCTTGGATCGTAGGCCCAGGGCGCGGCTCAGCTTTCGGTCGTCCATATAGTGGCCTTCGACTTTGTACCCGACATTCGCATCGAACATGACGCCCGGTTTGAACCCTGCGCGCTTCAAAGTCTCAAGGACCTTCTTCAACGTACCCAGATCCGGCGTGCCATCTTTCCAGTGCATGACGTTCGAGCCGTCCACGATGATCCATGTATTGGCCCGGCGCCACCTGAACAAGGCCCGTATGAACAGGGTTGTGCTGGCCATCACGCAAATCAGCGCCAAAAGGAACAACCAATCCGCGTCAGTCGGAATGAAACTGGCAGCGATGAGCCCGCTTAGCGAGACGAGCAACAGGCAAATGGATGTGCGCAACGAACTTGATCCCTGGAAACTCCTGCCCCAAATCCTCCACCACTTTCGTGTGGAATGAAACAGGGTTCCATACGGAACTTGCGCAGTTTTTTCAGGTTGTGTCGTCTGCGGCACCCAACCATTCAGGCAGGGCGCGCCGCGAACGCAAAGCAAGCAAAGCCGTGCCCTTACTTGAAGTTCCGGCTGTCCTTGATCTGATCCCAGGCCCAGACAACTTCCTGCAACTGCTCTTCCTGCGAGCGGTCGCCGCCGTTCATGTCCGGATGCAGCACTTTGATCAGCTTCTTGTACGCTTTGCGAACTTCGGCCTTGGTCCAGCTGTCATTGGCCTCGAGAATCTCGATCGCACGGCGTTCGGTCGGCGGCAGGCGTCGTCCGCCGCCACCCGTCGTGCGGCCTTTGTTCTGCGTGCTGTTGGCACCAAGAACCTGATGCGGATCCTCGATCCCCAAACGGGCCCAGGCACGTGCTTCGGGGTCGCCCATCGGCTTGGTCTCGCGCTCCCAAACCTTGTCTTTCGAACGCTGCGCGTTCAGCTCGGCTTCGGTGGTGCCGTCAAAGAA
The DNA here is from genome assembly GCF_009363615.1 of Ruegeria sp. THAF33. Lineage (NCBI taxonomy): Bacteria > Pseudomonadati > Pseudomonadota > Alphaproteobacteria > Rhodobacterales > Roseobacteraceae > Ruegeria > Ruegeria sp. THAF33. Next base: position 2,234,409 of record NZ_CP045384.1, on the reverse strand, counting down.
ATTCCACTTCTGGTTATATTCCCGCACGTGTTGCTGGCAGAACCAGAAATAATCATCCAGGACATCCGGTGCTTTTGGCGCGCGGAACTTTCCCGGCTCTTCACATCCCTCGTGGTCACAGATCCGGACCGAGGTTTCAGAGGCACCCGACATGCCCCGGCGTCCCCGCGGATTCTTCTTTTTGGCGCTGGAAACGGACATATCGAATCCGAAGGGGTCTGATTTCGCCATGCTCTAATCCTCAAGAACGCGTCTTTTCGACTCGGAGGCAGCAGTTTAATCTAAGCAGCCGAAAGTAGAAGAGGGGTGCGGCAATATTTTTGCCGCTAAGCAAAAAAATGAGTGTGACCGACGAGATCCGAACCCGCCTGCAAGCCGCCTTTGATCCGCGCGAGCTTGAAGTGATCGACGACAGCGAAAGCCATAGGGGCCATGCGGGATATCAGGAAGGTGGTGAAAGCCACTTCAACGTTCGTATCCGCGCCAGCGCATTCGAAGGCAAATCCCGCGTCGCCTGCCACCGTGCGGTACACAAGGCGCTGGGCGACATCGTGCCGCGCATCCACGCGCTGGCCCTGGATATCGGCGTCTGAAGACCTTTACGTGTCAACTAGCCTCCATCTGCGCGGACGGCGTAGATGCCGAGATGGCGTATTCCTCTTGTGTCATGACCTCTTCGATTCCCTCGAACAGGGGGGTCGACAAGTATCGCTCGCCGGTGTCCGGCAACATGACCAGTATGACAGAGCCTGCCGGCGCGGATTCGGCCAGCTTCATGGCCACCGCAAAGGTCGATCCGCCCGAAATCCCGGTGAATATCCCTTCTTCGGCTGCAAGCCGGCGCGACCATGCGATCCCTTCGGGTCCGGGAATGGGGATCAACTCGTCATAGTATGAATTGTCGATGGCTTCCTGAAGAACCCAGGGGATGAAATCCGGTGTCCAGCCCTGAATCGGGTGGGGCTCGAAATCGGGGTGGCTTTCGGTCGGCTGATGGTCAGCGTTGCGCGTATTGACGTAACCTGATGATACGATTGCGGCATTTGCCGGTTCGGTCAGGATGATCCTGGTGTCGGGCCGCTCTTTCCGCAGTATGCGCGAAACACCCGAAACGGTGCCACCGGTCCCGTAGCCCGTCACCCAATAATCCAGCCGTTGCCCTTCGAAATCGGCAAGAATTTCGCGCGCCGTCGTGTTTTCGTGAATATCGGCGTTGGCAGAAGTTTCAAACTGGCTGGCAAGGAACCATCCGTTTTCCTCGGCCAATTCCTTGGCCTTGGTATACATGCCGAACCCTTTTTGCGCCTTGGGGGTCAGAACAACCTTGGCGCCCAGAAACCGCATCAGCTTTCGCCGTTCGACCGAGAAGCTCTCGGCCATTGTCACGACCAGAGGATATCCCTTGGCCGCACACACCATGGCCAGCCCGATCCCGGTGTTGCCGGATGTCGCTTCGACAACGGTTTGTCCGGGCTTCAGCCGCCCGTCACGTTCCGCCGCCTCGATGATGTTCAGCGCCAGTCTGTCCTTGACCGAGCCTGCCGGGTTGAAGGCCTCGAACTTCACATAGACGGTCACATGCTCGGGCGCGATCCGATTGACCCGAATGCAGGGCGTGTCACCGACCGTGTCTAGAATGCTGTCATACAGGCGTGTCCGCCCTTGTGTCTGCCGAATAGCCATTTCGATGTCCCTCCAGAATATCCGGCTAACATGCCACAGATTACCCGAGGGTGTAGCCCTTTTTGCTTTCCAATATGGTTATAAAGACAATGGCCGAACCCGGATTGCCTCGAGATACGTCAGTGAGAAAACGGACGTTCTGCACAAGACCACAGGTCGATTGCATTTGGTCTGGCGGTCGTACCAGCCCCCAGGCCTATGTTTTCGAAGGGCAGCTTTCATCAACGGCGTCATCAGACCGCTTCAACGACAAAGGCGGCTCGTCCGTCTCTGCGGCAATTGGTTTCGGGGCCTGTACCTCTTCGGGACCCGGAATCGGCTGGGCCAGCGGGGTGTCATCCATCTCAGGTACTGCGCCGACCCACGAGGCATCGATTTCCTCTTCCACCACGCGGCGGAACACCAGCACATTGCGCCAATTCGTGGTCGATCCGGTCAGACCCGAGCGTTCCTCGCTGGGCAACAGCTCGGCCCGCTGGTATTCCCAGCCATCCTGACCCATCTGATTCAGCAGTTGCTCGACCGAGACGGCAAAGCGGCCCTCGGCCGTTTTCACGCCTTTGGCTTTGACACCTTTTTGCGGGGCGGGGATGACCTTGTATTCGTAGCGCTTCATCTACTGTTCCTAAATGCGTTTCCGCGCCAACTTAACACGCTGCCCCCCGGGTGAAAGAGCCCTTGCCCATCCGGCGGAATTCAGCTCTGATCATTCGCTTCGGCCTGTGCCGCCTTGGCCACAACCGACAGGCACAATTCCGTCGCCAGCGCCATGTCCTGCACTGAAATCCATTCCAACGGGCCGTGAACGCATTGCATCCCGGTGAAGATGTTGGGGCAGGGGGTGCCGAATTCGGTCAGGCGGGATCCGTCCGTGCCGCCCCTGATCGGTACCGACAGCGGCTCAACCCCCAGTTCGCGACACGCATCCCGCGCCAGCTCGACCGGAGTCATGTCGTTTTCTAGCCAATACCGCATGTTGCGGTACTGGTGGCTGATGTCGCAGGTGATGGTTGCGCGCGGCTCCGTGGCCTGCACGGCGGCGCAGACCTGCCGCACGATGTTTCGTTGCGCCTCCAGCCCGTCCATCTCGAAATCACGCAGGATCAGCTTGATCTCCATCTCGGATGATCCGCCGTTCATGTCAGTGACATGGATGAAGCCTTCGCGCCCGTCCGTGGTTTCCGGCGTCATGGTGGCCTGAGGCAATGTCTGCACGATCTTTGCCGCCAGATGCGTGGCGTTCACCATCTTTTCCTTGGCCAGGCCGGGATGGATCGAAACACCCTCGATCCGGATTACGGCGCGGTCGGCCGAGAAGCTTTCATACTCGATCTCACCCACTTGCTGCCCATCCAGCGTATAGGCAAAATCCACGCCCAGATCCTTGGGAAGTTGTTCCGTGACGCCCCGGCCGATCTCTTCATCCGGAGTGAACGCGATACGAATAGGGCCATGTGGAATGTCCTGATTTTCGATCAGGTGCCGCGCCATCGTCATCAGGATCGATACACCGGCCTTGTCGTCCGCGCCCAGCAGGGTTGTGCCCGACGCGGTGATCAGGTCGTGGCCGATCTTTTCGGCCAGATAGGGGTGGTCATCCGGAGAAAGAACCAGATCCGGGTTGTCCGGAAAGGTGATGTCGCCACCGTTATACCCCTTGATCACCCGCGGCTTGACGCCGGTTGCGTTGAACTGAGGGGCCGTATCGACATGGGCCAGAAAGCCCACGGTCGGCCCCGGCGCCGTTCCGGGAATGGTCGCGACGACAACACTGTCGCCCGTCATCTCAACATCCTGCGCGCCGATCTGGATCAGCTCATCACGCAACAGGTTAAGCATGTCGAACTGGATCTGAGTGCTCGGGGTCGTCGGGGATGTCTCGTCACTTTGACTGTCGATGGCGGCATAGCGCACCAGCCGGTCTTCGAGTTCCTGATCAAATCTGCTTTGCATAATACCTCACCTCTCTGTGGCGGAGGAAAGGGCGCGAAAAGCAGGAAGTCAAGCCGATGGCTTGACCCCAAGTCTTGAGATTTCGTGAGAAACCGGATTGTACAAACCCGCCAAAGATTGCCGGCAGGCTTGTAAAAAAAGAAAGGTTTACGAGCCCAGCTTCTTGCTGACCAGTTCGTTGACGGCTTTCGGGTTCGCCTTGCCGCCGGTGGCTTTCATGACCTGACCCACGAACCAGCCCGCCAGTTTCGGGTTCACCTTGGCCTTCTCGACCTGCGCCGGGTTGGCGGCGATGATCTCGTCCAGCGCGGCCTCGATCGCGCCGGTGTCGGTCACCTGCTTCATGCCGCGTTCCTCGACGATCTGCGCCGGGTCGCCGCCTTCGGTATAGACGATCTCGAACAGTTCTTTGGCGATCTTGCCCGAAATCGCGTCCGAGGCGATCAGGTCAATGATCCCGCCCAGCTGCGCGGGCGAAACCGGCGAGCCGGTGATGTCGCGGTCGTCTTTCTTCAGGCGGCCGAACAGCTCGTTGATGACCCAGTTCGCCGCCAGTTTTCCGTTGCGGCCCTTGGCCACTTCCTCGAAATAGGCGGCGGATTCGACCTCGGCGGTCAGCACAGATGCGTCATAGTCGGTCAGTCCGAAGTCATTGATGAAACGCGATTTTTTCTCGTCGGGCAGCTCGGGCAGCCTGGCGGCGATATCATCGACCCAGGCCTGCTCGATTTCCAGAGGCAGCAGGTCGGGGTCGGGGAAATAGCGGTAATCATGCGCTTCTTCCTTGGACCGCATCGAACGGGTTTCACCCTTGTCCGGATCGTACAGACGCGTTTCCTGCTCGACCTCGCCGCCGGCCTCGACGATGGCGATCTGACGACGGGCTTCAACCTCGATCGCTTGCTGGATGAAGCGCATCGAGTTCATGTTCTTGATCTCGCAGCGCGTGCCCAGATGCGAAAAATCCTGTGTTTCCTGATACTTCTCATAAGCACCCGGCAAACAGATCGAGACGTTCACATCGGCCCGCAGGTTGCCGTTTTGCATGTTGCCGTCGCAGGTGCCCAGGTAACGCATGATCTGACGCAGCTTGGCGATATAGGCCGCGGCCTCTTCCGGCCCGCGGATGTCGGGGCGGCTGACGATCTCCATCAGGCAGACACCGGTGCGGTTCAGGTCGACGAAGGACATTTGCGGATCCATGTCGTGGATCGACTTGCCCGCGTCCTGCTCCATGTGGATACGCTCAATCCGCACCTTGCGCGCGGTACCGTCGCCCAGTTCGACCAGCACTTCGCCTTCGCCCACGATCGGGTGGTAGAGCTGGGAAATCTGATACCCTTGCGGCAGGTCGGGGTAGAAATAATTCTTGCGGTCAAAGGCCGATTTCAGATTGATATCCGCCTTCAGGCCCAGCCCGGTGCGCACGGCCTGTTCCACGCAGTATTCATTGATCACCGGCAGCATCCCCGGCATCGCCGCGTCCACGAAGGCCACGTTTGAATTCGGCTCGGCCCCGAATTGGGTGGATGCACCCGAAAACAGCTTGGCATTGGATGAGACCTGAGCATGCACCTCCATCCCGATCACCAGTTCCCAATCGTGCTTGGCCCCGGCAATGGTTTTGGGTTTGGGCATTTCGTATGTCAGATCGAGCATGGCGCGCCTCATTTCCGCAGAAGTCTAAGCCTGCGTATTAGGCCCGGGAGGGCCTAGGGGCAAGGGGGAATCCTGTCGTGTTCAGTTCTGGGAAAACCGCAGGCCCGACGGTGTGAATGTCACATCCATTCCGCTGCGCAGTTCTTCCCGGAACAGATCCGAGATGGCGCGCAAGGCATCGCGCTGACCGCGCGCTGCAAATCGTTCGGGCGAGTTTATGCGGACGGAATTGTTGAAACCGTTGGCCGCATGCGCCCAGATCAACGGGTGCAATTCTGTCAGGTGATCGCGGATAAGCCGGTTTGCCGTGTCGCGCATCTGCGAACGGACAAGGTCGGCCTGATCGTTCAGGCCAAATCCGTTCTGGACAGTGATCGCGCAGTAGGATGACAGCATGTTGATCATCTGCTGATCGGGCCGCAGGCGCAGGATATCGCGCAGACCTTCAAGGAAATACTCGATATCGACGCGGGCACAGGCCTCTTCGTCCAATGCAATGGCGTCGAACTGAACCCATGTGTATCCGCCCGCGCCCCAGATATCCTGTGTCCTGGCGGCTGTACGCAAGGCTTGCAGCTCCAGCTCTTCGTAGCTGCCGAACCACCGGGGCAGAAGGTGGCTGCCCATCGCGCGCATGTGGCGCTGATTGCATGGATCCAGCGTGATCAGCCGTTCGTATTCTTCGGCCACCCGCGCGTTGGATTTGCGCTGACCAGCCAGCAGCGCACATCCGGTCGCTGCAATCAGGGGGCTGTCGGGAGCATCCTTTCTGCATTTGGGCAGGATTGCTGCGGCCCGGTCGAAATGCGCGGCGCAGCGTGACCGGTGCAAAGGTGGCAGCGTCGCGTCCGAGGCCGTTCCGCGCCATGCCCAAGCCAGATCGATATGGGCAAGAGCAACGACGGTGGCGATCATCGGGTCATCAGGGTTGTCCGCCATCTCGCCTTCAAGTTCCGAGATGCCACCCAACAGGTCGTAATCCGAAATGGCCGCGCCATCCGAGAGCGCATGTTCAGCGGCCAGAACAACGTCAGATCTGGCACCGAAGGCCAGCAGATCGGCCACCGGCATACCATCTGCAACGGCGGCGCGATCCTGATCAGCCACGCGCATTTCCTGCGACAGCTCTGCCCAGCGGTCCTGCCGGGCGAGGTAGCGGCCATGTGCGATCGTGGAATGTCCGATCAGATCATCGCGGTCGGGTTTTGCAACGGGAATATTGAGCTGACCCTGCTCGGGCAAGGCGGCCGCAAGCGCGGATTTTGTCGCGCACAGGTCTGCTGAAGCATTTGTAGGAGTAGCTGTGGATGGGGCGAACAGTGCCCTTAGCGACCGAAACATGGCGATACTCAAAACTGTAAAAACGTATAACTGACACCGAAGTCTGGCGGGATATCGGGTTCAAATCAAGTAAATTGCCTAATAATTTCTTTCTTTTGTGTCCAATTCGCCCCTCAAAGGTCCAGTGTTTCAGAAAACAGTGAAATGATGCCGTTCTACGCGAAATCCGGCTTGTTTCAGAAGGGTTTCCAAATCCAGATGCGCCGGAAGCGACTCATCCGGCAGACGGATTCGTTTGCCGGAATGCAAAACAATCGACACTCGAACCGAGAAATCCCAACGGGTGTCAAACCGGAAATGGTCGATGTCGCGCAGCGCGACCTCTGCCTGCCGGTTCCCCGTGAACCAGCTTAGTGCATCCTGATCCAGTTGCATGCCTGCGCTGGTGTTCTGAACCACGTCCCAAACTGCGGGCAGCGTGGCCAAAGACAGCAGCCCCGCGATCCACCAGGCCGCGTCAAACAGGACAACCAGCGCCAGCAACGCCGCATAAACACCGGCCAGGATGGCCGGCGTTCGCAAACTCCGGTTGCTGCGGGCAAAGCTGTAAGGCGTCATGCGCCGAGGATGCGGGACACCATTTCGGTCGTGTCCCGCGACAGATTCGGTGTTTCCGCGATGCGGGAAAGCTGCGCACGCATCAAGGCCTGACGATCCGGATCATACCGTTTCCAGGTCTGGAACGCCGAGCACATTCGGGCCGTGGTCTGTGGGTTCACCGGGTCCAGACGGATCAGCCAGTCGGCCAGCAGGGCGTATCCGGCGCCATCCGGCTGGTGGAACCCTGCGTGGTTCATCGCCAAGGCCCCCATGACGGCGCGGAATCTGTTCGGGTTTTTCCAGTTGAAATCGGAATGCTCGGTCAGGGTCGCGGCAATTGCGGGCGTCGCCTCGGGCGCCGCCATCGCGACTTGCAGGCCAAACCACTTGTCCATGACCAGACGGTCGTGCTGCCATTGGTCGTAGAAGGCATCCAGCTGCGCCTCACCCTTGCGGGCGCGTAAAAGGCAAGACAATGCCGTCAGTTGCAATGTCATGTTGTCCGCCTTGTCGTACGCCTCGGCCGCCATAGCCCCGCCGTCCAGACGAGAGGTCAGTGCCAGCGCAGCGCTGCCAAGTGCCCGTTTGCCGGACTGCTCGGCGTCCGGGCTGTAGGGGCCGTCCACCAAAGCCTCACTGTGTAGGCGGGGCAGCAAATCCTGTACGTTCTGGGCAGTTGCCTGCCGCAGCGTTTCCACTGCGGCCCAGATCGCCATGGGGTCGGGCGTGTGGCCACGGTCATGCAGGGCCGCTGCCAATTCCGACTGTGTCGGCAATCCCAGCATCAACGCACGATAGGCCGGGTCCAGTTCGTCATTGCGCAGCACGGCCAACACTCCGTCAAGGTAATCGGTATCCGGTGCCGCATCCTGAAGGATCATCCGCATCAGGGTGTCCTGTGCCAGATCTCGCCCTGCCTGCCATCGGTTGAACGGGTCCGTGTCATGCGCCAGAAGAAACGCGCGTTCCGCGTTGGACTGGTCATGTTCAAGAATGACAGGTGCCGAGAAATCGCGCAGGATCGATGCTGTGGGTTTCGCCGCGAGACCAGTGAACGCAAAGCTTTGTTCGGCCTGCGTCAGTTCCAGCACCTCGGTCGCGCGAACCTCATCGCCGTTGGGCCCAAGCAGGCCGACTGCAACCGGGATGACCTGAGGCAGTTTCTCCTCCTGTCCCGGCGTGGGATCGGTTCGCTGTTTCAGCGTAAGTGTATAGGTGCCGTCGGCCCAGTTTTCCTCAACCCTGATGCGCGGAGTGCCCGACTGGCTGTACCAACGTTTGAATCGTGTCAGATCGCGCCCAGTGGTGTCTTCGAAAACCTTCAGCCAGTCCTCGATCGTGCAGGCCTGACCGTCATGGCGTTCAAAATACAGATCAAGCGCCTTGGCATAGGCCGCATCCCCGACCAACCGTTTCAGCATGCCGATCACCTCGGCACCCTTCTCATAGACGGTGGCGGTGTAGAAGTTGTTGATCTCCTGAAAGCTTTCGGGGCGCACAGGATGCGACAACGGACCGTTGTCCTCGGGGAACTGCCGGGCACGCAGGTCTATCGCGTCGTGGATGCGTTTCACCGGGGCCGAGCGCATGTCGGAGGTGAATTGCGCATCCCGGAAAACTGTCAGACCTTCCTTGAGGCACAGCTGGAACCAGTCGCGGCAGGTGATGCGGTTGCCGGTCCAGTTGTGGAAATACTCATGCGCGATGATCGCCTCGATCCGTTCGAAATTGGCGTCGGTCGAAGTTTCGGGACTGGCGAGAACGGCCGACGAGTTGAAGATGTTCAGCCCCTTGTTTTCCATCGCGCCCATGTTGAAGTCATCGACGGCGACGATGTTGAAGACGTCCAGATCGTATTCACGGCCATAGACATCCTCGTCCCATTTCATCGACTTCTTCAACGCCTCCATGCCGAAAGCGCATTTCCCCTCGTCTCCGGGACGGACCCAGAGATTCAGTTCGACGGTGCGACCTGATCTGGTGGTGAACTGACCGGGATGTGCGATCAGGTCTCCGGCGACCAGAGCGAACAGATAGGCGGGTTTGGGCCATGGATCGACCCACTCGGCCCAGCCATCGCCCTTGCCCGACGGGTTGCCGTTCGACAGCAGAACCGGCAGGTCGCCATTGATCCGAACGGTGAAGGTGGACATCACGTCCGGCCGGTCGGGGTAGAAGGTGATCTTGCGGAACCCCTCGGCCTCGCACTGGGTGCAGTACATGCTGTTCGACATGTACAGACCTTCCAGCGCGGTGTTGTTTCCGGGGTCGATTTCGACCTCGGCTTCCCACAGGAACGGCGCGTCCGGGACATCTGCGGTTAGTCCTTTATCGGTCACGTCCGGCGTGATCTCGGCCCCGTCAATGGCGGCGCGGATCAGTTTCAGTTCTTCCCCATGCAGAAAGAATGTGCGGTCAGTAGCGTCAGGATTGGGCCGGAACGCAATGCGCGAGGTGACGCGCGTGGCGTGCGCGTCCAGATCAAAGGTCAGGTGCACGCTGTCCACCAGATAGCCAAACGGTGTGTAGTCTTTCAGGTAGATCGTGGTAGGGGCAGCGTCGCGCATCTTGGGCCTCGTATCTGTTCGGGACTGGCGCGACGTTAGGGGCTTCGTTCCGGCGCTGCAACCGGCCCCGCCATTGCCTTGAGGTTTTTGAAACAGCTTCAAGCCGAAGCGAAAGCCCCAAATGACGGGATGAAAGTTGCCTATCGGAAACTTTCCGCCTAAGTCACAGTGCATACAATGGCGCACAATCGCAGGAGAGCAGGAATATGACGGACAGACAGACCCTGAGCGGACTGCAGATCGATCCGGTTTTGGCTGAGTTCATCGAGACGCAGGCGCTGCCGGGCACGGGCGTCTCTTCGCAGAAGTTCTGGGCCGGCATGGCGCGGATGGTGAACGAACTGGGGCCGAAAAACCGTGAGCTGCTGGCCAAACGGGCCGAGATCCAAAGCCGCATTGATGGGTGGCACATGTCACGAAAGGGGCAGAACACCGATGCCGCTGAATATGAGGCTTTCCTGAAAGAGATCGGGTATCTGGTCGAAGAAGGCGACGAGTTCCAGATTGAAACGGCCAATGTCGACCCCGAGATCGCCCTGACCCCGGGCCCGCAACTGGTTGTTCCGATTACCAATGCACGCTTTGCCCTGAACGCGGCCAACGCGCGCTGGGGCAGCCTTTATGATGCGCTGTACGGAACGGATGCAATGGGGGATCTGCCGGCAAGCGGTGGCTATGATGCGGCGCGCGGCGCGCAGGTGATCGCATGGGCCAAGGCGTTTCTGGATGATGCCGTGCCTCTGGCGTCGGGATCATGGGCGGATGTCACCGAATTGGGTATCACCGACGGTGCGCTGACCCCTGCGCTGGGCGATCCCGCCCAATTTGCCGGGTTTGGCGGTTCGGCGGACAGGCCCGACTTTGTGCTGTTGAAAAACAACGGTCTGCACATCCAGATCATGATCGACCCCACAAGTAACATAGGTGCGACCGATCCTGCGGGCATCGCAGATGTCCGGTTGGAAGCCGCGCTGTCCACCATCATGGATTGCGAAGACTCGGTTGCCTGCGTCGATGCTGCCGACAAGGTCGTGGCCTATGGCAACTGGTTGGGCCTCATGAAAGGCGACCTGACCGAAGAAGTCACCAAGGGCGGCACCACGTTCACTCGAAAACTGGCCGAGGACCTGAGCTTTACCACTCCGTCGGGTGATCAGGCCAAGCTGAAAGGCCGGTCACTGATGCTGGTGCGCAACGTGGGTCACCTGATGACCAACCCGGCCGTGCTTGACGCAGAAGGGCGCGAGATCGGCGAAGGCCTTATGGATGCTCTGTGCACCACCCTGATCGCCATGCACGACCTGAAGCAAGACGGGGGCAATTCTGTCGAGGGCTCTGTCTATGTGGTGAAGCCCAAGATGCACGGACCCGAGGAAGTCGCGTTCTCGGTCGAGATATTCGACATGGTCGAAGACATTCTGGGCCTGCCGCGCAACACGGTGAAACTGGGCATCATGGATGAGGAACGCCGCACCTCGGTCAACCTCAAAGAGTGCATTCGCGCCGCAAAATCACGGGTCGCCTTTATCAATACGGGTTTCTTGGACAGGACAGGCGATGAAATTCATACCTTGATGGAGGCCGGTCCGATGCTGCCCAAGGGCGACATCAAGAATACGCCATGGATTGCGGCCTATGAAGATCGCAATGTCGATATTGGTTTGGCCTGTGGCTTGAAGGGCAAGGCGCAGATCGGCAAGGGCATGTGGGCCATGCCGGATCGCATGGGCGATATGCTTGAGGCCAAGATCGGCCACCCGATGGCTGGAGCGACATGTGCCTGGGTGCCGTCGCCCACGGCCGCGACCCTGCACGCAACGCATTACCACAAGGTCGATGTGCTGGCCCGTCAGGACGAGCTGGCCGCAGGCGGCGCACGTGGTACGTTGAAGGATCTGTTGACCATCCCCTTGCTGGCTGGGCGCAATCTGAGTGACGAGGAAATCACGCGTGAACTTGAAAACAATGCGCAGGGTATCCTCGGCTATATCGTGCGTTGGGTCGATCAGGGCGTGGGCTGTTCCAAGGTGCCCGACATCAACGATGTCGGCCTGATGGAAGACCGCGCGACGTGCCGGATTTCGTCGCAGGCACTGGCCAACTGGCTGCATCACAGCATCGTGGATGAAGCTCAGGTTATGGCCGCACTGCAAAAGATGGCCGCTGTCGTGGATCGCCAGAATGAAGACGATCCGAATTATATACCGATGGCGCCGGGATTTGACGGTATCGCCTTTCAGGCCGCATGCGATCTGGTGTTCAAGGGCCGGGTTCAGCCCTCGGGCTATACCGAGCCGGTCCTACATGCGCGCCGTCTGGAATTGAAAGCCAGCCAAAGATAACACCGAAAAAAGCCCACAGACCGATCGTTTGTGGGCTTTGTCGAACTTCAATCTGACGAGAGGACCTTCAGATGTCAGTTTCCCTACGCAAGGCCCGCACCATCATCCGAAAAACCCTGGAAAAGGGCCGAGAGATGGAGTTGAAGCCGCTCTCCGTCGTGGTTCTGGACGCCGGTGGGCATGTCATTGCGTTCGAGCGCGAGGATGGTGCAGCACCGGGCCGGTTCGGGATTGCGCAGGGCAAGGCCTATGGGTCGGTCATGCTGGGAATGGCGGGCACCGCGCAGATGCAGCGCGCCGAAACACAAGCCTATTTCATGGCCTCTGTAAATGGCGTCTATGGTGGTCAGGTCGTGCCTGTTCCGGGTGGCGTGCTGTTGCGTGATCGCAAGGGGGCCGTGATCGGCGCCGTTGGGGTTACCGGAGACACATCAGACAATGATGCGCTGGCCGCAATGGCGGGAATTGAGGCAGCCGGCCTGATCGGTGAGATTTAACGAGAGCGTTGTATTTATACGTCTCTCGATCTGAGTGGCGAAATTATTCCCCCGCGTAGCTGTTTGTTGGAAAATTTTTCCAATTAAGTTGGGTAAACCAGAACGTTCAGTGCGTCCTCGAACACGTCCCTGCGCTTTCATGCAGGGCGTGTATTCTTGCACGTTAAATCCGCTGCCGCTAGCTTCCTTGACAGGCACAACAACAGCAGGGAAAGCGGAATGTCTCGGCCTGTCGTCGGTATCATCGGCAACTCGTACCTCATGAACGATCAATACCCCACACATGCTGGGGGAACGATGAATTCGGATGCCGTGGCCAACGTGTCAGGATGTCTTCCGTTGTTGATACCCGCAGATCCGCGTTACGTGTCGGTAGATGAGTTGCTGGAGGTCTGTGACGGCTTTCTGCTGACAGGCGGTCGCCCGAACGTGCACCCGGAAGAATACGGGGAACCTGCAACCGATGCACATGGCGAATTCGACCGGGCACGCGACGCCATAACTCTGCCGTTGGTTCGCGCCTGCGTTGAAAGGGGACAACCGTTTTTGGGCATCTGCCGGGGGTTTCAGGAAGTTAACGTTGCCATGGGCGGAACGCTCTATCCCGAGATCCGCGATCTGCCGGGGCGGATGAACCACCGGATGCCGCCCGATGGAACCTTGGAGGAAAAGTTTGCTCTGCGTCATGTGGTGGCACTGGAAAACGGCGGCGTTTTCCACAAACTGTTCGGCGCAACCGAGGTCATGACCAACACCTTGCACGGTCAGGGCATCAAAACGATTGGGCAGCGCGTGGTCATTGATGGCCATGCACCGGACGGGACGCCCGAGGCGATTTATATCAAGGATGCGCCCGGCTTTACCTTGTCGGTTCAATGGCACCCGGAATGGGATGCGATCAATGACCCGGTCTCGCGCCCCCTGTTCGAAGCCTTCGGCGATGCGGTTAGAAACTGGAATTTTAGAAATCGTTCTGCAAGGCTAAGGCAATCTGCTTGACCGGCGCCAGCGGGCTGCCCTCGATTCCCCGTCTCTGAAACGCAACATTCGAATAATTGTTTATGAGACGAGTCCAATACCTTTGTTTATCCGCCAGCAGGTCTGAATGCTTGCCCCCGATGCCACGAAACGGTGCGAGATTGAGATATGCAAGGATCAACCCAAAGGCGACTGTGTTCAGTTAGGTTTCTCGCAGTGACATTTTTAGCAACTTCCGGTTTCGCAGCTGAAGTGACGCGCAGCAGTGTGGTTCTTTAGGTGAGTTGCTCTACATCGGACGCACGCGTGATTCAGCATCCTCCGATTGGTTGTCTGCGACTGAGCAAGGCGGTTTTCGTTTGGAAGCCGCGCAAGGCAACACAACGGTGGACACGTGGAACAAGTCTCGCAGAGGCGTTCACCTAAGCTTTTCACCCTTTGTCTCTAACGGAAATGGTGGAGTGCACCGATTGTTCGAAATCGGTGGAGCACCAAATGGCAAAGATTGCCTGATCGATACGCAAAACCAACAGAGAAACTGGAGCTTGCCCGGTGGAGGTGGCGGCGGAGGCGGTTCAGGTGGCTCTGGTGGTGGTTTTGCTGGAGGCGGAACTGCGGCCGCTATACCTCGTGCTCGACCTCAAAGTGCTGCTGACGGGGCATAAGCTGTCGGTATTGAGTGTGTTGACGTAGCGACGGGTAAACTTGACGCGGCATTATGTGATCCCTCTGTTACCGCTCCTATTGTGGGCCCTCCTTTGACCGAAGGCCGAGATCTCGCGCCGCCGTCCACATGGAATGTATGGACAGATTTCACCTATACCGAAATCGAAGACACGCGCGGGGTCAAAGAAGTCGACATAAATGACAACTATTTTGCGGCGGGGTTCGACAGGCTTGTCAGGCCGGACTTGGTCGTTGGATTTCAGGTTGAATATGAAAACCTTGATGTCGAAGGGTTTCAGGGTCAATTCAGATAAGACACTAAAGGGCTTGTTGCGGGCCCCTATTTTGCCTGGCGCATGTCCGAGAGATGGGTGCTGAATGGACTGGCGACCTTCGGCGAGTTTTCGACGGATGTGAACGTGCTGGGGTTAAGTGGCGATTTCGACCGGACCCGGTGGCGAGCCAATCTGGAGGCGATCGGTCAGTACGAGGCCGGGAATTTCCTGTTACGTCCGTCGATTGCCTATGACTATTACAATTACAGCGCAGAAGACTATGATCTGAGCGGCACTGTGGCAGGTGTTCCGGTCAACATAGTTGGCGAAGTTGCTTCAGCGAGTTACAGCGCCTTAACACCTGAGTTGGAAATCAGCAGGCCATTTGTCACTTCGCGATCAATCGTGTCTCCGTTTGCGACGCTGAGCGCGACCTACTGGTTCGACCGTGAAAATGTTGGATTTGGCGCTGGATCGCAGACCGACTTGACTTGGGCCTCGCGCGTGGGGGTGCGCGCGCGCGAGTGAGACCGTTTTTGTCGAAGCGACACTGGGATATCTGAGTTTGTTCGAAGATGATCTGGATACGACCGAAGCGTCCATTTTTCTTTCTGTCAGCTTCTGATCCTCAAGCGGCGAAAAAGGAAAGCGCCGCCTCAAGTCAAAAGGCGGCGCCAAACCGATCAGATCAATAGGTTGAACTGATTGATCAGCGGAAGGGAACGTGTGCGCTTACCCGTCAGGTCGAATAGCGCATTGCCAAGTGCCGGCATCGAAGGCGGTGTTCCGGGCTCGCCCGCACCGCCCATATGCCGATTGGTTTCTAGCACGCGCACCTCGACCTGCGGGGCTGTGTGCATCCGCATCGCGTCATAGTCGGGGAAGTTGAACTGCTCGACTTCGCCTTCCGCAAAGGTGATCTCGCCGAAACATGCGGCAGACAGGCCGTACATCATGCCGCCGAACATCTGTGCCTTGACGTTTTCCGGGTCCAGCGCCAGCCCCATGTCGCAGGCAATCCAGGCCTTGCTGATGCGGATGGTGCCGTCTTCGTCGACCACTTCGATGACCTGGGCCACCGGGGTGCCGAAGCTGTATGTGAAGGCCACGCCCCGGCCGACGCCTTCGGTCGTTTGACCCGTCCAGCCTGACATGTCCTTCACGGCTTCCAAACATCCCGCCGACGGCGCGTGTTCGTTCTTCATCAGGTCCAGCCGGAACTCCAGCGGGTCACGGCTTGCGGCATGAGCCATCTCATCCATGAATGTCTCGTGAAAAAAGCCGTTATGGCTGTTGCCGACCGAGCGCCAAAACCCCACGGGAACAGCCAAATCAGCAATGTGGCCGCTCATGCGGTAATTCGGTACCGCGTAGGGCTGGTTGAAGAAACCTTCGACCAGCACCTTGTCAGGGCCGCCGCCGGGGAACCCGGTGTAGCGCTCGACCGCCTGTTGGGTCGGAGATTGGGCCGCGACCTTCCCGTCAATGAGCACGGCCTTGCCGTCCTGAACCGCGCCGCGCATCCGGGCGATGGCGCCGGGGCGGAAATAGTCGTGACGCATGTCCTCTTCGCGGCTCCAGGTTGTCTGAACCGGTGTGCCGGGCATGGCCATGGCAACCTTGGTAGCGATTTCGCCGAAATCCAGTTCGCCCCTGCGACCAAACCCGCCGCCCAGATAGGTGGTGTGGATTTGGACGGCTTCGATATCCAGACCGGCAGTGTTGGCAACGCGGAACTGAATCAGTGTGGGGGCCTGGTTGCCGCACCAGAGCTCCAACGCATTTCCCGTGTAGAGCGCGGTGGCATTCATTGGCTCCATCGTTGCATGGGCCAGATAGGGTACGCGATACTCGGCGGTGATTTCAGTGGCGTTTTCCGGGCTTGCGCTGACATCGCCGTCGTCGCGCATGGTCGAATTCGGTGCGTCGTCAAACGCCTCGGCGATCCTGGCAAAGATCTCTTCGGTTTCCGGCGGATAGGGCGCGTCGCCCCAATCGACGTCAATGGCCTCGACTGCCTGGTTGGCCAACCATGTGTTGTTTGCGATCACGGCCACGCCTGTGCCCAGATCGACGACCTTCTCAACCCCGGGCATGGATCTTGCGGCGCTGTCGTCAAAGCCGTTCATCGCGCCGCCCAGTTTGGGGTTCATTCGCACGCTGGCGAATTTCATGCCGGGCAGGCGGACATCGACGCCGAATTCAGCGGTGCCCGTCGCCTTGCCAACCATGTCGAGACGCGGTTGGCTTCGGCCCAGATAGCGCCATTCAGAGGGGTCTCGCAACGGCACCTCAACGGGTTCCAGCCCGGCGGCATCTTCGGCAAGCATTGAATAGGCGATCTTGTCGCCGTTGGGGGCAATGACATGGCCTGACGCCGTTTTCAGATCCGAAGGGTCGACGCCCAACCGGTTTGCGGCCGCGCGTTTGAGTGTTTCACGGGCCGAAGCACCGGCTTGCCGCATCCGGTCAAACCCATCTTTCATCGAGGTCGAGCCACCCGTGACTTGCAGGCTGAGCGTCTTGCCCAGAACACCCAGTGCCTCGCCCAGATTGTGCTGGAAATTCGAGATATCGTATCCCTTGTTCGGCAACCCTTCGCCCACAAGGGCCGAGTTGTAATAGGCCGCCGCTGCGGGGCCGTGCAGAACGGTGATCTGATCCAGATCGACATCCAGTTCCTCGGCGATCAGCGCGGCCCATGTGGTTCGGACGCCCTGACCCATTTCCGCGCGGGGCGCGAACAAGGTGACGCCGTTCTGGTCAATCAGCACAAACGGGTTCAGCGCTGCCTCGCCTTCGCGGGGTTTCAAGGGGTTGGCCGCGGGGCGGGTCACGTAATAGGCCCCGAAGGCCACGCCGCCAACGATCGCGGCAGAGCCGATCAGGAACGTACGGCGGAGGATTTTTCCAACGGAAGCCATTGCTTACGCCTCCTTCAGCTTGGATGCCGCGTCATGGATTGCTGCGCGGATAAGGGGATAGGTGCCGCAGCGGCACAGGTTGCCCTGCATCGCCTCGTCGATGTCTGCGTCAGTGGGATCCGGGTTTTCCGCCAGCAATGCCGCGGCCTGCATGATCTGGCCCGACTGGCAGTATCCGCACTGCGCGACCTGATGATCAATCCAGGCCTGTTGGATCGTGGCCAGCGCGTCCGGCGAGCCGAGCCCTTCGATCGTGGTCACGTCACCCCAGACATCCGACAGCGCCACCTGGCAAGAGCGCACGGCCTCGCCATCGATATGCACGGTGCAGGCCCCGCATGCGGCCACGCCGCAGCCGAACTTGGTGCCGGTCAGGCCGACCTCGTCCCGCAGAACCCAAAGCAGGGGGACGTCATCAGGCAGATCCACCTGATGTTGCTTGCCGTTGATCTTCAGGGTCGTCGCCATGGCGCACCTCGTGTTGCTGTGGCTGGTTTCTGACATAATTGTATGAAAGTGTCAGGATGTCAATTGACAAATTCGACAAAAAATGTCAGGGCTTCGGATATGAAAGATAATGGTGACGGCTCACGGCAACAGGCGATCCTGAACTCGGCGTTTCAGGCGTTTTCCACTTATGGATACCGAAAGACCTCGATGGACGATATCGCGCGCGGCGCGGGGATGTCTCGGCCGGCGGTGTATCTGCATTACAAGAACAAAGAGGCGATCGTCAGCAAGCTGACCGAGCTGTACTATGCCGAAAAGAGTGTTGCGGTGGCCGAAGCGCTGGCGACGCAAGGGTCCGTGCCCGAGGTTCTGACCCGCGCAATTCAGGCGCAGACCGAGGGGATGGCAAAAATTCTGGCCTCGCCCCACGGGCTTGAAATGCTCGACAACACAAAATCCCTATCTGGGGAAATCATCGCGGCGGGTGAGGCCGAGCTGGCCGCGCTCTATGCGGACTGGCTGACGCAACAGGAAAAGGCGGGCCGGGTTCGCCTTCTGGCTGACGCGGCAGAGACCGGTCGGACGATCACGGCCACGCTCAAGGGGCTGAAGCTGATTGGCGCCGGGGCCGAGGTTTATGAACAGCAGGTCGCACAGGTCGCGGCCCTTTTCGGCGCCGGACTCGCAGTCAGGTAACGCGCTGACGGATCTTGTATTCGGACGTGTCCCACAGGCGGTTCTGCATGATATCGGCCATAATCCCGACGGCGCGTTCAACATCGCCTTCGTCGATATACAAAGGTGTAAAGCCGAACCTCATGATGTCGGGTGCACGAAAATCTCCGATCACGCCGCGGGCGATCAGGGCCTGCATGGCGGCATAGCCTTCCTTGAAACGGAACGAGATCTGACTGCCACGCTGCTGCGGATCACGAGGGCTGGCCAGTTGCAGATCCGGGCAGGTTGCCTCGACGCGTTCTATGAAAAGCTCGGTCAGTTCAATCGATTTGGCCCGGACGTCGGTCATGTCCGCCAGATCCCAGATGTCCATCGCAGCCGACAAGGCCGTCATCTGGATGATGGGCGGCGTTCCCACCCGCATCCGTTCAATGCCGCTGCCGGGGCGGTAGTCGAGATCGAAGGCAAACGGTGCTTCGTGCCCCAGCCATCCGGACAAGGCGGGGCGTGTGCGTTCCGCCAACCTCGGCGCGACATAGATGAAGGCTGGCGCGCCGGGGCCGCCGTTGAGGTATTTGTACGTACACCCGACCGCGAAATCGGCGTTGCACCCTGAAAGGTCCACGGGGATGGCCCCCGCGGAATGGGCCAGATCCCAGACCGTTACCACGCCGTTGGCATGCGCCAGTTCGGTCAGCGCCTTCATGTCGTGCATCCGACCCGAGCGGTAATCCACCTCAGTCAACATAAGAACAGCGACCTCTTCAGTGATTGCGCCGGCCACGGCTTCGGGATCAACGACGCGCAACTCATACGCGTCCCCAAGCGAGCGCAGCAAGCCATCCGCCATATACAGGTCCGAAGGAAAGTTGCCGTTGTCGGACAGAACCACTCTGCGATCCGGATTCAGTTCAAGGGCCGAGGCCACGGCCTGATAGACCTTGATCGACAAGGTGTCTCCGGTCACCACACTGCCGGGCTCTGCTCCGATCAGGCGGCCAATCCGGTCACCAAGCGCGGTGGGCAGGCCCATCCAACCAGCCTTGTTCCATCCGGTGATCAGCATCTGGCCCCATTCGTCCGTCAGCATCCGTTGCACTCGGGCACCGGCTGATTTCGGCAGGGGGCCCAGAGAGTTGCCATCCAGATAGATGACGCCCTCTGGCAGGTCGAACATGGCTTTGGTTGCCGCAAAATCAGTCATGAAGGCTCGCTAACTCGTGTGAACGTCGGTGATTGCTATTGAGGTAGTCGATCCGCGATAATGAGTCCATGCGATGCGACATACTGGTCTTTTGCCATTTTGGCTCAAAAGCGGTAGGACATCGCGCAGAAGCGACATGTGCTTGATCTTGTCGTCATTCAATGAGGGCTTTGCATGCGCTGGATGGACGTTCCGCCGGTTTGGTTGATTGCTTTTGCAGCTCTTGCCTGGTTGCAGGCCAAGTATCTGAAGCTGGGTCTGTCGCTTGAGGGTGGTTTGACGGATCTTCTGAGCGGGGTGTTGATCGGAGGTGGAATCCTGATGGCTGTTCTGGCGGTGGTCGAATTCCGCCGTCACAAGACAACCGTCATCCCGCATGAAACCCCGTCATCGATGGTGCAATCCGGTATCTACAAGCGCAGTCGCAATCCGATCTATGTGGGCGACGTTCTGATTCTTGCGGGTCTTATCCTTCGGTTTGATGCCGTCCTGTCCCTGGTTCTTGTGCCAGTCTTCGTCTGGGTGTTGGAGCGTCGGTTCATCCTGCCGGAAGAAGACCGCCTGCGTCGTACCTTTCGCGCCGACTTCGCGCGTTACGAACGCAAGACACGGCGCTGGATTTAGGGTGGAGTCCGCAATGACATCACGTCAAAAATGCTGCGCTTGCGAAATAATGTTGCGCAGGATACATCTTTGCTTAACAAAGAATACCGATCACCCGCTCAGACCGAGTAAGAATTAGGGGGACTGCCAGTGAAGATAGGCACGCCAAAGGAAATACTGGACGGCGAGAACCGGGTCGCGATGACACCGGACTCGGCCGTGCAACTGCAAAAACTGGGCTATGAGTGCCTGATCGAAAAAGGCGCAGGTGCTGCCGCCGGTTTTTCGGACGCGGCATATGAGGCTGTGGGCGTTGAGGTTGTCAAGACCGCGGCATCGCTGTGGAAGGCCGCAGATATCATCGCCAAGGTTCGTATCCCGACCGAGACGGAACTGAAGCGTCTGACCAAGGGCAAGACGCTGATTTCCTTCTTCAATCCTGCCGGAAACGAAGAAGGAATGGAACTTGCCAAGTCCAAGGGCGCAAATGTGATCGCCATGGAAATGGTGCCGCGTATTTCCCGGGCGCAGAAGATGGACGCGTTGTCGTCGATGGCCAACATTGCCGGCTACCGCGCCGTTATCGAAGCCGGCAACAACTTTGGCCGTTTCTTCACCGGTCAGGTGACAGCCGCCGGTAAGGTGCCGCCTGCGAAGGTTCTGATCGTCGGGGCCGGTGTTGCCGGGCTTGCCGCGATCGGCACGTCGACCTCGCTGGGTGCAATCACCTACGCGTTCGATGTGCGCCCCGAGGTGGCCGAGCAGGTCGAATCGATGGGGGCAGAGTTCGTCTATCTGGACTTCGAAGAAGAACAGCAGGATGGTGCGGCCACCGGTGGGTATGCGTCCGTCCAGTCAGAAGAGTTCCGCAATGCGCAGCTGGCCAAGTTCCGAGAGCTGGCCCCGGAAATGGATATTGTCATCACGACGGCCCTGATCCCCAACCGTCCGGCGCCAAAGCTGTGGCTGGAAGACATGGTCAAGGCAATGAAGCCGGGCTCGGTCATCGTTGACCTTGCGGCCGAGCGTGGCGGGAACGTCGAAGGTACCGTGCCGGACGAAAAGGTCGTGACGCCCAATGGCGTGACCATCATCGGCTATACCGACTTCCCCAGCCGGATGGCGGCGCAGTCTTCGTCTTTGTACGCGACAAACATCCGTCACATGATGACCGATCTGACGCCTGAAAAGGACGGCCAGATCAACCACGACATGGAAGATGACGTGATCCGCGGCGCGACCGTGACCTATGAGGGTGAGATCACCTTCCCGCCGCCGCCACCCAAGGTGCAGGCGATCGCGGCGCAGAAAAAGCCCGAGGTCAAGGAACTGACCCCGGAAGAAAAGAAGGCGCAGGAAATCGCGGCCTTCAAAGCGCAGACCAAGCAGCAGTTCACCCTGTTGGGTGTCGGTGGCGCGCTGATGCTGCTGGTGGGGCTGATCGCTCCGGCCAGTTTCATGCAGCACTTCATCGTCTTCGTGCTGGCCATCTTTGTGGGCTTCCAGGTGATCTGGAACGTCGCGCACAGCCTGCACACTCCGCTGATGGCGATCACCAACGCGATCTCGTCGATCATCATCGTCGGGGCTTTGATGCAGATCGGATCGGGGTCGTTCCTGGTCATTCTGCTGGCGGCACTGTCCGTCTTCATGGCCGGGATCAACATCTTCGGCGGCTTCCTCGTAACCCGGCGCATGCTCGCCATGTTCCAGAAATCTTAAGGAGGCCGGGCACATGGATTATGGCTTCACCACTGCCGCCTATGTTGTTGCGGCTGTCCTTTTCATCCTTTCGCTCGGCGGTCTGTCGAACCAGGAAAGCGCCAAGCGCGCGGTCTGGTATGGCATCGTCGGTATGGCGCTGGCGGTATTCGCCACGCTGGTTGGCCCGGGCTCGGGTCTGTGGCTTCTGTCGCTGCTGCTGATTGCGGGCGGTGGTTTCATCGGCCAGTATGTTGCGCAGCGAGTCCAGATGACCGAGATGCCGCAGCTTGTTGCGGCGATGCACTCGCTGGTCGGTCTTGCGGCCGTGTTCGTTGGCTTCAACGCGCATTTCGAGATCGGCAACGTGGCACAGGTCATGGCCATTGCGGACAGTGCCAGCCAGGCGGATCTGTCCGATCTGGGGTCTTTTGCCAAGCTGATTGCCAAGAAAACCCCGGCTGAGCTGGCAATCCTGCATGTGGAATTGTTCCTGGGCATCTTCATCGGTGCGATCACCTTTACCGGGTCGGTCGTAGCTTATGGCAAGTTGGCGGGCAAGGTGACCTCGGCAGCGACCAAGCTGCCCGGTGGCCATGCGTTGAACGCGGCGGCAGCGGGTCTCTCGCTGATCTGCCTGATCTGGTACACATCGACAGGTGGTCTGTTCCCGCTGATCCTGATGACGCTGGCGGCGTTATTCATCGGCTATCACCTGATCATGGGCATCGGCGGCGCTGACATGCCGGTGGTGGTGTCGATGCTGAACAGCTATTCGGGTTGGGCGGCTGCGGCGATCGGTTTCTCGCTGGGCAACGACCTGTTGATCGTGGTCGGTGCGCTGGTGGGCTCGTCGGGTGCGATCCTGTCCTACATCATGTGCAAGGCGATGAACCGCCATTTTGTCAGCGTGATCCTTGGCGGTTTTGGTGGCCCGCAGGGCGAACAGATGGCCGTTGAAGGCGAACAGATCGCCATCGAGGCTGATGGCGTTGCTGCGGCTTTGAACGACGCGGACAGCGTGATCATCATTCCGGGCTATGGGATGGCCGTGGCACAGGCGCAGCAATCGGTTTCCGAACTGGTGCGCAAGCTGCGGGCCAAGGGCAAGAACGTTCGTTTCGCAATCCACCCTGTGGCGGGCCGCTTGCCGGGCCACATGAATGTTCTGCTGGCCGAAGCGAAGGTGCCGTATGATATCGTTCTGGAAATGGACGAGATCAACGACGACTTTCCGGACACAGATGTGGCCATCGTCATCGGTTCGAACGACATCGTGAACCCGGCGGCGCAGGAAGATCCCAACAGCCCCATCGCCGGAATGCCGGTTCTGGAATGCTGGAAAGCCAAGCAGGTGTTTGTCTCGAAACGTGGGCAGGGCACCGGGTATTCCGGCATCGAAAACCCGCTGTTCTTCAAAGAGAACACCCGGATGTTCTACGGCGACGCCAAGGAGTCGCTAGACAAGCTGCTGCCGATGATCGATTGATCGTCGCGTTTGATCCGATTGCAAAGGGCGCCTTTGGGCGCCCTTTTCTTTTTGAGTGTGCATGGGGGCGTTGCCCCCAAACCCCCAGGATATTTCCAGCCAGATGAAGCAGGCGGAGTGTGGTAATCTGGGGTGGCGGCACAGATGGCAGGAGGTCGAGGATGGAGAAAGTGAATGGTATTGGCGGAGTGTTCTTTCGCGCCCGCGACCCTAAAGCGCTGAGCGCCTGGTATGAGAAGCACCTAGGCGTCAATCATTATGACCCCGTGCCCTGGAAGCAGCGTGAAGGCTATACGGTCTTTGCGCCATTCGCGGAGGACACCGAATATTTTGGACGGGCCGATCAGCAGTGGATGATCAATTTTCGTGTTGATGACCTGGCCGCGTTGACGGCGCAGCTTGAGCAGGCTGGAATCACGGTGGAAACCAATCCTGACTGGGACAGCGAAGTTGGAAAATTTGCCCGCATCCATGATCCCGAAGGCAACCCCATTGAGCTGTGGCAGCCAAATCAATGAGATAGCAGGGTTGTATACTGTTGTATCCCTGTAAGTATATGAAATAAAAAGAGAATTGATGTATCAATTATGTACCGTATAGTGCGCGTGACGAGGCGGAGCCACACATGACACCGATAGACGACCATCCCCTTCGCTATGCGCTGGCAAATGAACTGCATGCGCGACCGTTCCCGGTCGCGTCAATGCCCTGTACGGTGGTCTTTCTTGCGATCAAAAAGCCCGAGGCCGCCGTGGCGCGCGATCGACGTGAGGATTTGGCTCATTTGATCGACCTGCTGGATCGCCACGGTGCGCAGCACCCTCGGCCGGACGCCACGCATTACGCGGGTCAGATTGGCCGCCATTGGTTGAAGTGGGAGCAGCATACCGAATTCGTGACCTACACGGCGATCGCGCAGAATGTGAGTGATCGCGCCTTTGATCCGGCTGACTTTGAGGTCTTTCCGCCCGATTGGTTGATGGCCAGTCCTGGCCAAAGGGTTACGTCAGTATTGATGCGCGTCGTTGAACGCGACAGTGACGACTTGGTGAAGTCGAAACTGCTGGATTGGTTCGAGCCGGAAAGCCTGGCCGTGTCCAGGGTGTTGGACGATGCAGCGGTTTGTGCCAGTGATTTTCGGATCGATCCGGCAGGTCACATGCGCTTTGCCTTGTTCGTGGCCGAGGGCACCGGACGGCGCCGGACGGGGCGGATTATTCAGCGTCTTTGCGAAATAGAAACGTACAAGGCGATGTCGATGCTGGGTTTTGCGCGCGTCAAGCAGCTGATGCCGCGTATCGGAGAGCTGGACGGGCAACTCACCCGATTGATGGGGCAGATGACCGACAACTCGGCGCAGCCTGACGCGCTGTTGCAGGATTTGCTGGCAACGTCGATCGAGCTCGAGACACTGTCGGCCCGGTGTTCTTTCCGGTTCGGGGCCACCGGGGCCTATGAGGCCATCGTCAACCAGAGGATCGAAGTGTTGCGAGAAGAACGTTTCGAGGGGGGTCAGAATTTCGCCGATTTCATGATGCGCCGATATGACCCTGCAATTCGCACCGTGAAATCCACGGAACGCCGGCTTCAGGCCTTGTCGGACCGGGCGATCCGTGCCGGTGAGTTGCTGCGGACAAGAGTGGATGTGGAACGCAGCGCGCAAAACCAGGCGTTGCTGGAAAGCATGGATCGTCGGGCCGATCTGGCGCTGCGCTTGCAACACACGGTCGAGGGGCTTTCCGTGGTTGCCATCAGCTATTACGCGGTTTCGCTGGTCAGCTATCTTTTGTATCCGCTGACGGCCTCTGGGATCAGCAAGGGCATGCTGACGGCGGCGGTTACGATCCCGGTTGTCGCCGGGGTGTGGTACTCGGTGCGACGCATTCGCAAACGGCTCGGTTGAGCAGCAATTGCCAATGTTCGTCTGATCTGTAGAACAGGGGCATTGGGCAAGCAGAGCGAGGGCTTGGAATGATAAGCATAGTTGCAGCATGGCGCGCTGTCGCCGCCATGTTCATTCTGAATGGTGCCCTGTTCGGAATCTGGGCGTCGCGCATTCCCGCCATACGTGACCGCTTGGAACTGTCCCATGAGGCGCTTGGATATGGCCTGTTGTTCATGGCTGCGGGGGCTGTCTGCTCGTTCCCGATAACCGGGCGACTTACGGATCGTTTCGGCGCTGTTGCAATCACCCGGATCATTGCGGTTCTGTACACCGGGTCGCTAATCTTGCTTGCCATGGCCGATGGGCTTTGGGGGCTGGCAGTGTTTCTGTTTGTCTTTGGCGCCTTTCACGGGTCGATGGATGTTGCGATGAATGCATGGGCCGCCGAGGTAGAGCAGGCATATGACAAACCCGTTATGTCCTCGTTCCACGCAATGTGGAGCCTTGGGGCCGGTCTTGGCGCGCTCAGCGGTTATGCCGCGGTTCAGATGGGGCTAACGGTTCTTGTGCACTTCCTGTTGGCGGGTGGCGTGGTTGTTGGCCTTGCGCTTGCGTCATCTTGGGTAAGCTGGACTTCGCGCCAATCCCAAGGGCCTCAGAGTACGGTTTTCGCCTTGCCTTCCGGTGCGTTGATACTGGTTGGCATAGCCGCCTTGTGCGGGGCATTGGGCGAAGGGGCCGTCGCGGACTGGAGCGCGATATATCTGCGTGACATCACAGGGGCGTCCGAAAGCGTCGCTGCCTTGGGCTATGCGGTATTTTCAGTGACCATGGTGGCGTTTCGACTTGCAGGCGCGCTTGTCATCACCCGGTTCGGACCGGTCGTTTCCGCCCGGTTCAGCGGTATTTGCGCGGCTTTGGGCGTTTTCACGGTGGTTTCAACAGTAACGATCTTGCCCGTGCTGGCCGGCTTTGCATTGATGGGAATAGGTTATGCCGTGATCATGCCGCTGGCATTCAGCCGGGCGGCCAGCGATCCGAATGTGCCACCGGGGCAAGCCATCGCAAGTGTGGCGACATTGGGGTATGGGGGGCTATTGATCGGTCCGCCGTTGATTGGCTTTTTGGCTGAAGTGTTCGGCCTGCGTCTGGCCTTCGCCGTGCTGCTGCCATTGGCCGTTCTGATCGTGTTGTTGGCCGGCGCGATGAAACGCGCCGGCTGAGAATGTTCAACGACCGCGGATCCGCGGATCCAGCGCATCGCGCAGACCGTCACCCAGATAGTTGACGCTCAGGACGGTCAGCGAGATTGCCAGACCAGGCCAGAACACACGCTCGGGGTATTGCTGTAGATAATCGACTCCGTCGAACAGCAGGCGGCCCCAAGTCGGGAAGTCGGGCGGAAAGCCCAGACCGAGGAAGGAAAGCGCGCTTTCGGTAATGATCGCCGTCGCAATCCCCAGCGTCGCCGATACCATGATCGGAGACAACACGTTCGGCAGGATATGCCGCGTGATGATCTGAGTGTTGCTGGTGCCGATGGACCGGGCCGCCAGAACGAATTCACGCTCTTTGATGGCCAGCACGTCACCCCGTACGATCCGCGCCGTAGGCATCCACGAGGTGATACCGATGGCGCAGACGATCAGGATGAAGATCCCGCGCTCCAGGCCGAACGCGGCCGACAGGGGTTCACGGAACAGCAGCATCATGACCAGCAGCAAGGGCAGCAGGGGCAGGGCCAGAAACAGGTCCGTCAGACGCATAAGCGGACCATCCAGCCGTTTGAAGAACCCGGCCAGAACGCCGATGAAGGATCCCAGGAACAGTGCCAGCAGCATCGCGGTGATGCCCACCGATACCGAGGTTTGACCGCCCGACATCATGCGCGCCAGAATATCCCGGCCCAGTTGGTCGGTGCCGAAAGGATGCGCCCAGCTTGGCCCCTGATTGCGGGCCCGGATATCGATCTGCGTTGGATCAATGCTCCAGAGATAGGGGCCCAGATAGACCCCCGCCACGATCAGGATGAACAGCACCGCACCCACCATGGCGCCCTTGTGCGTCTTGAACTGATCCCAGACGTCGCGCCATTGGCTGCGCGGCGGGGTCGTGAGTTCCTCCATCACATCAGCGGTTGGCAGCGCGGTGGATGCCGGGGCCAGACCTTCGTCGGGGATCAGCGTGTCTGACTTGTCGTGATCAGTCATAGCGAATCCTCGGGTCCAGAATGCCATACAGGACGTCGGCGATCAGGTTGAACAGCACGATCAGCACGGCAAAGATGAAGGTCAGGGTTTGTACCATCGGCAGGTCGTTGGCCTGAATGGCGCCAATCAGCAACTGGCCGATACCATTCACCTTGAAAACCTGCTCGGTGATGATGGCGCCGCCGAAGATGGCCGGGATACCCAGTGCAATGACCGTGACCACGGGAATCATCGAGTTCCGCAGGACGTGGACCATGACGACCGTGTATTCGCTGAGCCCCTTGGCGCGGGCGGTGCGGACGTAATCCTGGTTGAGATTGTCCAGCATCGAGGCGCGCATGAAACGGCTGAGCTGTGCCGTGATCTGCAACGCCAGCACCATGACCGGCATGATCATCTGTTTCAGCTGCACGACGAAGCTGTCCCAGCTGTTGACCACATGCGTGGTGTCATAGATCGACGGGAACCAGCCCAACTGGACTGAAAAGATCACGATCACCAGAACGCCCGAGAAAAACGGAGGGACCGAGAAGCCGACCATCGACACGAAGGTGCCCATCTGGTCGAACCAGGAATACTGGCGATAGGCCGAATAGATGCCGATGGGCAGCGCGATCAGGATGGCGACAACATAGGCGGTGCCGACAACCCACAGGGTCTGCGGGATACGCTGAACGACGATGTCCATGACGGGCGAGCGGGTCTGCCAGGATATCACGCGCAGGTCGCCTGCGGAAAAATTGGTGCCGAAGATGTGGTCGATCAGAACCTGCGGTTCGATCCAGAAGAATTGCACGATCCATTTCCAGAACCGGATATGCATCGGCTGGCCAAGGCCGAGCGCCTCGCGCATCTTTTCCTTGACTTCGGGGGGAACGGTGAGCGGAACCTGCGCCATCGGATCGCCGGGTGCGAGTTCGAGGAGCAGGAAGATGACGAGGCTGATGAACAGCAGCGTTGGAACGGCCAGCACCAGTCGTCTGATTGTGAAATTAAGCATTAAGAGGCGCCTTTATATGCGTCTTCTTGTTGGGGTGGGATGCAAATGACCGCGCCCCGATAACGATCGGGGCGCGGTTTTGCAAGGTCAGTGCTTAGGAACCGGTCTTGCGGTACCAGTCCGCAATGTTCCACAGCTCGCTGTCCCAAACGTTCAGGACAACACCACCCAGTGTGTTTGCATGTGCCGACAGGCGACCACGGTGAACCAGCGGGATCATACCACCATTCTGAACCATGATGTCATTCAGCTGCTTGGCGATTTCCGCACGCGCTTCCAGACCAGCGGTTTCGGCCAATTGAGCGTGCAGCTTGTCGAACTCTTCGTTGCAGAAGCGGCTGATGTTTTCGCCCTGCCACTGCGTCTCGGGACGCGGTGCCTTGTCGCAAAGACCGTTGCCCAGATAGGACTGCGGGTCGGTGCCGTTGAAGGTGTTGGCGTACATTTCAACGTCGGCATAGAACTTCTGGAACGTGTCGGGCGAGCCCGGGTCGCCACCGAAGAAGACCGATGCGTTGATGTTGCGCAGTTCGGTTTCAATGCCGATCTGGCTCCACCATTCCTTGATCAGCGCCTGGAAGTCCTGACGGACGGCGTTGGTCGAGGTCTGATAGACGATCTTCAGCGGAACGCCGTCCTTCTCGCGGACGCCGTCGCCATCGGTGTCGACGATGCCGGCATCATCCAGCAGTTTCTTGGCGCCTTCGATATCCTGGGTGTCGCAGGTCATCGAGGTCGAGTTGAACGCGGCAGGGGCCGGAACCCAGTTGCAGGTCACTTTACCAGCCTGACCATAGCCGATTTCCACCAGCAGCGGACGGTCGATGGCCATCGACATGGCTTTGTAAACGGCCGGATCCTTCAGGAACGGGTGCGGATGCTTGGCCGTCGAACGCTCGCCTTCCGGCAGCTCGGGCGACGGGTTGGTCTGGTTCAGCATGATGCGCTCGACCAGCGGGCCGAAGCCTGCAACCGGCGTACCTTTGCCACCTTCCTGCATCTGTGCGATCACTTCCGGAGCCAGTTGCAGGTTCCAGGCATAGTCAAATTCACCGGTTTCCATGACGGCACGACCTGCAGCCGTCGCGTCACCGCCGCCTTTGAAGGTCACGGTCGCGAAGGCAGGTTTTGCCGGATCACGATAGTTGTCGTTGGCCTTGAAGGTGATCACGTCGTTCGGTTTGAACTCGGTGACGACAAAAGGGCCGGTGCCGATCGGGTTGAAGTTCTGTTCGGTGCATTCCGGGGCTTTGGCGCCCATGCAGTTTTCGAACTGGGCCTTTTGAAGGATCGGGCTTTCACCGCCGACGAACGGGCCATAGGGGAAGGGGGTCGGTGCGTCGAAAGTGACCTTGACGGTCAGGTCATCAACAGCTTCGACCGAGGTGACGCCTTCGAACTTGGTCACCTGCGCGCAGCCACCTTCCGGGTGCATACAGTAATCGGCGGTGAACTTTACGTCAGCAGCGGTGAACGGAGAGCCGTCAGACCATGTGATTCCCGGTGCGATTTTCCATGTGATCGACGTCAGGTCTTCGCTGACACCGCCATTTTCCACGGTTGGGATTTCTGACGCCAGATATGGCACCATGTTGCCGTCCTGGTCGTAGCGGGCAAGTGGCTCGATCACCAGCGAGGCTGATTCCACGTCTTTTGTACCGCCGGACAGGAACGGGTTCAGGATCGACGGAGCCTGCCAATAGATGATGCTGACATTGCCGTCCGAACCGCGCTCGGCAAAGGCCATCGGGGCCATTGCCGTGCTTGCGATCGCACCAAGCAAAAGGGTTTTGATTTTCATAAGTCACTCCCGAATTGGACACGTTCGTGTCTCGATTATCTCCGCAAGGCCTGCGGGTTTGGCGTTGCCGCTTCGGGGTAAGTTTTTGATCAATAAAGATAATAGCGCTAACGACATAAATCGGCGCTGCCTCCCCAAGGCGGTTACGTTGGGTATCGAAACAGAACTTGAGAAAAATGCAAGTGGTGCCGTCGCGAAAATGTGTAATGGGTTTGACTTTTCCCGGTGGCCCGCCGTAGCGTTCGGCATTCACAACAAGAATAACCTCGTCAAGGGAGCGCGCACGTGCTGGATCAGCCTATTGCTCAAATCAAAAAACTGCGGGTGGAGTTTCAGACAAAGGACGGTCCCGTTGTTGGTGTTGAGGACGTCTCGTTCGAGGTCAAACCAGGCGAAACCGTTTGTATCGTTGGCGAATCGGGCTCGGGGAAGTCGGTTTCATCTTTGTCCTTGATGCGTCTGGTCGAGTTCGGTGGCGGCGAAATCGCGGGCGGCGAACTGTTGTTTGATCGTCGCGATGGCGAAGAAATGGACCTGGCGAAGGCCGATCAGGATCTGATGAAGCAGATTCGCGGCAACGAAATCGGGATGATCTTTCAAGAGCCGATGACCGCGCTGAACCCTGTTTTCACCGTGGGCCGCCAGTTGACCGAAGGTTTGCGCATCCACAAGGACATGACGAAAGCGCAGGCCGAGCAACGGGCGCTGGAATTGCTGCGTCAGGTTCGTATCCCAGAGCCCGAGCGCCGTCTGAAACAATATCCTCACGAGTTGTCGGGCGGGATGCGCCAACGTGTTGTCATTGCGATGGCGATGGCCTGTGAGCCGCGCCTGTTGATCGCCGACGAACCCACCACGGCGCTGGATGTGACAATTCAGGCCGAGATCCTGGCCTTGATGGACCGCCTCAAGCGGGAAACCGGAACTGCGGTGATGTTCATCACCCACGACATGGCCGTGGTTGCCCAGATGGCTGACCGCGTGGTGGTGATGTTCCGCGGCAACAAGGTCGAAGAAGGCACGGTCAAGGAAATCTTTGAAAACCCGCAGCACGACTATACCAAGGCGTTGCTGGCCGCGGTGCCGAAACTGGGCGAGATGCAGGGTAAATCTGCGCCCGAGCCAATGAAGCTGCTGGGGGTCGAAGGGCAGAATATTGCGCCAATTCCGGGTACGGAAGAGGTTCTGCTGACCGTCAAGAACCTGACAACACGGTTCCCGGTCAAAGGCGGGCTTTTGCGGCGCACGATTTCGAACGTTCATGCGGTCGAGGATGTCTCGTTCACTCTGAACAAAGGGCAAACGCTCAGTCTTGTCGGGGAATCCGGGTGCGGCAAGTCTTCGGCAGGGCGCTCGATCCTGCGGCTGGTTGAGCCGTTGGCGGGCGAGATTGATCTGGACGGTGTCGATATCATGAAGCTTGATCCGTCTGGTTTGCGCAAGGCGCGGTTGGACATGCAGATGATTTTCCAGGACCCGTTCGCCTCGCTGAACCCGCAGATGCAGTTGGTCGACCAGGTCGCCGAGCCGATGCGCAACTATGGCGTGGCATCGGGATCCGAACTTCAGGATCGCGTGGCACAATTGTTCGACAAGGTGCAATTGCCGCGCAGCTTCATGCGTCGCTTCCCGCATGAAATGTCGGGCGGTCAGCGTCAGCGGATTGCAATTGCCCGCGCTTTGGCCCTGAACCCCAAGCTGATCATTGCGGATGAGGCGGTCTCGGCCCTTGACGTGTCGGTTCAGGCACAGGTTCTGAACCTGATGATGGAATTGCAGTCCGAGCTGGGCCTGTCATACCTGTTCATCAGCCACGACATGGCCGTTGTCGAACGGGTCAGCCACTATGTCGGGGTCATGTATCTGGGGCGCATTGTCGAACTCGGGCCCCGGGCGCGGGTGTTCGAGAACCCGCAGCATCCCTATACACAGGCGCTGATGAAGGCGGTTCCGATCGCGGATCCGAACAAGCGGAAATCGGAAAAGGATCTGAATTTCAAACCGATCCCTTCTCCTATTCACCCCACCAACTACACGCCGGAACCTTCGCAATATCAAGAGGTTGAGGCAGGGCACTTCATTCTGACCACGGACAGCGGGTATTGACCCCAATGGCGAAACGCCTGACCCCGCTTGAGATCATGACACAGCTGATCTCATTTCCGACCGTAAGCCGTGATACCAATCTGCCGCTGG
The DNA here is from genome assembly GCF_009363615.1 of Ruegeria sp. THAF33. Taxonomy (NCBI): domain Bacteria; kingdom Pseudomonadati; phylum Pseudomonadota; class Alphaproteobacteria; order Rhodobacterales; family Roseobacteraceae; genus Ruegeria; species Ruegeria sp. THAF33. Next base: position 2,201,767 of record NZ_CP045384.1, on the reverse strand, counting down.
TGGATTGGGTTCAGGACTACTTGCAGGGCCACGGAATCGAAAGCCACCGCTGGCCAGATCCGGACCAACCGCACAAGGCCGCGATCTTTGCGCATGTTGGTCCATCCGAAGAAGGCGCGGTGGTTCTGTCCGGTCACACGGATGTCGTGCCGGTGGACGGTCAGCCGTGGGACACTGATCCTTTCACGGTGACCGAGAAAGACGGCAAGTACTTCGGTCGCGGCACCTGCGACATGAAGGGGTTTGACGCCCTGGCCATCTGGGCCCTGGTCGAAGCACACTATGCCAATATCAGCCGGCCGCTTCAGCTGGCGCTCAGCTTTGATGAAGAGGTCGGATGCACCGGTGCGCCGCCCATGATTGAAGCAATGCAACAGGTTCTGCACAAGGGATCGGCAGTGATAGTGGGTGAGCCGTCGATGATGCAGGCGGTGACGGGGCACAAGGGCGGGTTCGGCATCGATACACATATCGTCGGGTTCGAAGTGCACAGCTCGATCATGCACACTGGCGTGAACGCCATCATGGCGGCGGCGCCTTTGATCGATTGGGCAAATCACAGAAATGCTGAAAGCATGGCTGCTGAGCCGAGCGAAATCGCGGCTGTATTTGACCCGCCTTGGACAACCTGTCATGTCGGCATGATTGAAGGCGGAACCGCCCATAACATCACCGCCAAAGACTGCACTTTCATGATGGATTTCCGCACGGTGCCGGACGAAACGCAGGCTGAATGGCGCGATGCCTATATCGAACAGGTCCGCCGGGTCGAAGCTCGGATGCAGGCCGTTCACCCCGATGCGCGCATCGAACTGTCCGAGCATTTCGCGATCCCGGGGCTGGTGCCCGAACAGGACGGAGAAGCCGAAGCTTTGGTGCGCGCCCTGACCGGGGACAACGCCAGCCACGTCGTCAGCTATGGGACCGAGGCGGGGCAGTTTCAGGCGGCCGGGTATTCAGCCGTGATCTGCGGCCCGGGTGATATCGCGCAGGCTCATCAGCCGAACGAGTTCATATCGATCGCGCAGTTCGAAGCTGGGCATGGGTTCATGCAACGATTGGTTGAAAGGCTGAGCGCGGCGTAACATTCAACGTGGCCTCAGTGGTTCAGGGGAGGGTTTTGAGATGCCTGTCAAAAACAGACTTGCAGAGATGCATGGCGATATTACCAAGTGGCGCCGCCACCTGCACGCACATCCTGAACTTATGTATGACGTGCATGAAACGGCTGCTTTCGTAGTCGAGCGTCTCAGGGAATTTGGTGTGGATGAGATCACGCCGGGAATTGGCAGGACGGGTGTCGTGGCCGTGATCCGGGGGCGGCAGGATACGACCGGGCGCGTGATCGGGTTGCGTGCTGACATGGACGCATTGCCGATCGAAGAAGCGACGGGGTTGGATTATGCCTCGACCGTATCGGGAAAGATGCACGCCTGCGGGCATGACGGGCATACCTCGATGCTGCTTGGGGCCGCCCAGTACCTAGCTGAAACCCGAAACTTCGATGGCACCGTTGTTCTGATTTTTCAGCCCGCCGAAGAAGGTGGTGCAGGCGGTCTGGCCATGTGTCAGGACGGCCTGATGGATCGCTGGGGCATTGATGAGGTCTATGGCATGCACAATATGCCGGGGTTGCCGGTGGGCGAATTCGCGATCCGACCCGGCGCCTTGCTGGCCTCATCTGATGAATTCGAAATCACGATCACCGGCAAGGGCGGACACGCGGCTGCACCGCATGACGCGGTAGACACCACGCTGGTGGCCTCGCATATCGTCGTGTCGTTGCAGTCCGTCGTGGCGCGCACCGTCGATCCGATCAAACGCGTGGTTCTGACCGTGGGTACGTTTGAAACGGACAGTGTCGCGTCGAACGTTATCGCGCATACCGTTCGCTTGCAGGGGACCGTCCGGACGCTCGACCCCGAATACCGCGCCATTGCGGAAGAACGCGTGCGCAGGATCGCCGAGGATACGGCCTCGGCCTTCGGCGCAAAGGCGGATGTCGTCTGGACGCCCGGCTATCCTGTGACTGTGAATTCCGAGGCTGAGACGGCATACGCTGCCGAGGCGGCCGAGGCCGTGGCGGGCAAGGTCAATGACAGCACTGATCCGATCATGCCGTCGGAAGATTTTGCCTACATGCTTGAAGAACGGCCCGGAGCTTACATCTTTATCGGGAACGGGGACACGGCGATGTGCCATCACCCGGAATACAATTTTGACGACAATGCGATTCCCGCCGGTTGCAGTTGGTTTGCCGAGATCGTGGAACGACGATTGCCCGTGGCATAATTTGAGGGAGAGTGACATGCCGATCAAAAACCGCCTTGCAGAGATGCACGAAGAAATCACAGGCTGGCGGCGTGACATTCACCAACATCCGGAAATTCTGTACGACACGCACCGCACCAGCGCGCTGGTGGCGGAAAAGCTGAAGGAATTCGGCTGTGATGAGGTCGTTACAGGCATCGGTCGCACCGGCGTGGTCGGGGTCATTCGGGGAAAGAGCGACACGCAGGGCCGTGTGATTGGCCTGCGCGCCGACATGGATGCGCTGCCGATGCAGGAACAGACCGGGCTGGACTATGCCTCGAAGATATCAGGCGCGATGCATGCCTGCGGGCATGACGGGCATACCGCCATGGTTTTGGGAGCGGCAAAGTACCTCTCTGAGACGCGCAATTTCGATGGCACTGCAATCGTGATCTTTCAGCCTGCCGAAGAGGGCGGGAATGGCGCCGAGGCCATGTGCAAGGACGGTCTGATGGACCGGTTCGGCATTCAGGAAGTCTATGCGATGCACAACGTACCGGGCCTGCCGACCGGGCAGTTCGCGATCCGTTCGGGCCCTTTGCTGGCCGCAGCGGACGAGTTTGATATCCATCTTGAAGGGCGCGGCGGTCACGCTGCAAAACCCCATGAGACGGTCGATACGACGGTGATGCTGTCGCAATTGATCGTGGCATTGCAGACGATCGTGTCGCGCAATGCCGATCCGATCCTGCAAGCCGTGCTTTCGGTGACGTCCGTCGAGACGTCATCGAAAGCGTTCAACGTGATCCCGCAATCGGCGCAGATACGCGGCACGGTCCGGACCCATTCCAACCAGATGCGAGATCTGATCGAACAGCGCCTCAAAGAGGTCGCCGAAGGGATTGCAGCAACATTCGGTGGTTCCGTGAACGTCAATTACTCGCGCGGCGTTCCGGTGACGATCAATGCCGAAACTCAGACCGGATATGCTGCAGAGGCCGCAGTCTCGGTCGGGGGCAGCTGCATCGAGGCGCCGATGGTGATGGGGGGCGAGGATTTCTCGTTCATGCTGGAGGAACGGCCCGGAGCCTTCATCGTTCTGGGCAACGGTGACAGCGCCGGGTTGCATCACCCTGAATACGATTTCAACGACGAGATCATCCCGATTGGATGTTCGTGGTTCGCAGAAATGGTCGAGCGCCGAATGCCGGCGGCTTGAACTGAATTAGGAGAGAATAGACATGCCAGTCAAAAACCGCTTTGCCGAATTGCAGGATGAGATCACCGCCTGGCGACGGGATCTGCACCAAAACCCTGAAATCCTGTTCGAAACGCACCGCACCAGCGCAATGGTGGCCGAGAAGTTGCAGGAGTTTGGTTGCGACGAGGTCGTCACCGGCATCGGGCGCACAGGGGTTGTTGGCGTAATCAAGGGCAAATCGGACAGCAGCGGCAAGGTGATCGGTTTGCGGGCGGATATGGATGCGCTGCCGATCCATGAGGCGACGGGGTTGGACTATGCGTCGAAAACGCCGGGCGCCATGCATGCCTGCGGCCACGATGGCCACACGGCGATGCTGCTTGGTGCGGCGAAGTACCTGTCTGAAACCCGAAATTTCGATGGCACGGTTGTTGTGATCTTCCAGCCTGCCGAAGAGGGCGGCGGTGGTGGTCGCGAAATGTGCGAAGATGGCATGATGGACCGCTGGAATATTCAGGAAGTCTACGGCATGCACAATTGGCCGGGTCAACCTGTGGGCAAGTTCGCCATCCGCCCCGGTTCCTTCTTTGCCGCAACCGATCAGTTCGACATCACTTTCGAAGGGCGCGGCGGTCATGCTGCCAAGCCGCATGAAACAGTAGATACCACGGTACTGGCCGCGCAGGCGGTGTTGGCGCTTCAGACGATTTCGTCGCGCAATGCCGATCCGATCGATCAGGTCGTGGTGTCGGTGACGTCGTTCGAGACCTCGTCGAAGGCGTTCAATGTGATCCCGCAGACTGTTCAGATCAAGGGTACCGTGCGCACCATGAGCAAGGATATGCGGGATCTGGCCGAAAAGCGGATCAATGAGATTTGCAACGGTGTGGCGGCAACGTTCGGAGGCACCGCCGATGTGACCTATATCCGCGGGTATCCGGTGATGGTGAACAGTGAAGAGCAGACAGAGTTTGCCGCAGCTGTTGCCCGGTCGGTATCTGGCGATTGCGATGATGCGCCTTTGGTCATGGGCGGCGAGGACTTTGCCTTTATGCTGGAGGAGCGCCCTGGCGCCTATATCCTGGTGGGTAACGGCGATACGGCCATGGTTCACCACCCGGAATACAATTTCAACGATGAGGCGATTCCCGCCGGGTGCAGCTGGTGGGCAGAGATCGTCGAGCAGCGAATGCCGGCGGCCTGATGGGGCGGGTGGGGGCGCTGCCCCCACACCCCCGGGATATTTTTGGCCAGATGAAGAGGGGTCCCGCCTACTTACGTCAGGTCGAGCGAACGGCACAGCGTTTCCACGACGGAATCCAGTGCGTTGCTTTGCGTCTTGACGCAGGATTGGGCCGCGCTGCGGGCCCGGGTCAGGGCTTGGTCGTCTGAAAGCCAATGGTCGACCGCCGCAGAGAGATCTGTTTCGGTTTGAACCTCGATGGCGCCACCGGTTTTGATCAACGGCGCGAATGTTTCAGCAAAATTGAAGTATCCGGGACCGGTTATCACGGCGGCTCCGGCCTGGGCGGGTTCGAAAGGGTTGTGGCCGCCGATATTTTTAAGGGAGCCGCCCAGGAACACGATGGGAGACAGAGCGTACCATGTGCCGGTCTCGCCCAATGTATCGGCGACATATACCTGGGTTTCGGTTTTGATCGGGGAACTTTCTGATCGGAACGCGGCGTTGAGATCGGAGGCGTCCAGTAGTTTTGCGATATCGCCGCGGCGCTCTGGGTGGCGGGGGATCAGCAACAGCAGCAGATCGGGCCAGCGTTCCAGAAGTGATTTATGCGCGGCCAGAACGATTTCCTCTTCACCGGCATGGGTTGAACTGGCGATCCACACAGGTCTGCCAGAAATCTGAGAACCAATGTCGTCCAGCGTGCCGTGGTCTATGGGAAGAGGGTCTGACATGGCCTTGAGATTGGTGCCGGGCCGGACGCGACCGGCAGGGGCACCCATGGCTGCCAGGTTGGCTGCGGTTTTGTCGTTTTGCGTCAGGAACAGGTTGAACTTGTTCAAAACGAACCGCGCTGTTCCGGGGCGTTTTTTCCAACCGGCAACGGACTTGTCCGACAGTCGTGCATTCAGAAGGGCCAGCGGAACGCCGCGTTTGGCGCTTTCGACGATCAAACGCGGCCAAATCTCACTTTCGACGAAAACCCCGCCCTCTGGTTGCCAATGGTTCAGAAAGCGCCGGACCGGGCCTGCCGTGTCAAGCGGCGGGAATTGATGCCGTGTACGGGGCGGCAGGCGTTTTTCGATCAGAGCCGCTGAGGTCGGGGTGCCCGAGGTGATCAGAAACTCGGCCTCGGGCAGGCGGTCTGCCAGCCGTCTGATCAGGCTGAGGACCGAAAGGCTTTCACCGACGCTGGCGGCGTGGAACCAGACCAAACGCCCATTTGGTCTGGGCAGGCTGGCATGGCCAAGGCGTTCTTGTTGCCGCTTGTCAGGTACGTTTGCTGCCCGCAGCTTGTTCCGAACGACCCGCCATATCAGGGGCGCGGCCAGAGACGTGAGGGCGCAGTACACATGGTACAACGCCGTGGGGTGGCCGTCGTGATCCGGCATATCAGCCGCCTGTATGGCTCATGTGACGGCTCATCCGGCCATCGACGGCTTGGCGGGAATAGTCGAAGTCATGCCCTTTGGGCTTGAGATTGATCGCAGATTGGATCGCGTCTTCAAGTGGCTGTTCGGTGTCGGGATGATCGCGCAGGGCGCCGCGCAGGTCGGCCATGTCTTCCTGGCCCAGGCACATGTAGAGTTCGCCCGTGCAGGTCAGGCGGACCCTGTTGCAGCTTTCACAGAAATTGTGCGACAGCGGCGTAATAAAGCCGATTTTCTGGCCGGTTTCCTCGAGCCGCACGTAACGGGCCGGGCCACCGCTGCGTTCGGCCAGATCGGTGACCGAATAGTGGTTTTCGTATTCTTTCCGCACGTCCTTGAGCGACCAGTACTGATCCAGGCGGTCTTCGTTGCCGATATCGCCCATGGGCATGACCTCGATCCAGGTCAGATCCATATCCCGCTGGGCGCACCATTCCGTGATTTTGGGAAGTTCGGGCTCGTTGAACCCTTTCAGGGCAACGGCGTTTATCTTGATCCGCAGGCCAGCTTTTTGCGCGGCGTCGATTCCGTTCAAAACCTGTTTCAGGCGACCCCAGCGCGTTACCTTGGCGAACTTGTCATCATCCAGAGTGTCCAGCGAGACATTCACCCGACGCACACCGGCCGCATACAGGTCTTCGGAAAATCGGTGCAGTTGCGAACCGTTGGTTGTCAGCGTCAACTCCTTCAATGCACCGCTGTCCAGATGACGTGTCATCGAATTGAAGAACGTCATGATGTTGCGACGCACCAAAGGCTCACCACCCGTAATGCGCAGCTTTTCGACCCCCATTCTGACGAAGGTCGAACACATCCGGTCCAGTTCCTCCAATGTCAGCAGGTCTTTCTTGGGCAGAAAGGTCATGTTCTCGGACATGCAATACACGCAGCGGAAGTCGCAGCGATCCGTGACGGAGACGCGGAGATACGTGATGGCGCGGGCAAACGGGTCGATTAGCGGAGCTGTCATGCCACATAGGTAAAGCTGGAACATGGCCGCGACAAGTGCGAACTGCGCTTTGCGCTGGAACAGGTGGGCGCAGGGTTGTAGGTTTCCGGCATGAAGAAAATACTTGTTTTGACATGCGTAATGACGGCCGGATGCGACGCCGTGCAGTCAACGACTGATCGAGTGTTCGGCGGCGGCGACGCACCCGCCCAGACGGTGTCTGACACGGAAACGGGCACAGCAGTTGCCGAAGAGGTGTTGCAACCCGAACCGGTTTCCGCGCGCCCGAACTGGGTTGGGGCGAAGACCACCATCGCCGGACTTGGGGATCCGACCACCCCGGGCCGCTGGATGCAGACGCCGCTGGTGGACAGCGAAGTTACGGCACGTGTTGTCGTGCCACGGACCGGGGCGCAGGCCTATATCACGTTGGTCCCGGTTTCCGGTCCGGACAGCAGCGGCAGCCGCTTGTCACTGGACGCCATGAGGGCCCTGTTGGTGCCCTTCGACGAACTTGTCGAGCTTGAGGTCTATGTGAACTGATTTTTCAGGTATTTGCCTGCTTCGCGGCGGGCAAACGGCTTCATGGCATCACCGTGCTGTTTCAGAAAGGCGATCACGCGTTCCGGGTCATGTTTGGACAGTTCGCGCAGCCACCAGGCGATGGATTTCTGGATGAACCAGTTGCGGTCCGAAACATATCCCGCAGCCCAGCCAAGGATGCGGTCACGGCGGTGCAGATCGTCAGGCTTGGGGTGGTTCTGTTTGGTCCAGGGCAGGGTTGCGACCAAGGCCGCGCGCCGGGTCCACATGTGATCGGACCGGGTCCACAGTTCGACCTCGTCCAACCGTTCGGGATCTGCTGAAAGCCGTTTTTGCATCGCCATGCACGCGTGGTCCGCAACGGCCCAGGCATCGAAATCCGGCAGCCAGCTTTGAAGCAAATTCCAAACCGCCGCATCCGGTCGGATGCGTGCCTGAGTCAAAAGTTTGGATGCGGCAAGTCGCCCCTCGTGGATGTTGCTTTGCCATAGCCCGTCCGCCAATGCGACCCGCGCCGGCACGTCCAGTTCTTTCCGCCACGCCTTGGTCAGGTCGTTGAGAACCGGGTTCGCGACGCCCAGATAGATGCGATCCGCCTTGTGGTAACTGGCCATCTGGGTCGCCCGCTCGGGGTCACCATGCGCTTTGATCTGATCGAGATATCCACTCAGCATCGGGCTCACTTTGGTACGCCGGTTGGCTTTCCATCAATCGTTTGGCTGTTCCTTTCCACCCAATACGAGCGGATGTCCTCGTCTGATTTTCCATCCACCCAATTCTGCATCGTATCGCGGTCGGATTGGAATTCCATGAAAGGCACGGCATAGCCGCAAGAGGTCTGTACCATGTCGATCGACTGGTCATAGATCTGCCGTGCGCTTCGGTGATTTGGGAATAGGCCGGCAAGGTCGTCCCATCCATCATCCCCGACATGCAGGCAACGTGCCGTGCCATAGGTGCGCAGGATCATCGGACGTGTGGTGAAGGAACACCACATCAGCGTCATCCTGTTGATCTGCAAAAGATGCCCCGCCGTTTCATTGCCACTGCCGGTCAGGTTCATCCAGACGATGCGGTTCGGCCCCAATACCCGCAGCGAATCCATTCCCTTGGGGGAAATATTGACCCGACCTTCGGCCCCGGCGGTGCCGACGAAGAACATATGCTGATCTTCGATGAACTTTTGATGCGCTTCCTCAAGCTGCGGGAACTGCTTGGCCATAATTCACTCCACCGTGACCGACTTGGCCAGATTGCGCGGCTGATCCACATCCGTGCCCTTGGCAACCGCCGTGTGATAGGCCAGCAACTGCGCGGGAACCGAATACAGGATCGGTGCAAGGCTGGTGTGAACATGCGGCATGCGGATGGTGCTCCAGACGCCGTCGCCGGCCTCGTCAATGCCGTCATCATCAGAGACCAGGATCACCTTGCCCTTGCGCGCCATCACTTCCTGCATGTTCGACACGGTCTTGTCGAACACGGTGTCACGGGGTGCCATGACAACCACGGGCATATGCTTGTCGATCAGGGCGATGGGGCCGTGTTTCAACTCTCCTGACGCATAACCTTCGGCGTGGATATAGCTGATTTCCTTCAGCTTCAGCGCGCCTTCCATTGCCAGCGGATACATCAGGCCACGGCCCAGAAACAGGACGTCGCGCGCCTCGGACAGGCGTTGGGCCGCTTTGCGGATCGCCCGGTTCTGATCGAGTGCGGCGTTCAGCACGGTCGGCAACCCGCGCAGCGCGGCGGCATGATCGGCGATGTCCTCATCCGTCATCGTGCCCCGGTCTGCTGCGGCCTTGAGCGCCAGCATCAGCAGCACGCTCAACTGGCAGGTGAAGGCTTTTGTCGACGCCACTCCGATTTCGACACCGGCATGGATCGGCAAGGCGATATCGCTTTCGCGTGCAATCGAGCTTTCGGGCACGTTGACGACCGAAACGATCTTGTCTGCCTTGCCCTCACAATACCGCAACGCGGCCAGCGTGTCGGCGGTTTCGCCCGACTGGCTGACGAAAAGCGCCAGTGTTCGATCCGTGATCGGAGGTTCGCGATAGCGGAACTCGCTGGCGATATCGACCTCGACCGGCATCTTGGCCAGTTGCTCGAACCAGTATTTCGCGGTCAGGCAGGCGTAAAACGCGGTGCCGCAGGCCACCATGGTCAGACGGTCCAGCTTGCTGAAATCCAGATCGGCATCGGGCAGGGCCACGCGGTCACCACCCGTGGGCAGGTAGGACCGGATCGCTTCGGCCACAACGATGGGCTGTTCAGCGATTTCCTTGGCCATGAAATGCTTGTGCTCGCCCTTGTCCGCGCGCGCATGATCCAGCTTGATCTTGCGCTTTTCCCGGTTGGCCAGCTCACCGGCTTCGTTGCGGATTTCAAGCGACGTTCGGGTCAGAACCGCGCGGTCGCCTTCTTCCAGATATGTGATCTGGTTGGTCAGAGGCGCCAGGGCGATGGCGTCAGAGCCCACATACATCTCGCCATCCCCATGTCCGATGGCCAGTGGTGATCCCTTGCGGGCCGCCACGATCAGGTCGTCCTCTCCGTCGAAAAGAAAGGCCAGCGCAAAGGCGCCCTCCAACTGGTCGATCGTCTTGAACGCCGCCTCGACCGGGGACAGGCCCGAGCTCAGGTGGTGTTCCGTCATGAGGGCAACCGTTTCCGTGTCGGTTTCGGTTTGGAAATCAACACCATATTCGGCCAGTTCAGCCCTCAGGTCGCGATAGTTTTCGACGATGCCGTTATGAACGACGGCCACCGGGCCCGCCTTGTGCGGATGTGCGTTGTTGACCGACGGGGCGCCATGCGTGGCCCAGCGGGTATGGCCGATGCCGGATTTACCGGGAAGAGGATCATGCACCAGAAGATCGCTGAGGTTGACCAGCTTGCCAACCGCGCGCCGCCGGCCCAATGCGCCGTCGTTGACGGTTGCAATCCCGGCGCTGTCATAGCCGCGATATTCCAGCCGTTTCAGGGCTTCTACCAGAATAGGGGCGGCCTCGTGCTGCCCCAAAACACCTACTATTCCACACATATCTCAGGCCTTTTTATCGCGGCGAGCCTTTTTCGCCTTCAACATATCAAACAATTTGCGCGCATATCCGGGCTTGTTTTCCTGCTTGGCCCGCGCAACAGCCAGCGCACCAGGGTCCACATCCCTGGTCACGACAGTGCCCGTCGCGGTCATCGCGCCGTCGCCCACTGTGACCGGCGCCACCAGCATGGTGTTCGAGCCGACAAAGACATTCTCACCAATCGTGGTCTTGTGCTTCATCACGCCGTCATAGTTGCAGGTGATCGTGCCCGCACCGATGTTGGTCGCTGCGCCAACCGAAGCGTCCCCGATATAGCTAAGGTGATTGACCTTCGCGCCTTCGGCGATTTCGGCATTCTTGATCTCGACAAAATTGCCCACCCGCGTGTTTTCGGCCAGTTCGGCACCGGGGCGCAGGCGCGCGTAGGGGCCGACGACAGCGCCCCGGCTGACATGGCAGCCCTCAAGATGCGAAAAGGCGCGGATCGTTGCGCCGCTTTCGACCGTGACGCCCGGGCCGAACACCACATTCGGTTCGATCACCGTATCGCGCCCGACCACCGTATCCGCGGCCAGATACACCGTGTCAGGCGCCATCAACGTGACGCCCAGTTCAAGCAGCTCGCCACGGGCGCGTGCCTGAAATACGGCATCGGCGGCCGCCAGATCGGCGCGAGAGTTCACGCCCAGCGTCTGCGCCTCGTCGCACGCGACTGCGGTCACGTTCAGCCCACGGCGGCGCGCAATTTCAACCACGTCGGTCAGATAGTATTCGCCCGAAGCGTTGTCGTTTCCGACCTCGTCGATCAGCGAAAACAGCAGCTGCGCATTGCAGGCCAAAAGTCCTGAATTGCAGAATGTTATGGATCGTTCTTCATTCGACGCATCCTTGAATTCGACAATGCGTTCCAGCACGTCGCCATTCATAACCAGCCGGCCATAACGGGCAGGATCGGCTGCTTCAAAGCCAAGAATGACAAGGTCATTCCCGGACCGTGCCTCGATCATCCTTTCCAGCGTGTCGGGCTGCAGGAACGGGGTGTCGCCGTAAAGAACAACCACATCACCTTCGAACCCGCTCAATGCGCTTCGGGCCTGGGCGACCGCATGGGCCGTACCCAACTGGTCTTCCTGCACGGTGATCTGCGCCCCTTCATCCTCGGCCCGTGCAACCTTTGCCACGGCTTCGGACCCGTGGCCGGTGACGATCACGGTATGTTCGGGCGACAAGACAGATCCGGCGCGCATCGCATGGATCAGCATCGGAACCTGAGCGATGGGATGCAGAACTTTGGGAAGGTCCGAATTCATCCTGGTGCCTTTTCCGGCGGCAAGGATGACGAGGGCAGTGGTCATGAATTCGTTTTCTCTTTGTGTTTTGTTGCCGTCCGTTTTATCCGCTGAGGTCAAAGGCGCAAGCCGTTCGGCCATCAAACAAGATTGCCGATTGAAACAGGATACGGCGAAAACCTGCCGAGCAAGGGGGCGAAATGCGCACCGTCATCTTCGATCTGGACGGCACTTTGGCGGACACATCCGGCGATTTGCTGGCGGCCGCGAACCATTGTTTCCGCAAGATGGGGCACGGGGATGTACTGGTCCACGGGCCGGATTCCGGTGTGGCGCTGCGAGGTGGGCGCATGATGCTGACCCACGGGCTGAAACGTGTCGGGGCCTATGACGAGGATACGGTACAGGCCTATTATCCGGTTCTTCTTGAGGCCTACGCGCAGGACATCGACACCCACACCAGTTTCTATCCCGGCGCACTACAGGCGGTCGAGATACTGAGTGACGCGGGTTACGGTGTGGGCATTTGCACGAACAAACCGGAACATCTGGCCGAATTGTTGCTGACGCGCATGGGGGTGCGGGACCGTTTTGCATCTTTGGTCGGGGCCGATACGCTGCCGGTCCGCAAACCGGACCCGGCGCCTTTGCGTGAAGCCGCGCGCCGTGCCGGGGGCGATCCGGACTTGTGCGTGCTGGTCGGAGACTCAGATACCGACCGCAACACCGCCAGAGCGGCGGGCGTTCCTTCGGTGCTGGTTACCTTCGGGCCATCGGGGGATGACATGGCGGCGCTGGAACCCGAAGCCCTTCTGCATCATTTTGATGACTTGCCCGGCCTCGTGCCTGATCTGATCGGTGCGGCAGCCTGAAACCTTGACCGGACCCTTTCGGAGCCTCAGAACAAGACCATGACCGACGTATTCTCTGGCAGCTTTACGCAGCAGGAACCCCTTCCGGAAGAAGCAATCGAGGCGGCACTGGCCGTTCTGCGCCATGGGCGTCTGCATCGATACAATGTCGTCCCCGGAGAGTTGGGGGAAACAGCCCTGCTGGAGCAGGAATTTGCGGCGCAGATGGGGGCAAAATACTGTCTTGCGGTTTCGTCTGGCGGCTACGCTCTGGCCACCGCCCTGCGTGCGGTTGGCGTGCAGCCGGGCGACCCGGTATTAACCAATGCGTTTACGCTGGCGCCGGTCCCGGGGTCGATTGCCTCGGTCGGAGGGCGGGCAATTTTTGTCGGAGTGACGGAAGACCTGACCATTGATCTGGATGATCTTGAGGCCAAGCTGGATCAGGCGCGTGTGCTGATGCTCAGCCATATGCGCGGACATCTGTGTGACATGGACCGGCTGATGCAGATGTGTGACGCGGCCGGGGTGATCGTGATCGAGGATTGCGCACACACGATGGGGGCAGCCTGGCGCGGTCAGTTGTCGGGGCGGCAGGGCGCGATCGGGTGTTATTCCTGTCAGACCTACAAGCATGTCAATTCGGGCGAAGGGGGCTTGCTGGTCACCGATGACGAGGAACTGGCGGCAAAGGCCACGCTGTTGTCGGGGTCCTACATGTTGTACGAACGCCATCTGGCGGCGCCGGGGCCGGACGTGTTCGAGCGGATCAAATACACCACGCCCAACGTCTCGGGCCGGATGGACAATTTGCGCGCGGCGATCCTGCGCCCGCAATTGCGGGATCTGGACCGGCAGGTGGCCCGGTGGAACGAACGTTATCGCGAGATCGAAACCGGGTTGCGGGGTACGCCGGGTCTGACGATCGTCGAACGGCCCGAAGAAGAAACTTATGTCGGGTCTTCGATTCAGTTCCTGCTGCTGGATTGGGCGCCTGAACGGATAGCCGAAGTCATCAGCCGTTGCGCGGCGCGCGGGGTTGAGCTGAAGTGGTTCGGCGGTGCCGAGCCGACAGGATTCACGTCGCGCTATGACAGTTGGCGATATTTCGACAGCGAACGGATGCCCGAAAGTGACCGCGTTCTGGCCGGCGTGATGGATATGCGCGTGCCTTTGACGTTTTCCTTGGAGGATTGTCGATTGATCGCCCGGATCATCCGGGCCGAAGTGAGCGCGGTTTATCAGTCTTGACCAAGCGGAGTGCGCCTGCGGCGCACGCTCGATCTTTTGAAACGCCGCCCTTTTCGGAGCGGCGTTTTCCGTTTCGGACGCGCTGTCACAAAGATTGACCGGCAGCAGATTCGCTGCTAGAGATTTATTGAACACTTGTTCATTAAAGCGGAGGGAAGACGCAGATGTTCATGGCCACGATGAAGTTCGATCTGGGTGAGGATGTGAATGCCCTGCGCGAGATGGTGCATCGCTGGGCGCAGGAGCGTGTCAAGCCGATGGCGGCCGAGATCGACGCCACCAATGCCTTTCCGAACGAGCTGTGGAAAGAGATGGGAGAGCTTGGTCTGCTGGGTGTTACCGTGCCGGAAGAGTACGGCGGTGCAGGCATGTCTTATCTGGCGCATACGATCGCAGTCGAAGAGGTCGCGCGCGCTTCAGCTTCGGTTTCTTTGTCATACGGGGCGCATTCGAACCTGTGCGTGAACCAGATCAAGTTGAACGGCAATGAAGAACAGAAGCAAAAGTATCTGCCGCGGCTGACCTCGGGCGAGCATGTGGGGGCGCTGGCCATGTCGGAACCTTCGGCCGGGTCGGATGTGGTGTCGATGAAGCTGCGCGCGGAAAAGCGGAACGACCATTACCGTCTGAACGGCAACAAGTACTGGATCACCAACGGGCCGGATGCGGATACTCTGGTGGTTTATGCCAAGACCGACCCCGATGCCGGATCGAAGGGTATTACCGCATTTCTGATCGAAAAAGAGATGAAGGGTTTTTCAACCTCGCCCCATTTCGACAAGCTGGGTATGCGCGGGTCGAACACGGCTGAGCTGATCTTTGAAGACGTCGAGGTGCCGTTCGAGAACGTGTTGGGCGAGGAGGGCAAGGGTGTTGCCGTTCTCATGTCGGGGCTGGATTATGAGCGGGTCGTGCTGGCAGGCATCGGGACCGGCATCATGGCCGCCTGTCTGGACGAAGTGATGCCTTATCTGGCGGAACGCAAGCAGTTCGGCAAACCTATCGGCAGCTTTCAGTTGATGCAGGGCAAGATTGCCGACATGTACACCGCGATGAACTCGGCACGAGCCTATGTCTATGAAGTCGCCAAGGCGTGTGACCGCGGTGACGTGACCCGGCAGGATGCGGCAGCGTGCTGCCTTTACGCGTCGGAACAGGCGATGGTTCAGGCCCATCAGGCGGTTCAGGCGCTGGGCGGGGCGGGCTTCCTGACGGATGCGCCGGTCAGCCGGATTTTCCGGGATGCCAAGCTGATGGAAATCGGCGCAGGCACCAGCGAGATTCGCCGGATGCTGATCGGCCGCGAAATGATGAATGAAATGCTCTGAAAGAAAGAACGCCCTGCGGACGAGGTAACCGCAGGGCGCTTTGGAAACGGGATCAGAACCGATGGACGTAGGAAACACCGACCAGCCAGGGATCGATTTCCGCGGTGCCGATGGGGGCGCCGTTGAGCGAAACGTCCGAGTCAATGTCGAACCAGCGCACGTTCAGGCGGATCGCCCCGTTGTCGGTGACCATGTAATCCAGACCCGCCTGCAACGAGACGCCGAAGGAGTCATCGACCTTGATGTTGCCCAGGGGCGATTGCTCGTCGAAGAAGATCGTATAGTTGAGACCGGCGCCGACATAGGGTTTCCAGGCGCTGTTGGTCGGGAAGTGATAGTTCAGCGACAAGGTTGGCGGCAGGTGCTTGACCGTGGCCGCGTCCGTACCGCCAAGGGCCACGGTGTGTTTGAACGGGGTCGCCGCCAGAAGCTCGATGCCCAGGTTGTCGCGAATAAAGTACTCTGCAGTGAAAATTGGGCGGGTGTCCGCGTCGATCGTCGCTGGCGCACCGGCCAGCGTGCCGTTGTCGGATTTCGGGTCCAGATAGCCAACACCGATACCCAGTGTCCAGTCCCCTTGCGACTGGGCCAAAGCCGGAGCCGCCAGGGCGACCAGTGCGGTAGACAGTGTCAAAGCGGCGAGTTTCTTTGTCATATTCTTGCCTTTGGTTATGTTGATGCTCTTGGTTTCGCAAAGGCGGTGTCCGGCCACTCTGATCTGCATCAAGTTTGCGTGATGTGTCCGCCCAAGGTCAGGTCGCGAAGCATCAGGAAAACAAGGGGAAATCGCGTTGCTGCACGCTGAGCGCATACCGGGTTTGCGCTCAGGTGGGGGCTGGGACATACCGGACCGGCTGAACATGGCGCAGCAATGTCTGAACCATCCGGGTGATCAGGTGGCGCTTATCGATCTGACCGGATCAGGGCAGAGGCAGATAACCTATGGGCAACTGGCGCAAATGGCTGATGGGATCGCCCGCGCCCTGCTGGCCCGCGTCCGGCCCGGTGATCGGGTCGGAGTGCTGCTGAGCCAGTCACCCTGGTGTGCGGCAGCTCATCTGGCGATCTGGAAGATCGGCGCGATTTCGGTGCCCTTGTTCAAGTTGTTCAAGCAGGATGCGCTGCGGTCGCGGGCGGGCGATGCAGGCGTTCAGATCGTGCTGACCGATGCTGAAGGGGCGGATTTGCTGGGCGATCTGGCTGAACCTCTGATCGCATCCGAAATTGGCGTGACCGGTCCTGCGCTGCCCTATGCCGCGACCGGGCCCGAGGATCCTGCCGTATTGATCTACACCTCTGGTACAACCGGCAGCCCTAAAGGCGCACTGCACGGGCATCGGGTTCTGACCGGGCATTTGCCGGGTGTCTCGATCAGCCACAATCACCTGCGCGAAGGAGACTGTCTGTGGACCCCGGCGGATTGGGCGTGGATCGGCGGGTTGTTCGATGTGCTGATGCCGGGCCTTGCGCTGGGCATTCCGGTGGTCGCGGCACGGCTTGAGAAGTTCTCTCCCGAAGCCTGCGCCAAGATCATTGCGCGGGGCGGGGTGCGGAATGTGTTCTTTCCGCCGACCGCGCTGCGGATGCTCAAGGCGGCGGATAAGGCGATCCCCGGTTTGCGCTCGGTCGCGTCCGGGGGTGAGCCGCTGGGGGCCGAGATGCTGGCCTGGGGCCAAGGTGCGTTTGGTCTGACGATCAACGAATTCTACGGCCAGACCGAGTGCAACATGGTCGTATCCTCCTGCGCCGAGGATTTCCCCGTTCAACCCGGCTGTATCGGCAAGCCGGTGCCCGGGCATGAAGTCGCGGTGATCGACGATGACGGCATCCCGACCAGCGAGGAAGGCGATGTCGCCATCCGGCGGGGTTCGGCCTCGATGCTGCTGGAATACTGGAACAATCCGCAAGCGACGGCCGAGAAATTCCGGGGTGATTGGCTGATCACCGAAGACCGCGGCGTGTGGGAAGGCGACTATCTGCGCTTTGTCGGTCGGGATGATGACGTGATCACCTCGGCCGGTTACCGCATTGGCCCGGCCGAGATCGAGGATTGCCTGCTGACCCATCCGGCGGTGGCCACCGTGGGCGTGGTCGGCAAGCCCGACCCACTGCGGACCGAGATCGTGAAGGCCTATGTGGTGCTGAAACCGGGGGCTGAGGCCTCGGGTGCCGAGTTGCAGGATTGGGTTAAAGTCCGTCTGGCGCAGTATTCCTATCCGCGCGAGGTGGCATTTCTCGAGGAGCTGCCGATGACGGTGACGGGGAAGGTGATCCGGAAGAATTTGAGAGCGCGGGCTGCGGGGGAAGTGTCTTGACCCTTTTTTCGAGAATCTCCGGGTTTCGCTGCCCAAAGTGCAATGAAATGCAGCCCGCGTTTGCGTTGTTGACGACAGTTCGCGGAGGAGTGACCGGATACGTGATCAACGAAAGTTGTCAGTGTTCAAATTGTCGATCAAACATTCGTTTGCGGTGGCGATACAGCATTTCAGCAATTCTGATGGGGATAGTTCTTCCCCTAGTCCTTGGTCTTTCTATGTTTTTTTCCCTGGCACTTTTGTTGGTGCTCACTATCGGGTCTGGCGGTGACTTGCGGATAATCGCAGGGACCTTGAGCTTATTGGTTTTCGGCACGTTTTTGCTCGTTCTTTTGCGCGCCCGTTTCTTCCGTAAAGTGTTCTCGGTGGAGGTCCTATGAAACTCACATCCAAAGCCATGCCTGCCTCTGAGGGCTTCAAGGCAAACCGCGCAGCGCATCTCGATGCACTGGCGCAAATCTCTGCCGCTGCCGAAGCGGCCCGTATGGGCGGTGGCGAAAAATCCCGCGCAAGACATGAGTCCCGCGGCAAGATGCTCCCCAGACGCCGGGTGGCGAACCTGCTGGACCCCGGCTCTCCGTTTCTCGAAATCGGCGCGACGGCGGCGCACGGGATGTATGGCGATGCCGCGCCCTGTGCCGGCGTCATCGCGGGCATTGGACTTGTGCAGGGGCAGCAGGTCATGGTGGTCTGCAACGACGCCACCGTGAAAGGCGGCACCTATTATCCGATGACGGTCAAAAAACACCTGCGGGCGCAGGAGATTGCCGAGGAAAACCATCTGCCCTGCATCTATCTGGTCGACAGCGGTGGCGCGAACCTGCCCAATCAGGATGAGGTCTTTCCCGACCGCGATCACTTTGGCCGCATCTTCTACAACCAGGCGCGGATGAGCGCGAAGGGGATCGCTCAGATCGCCGTGGTCATGGGGTCATGCACGGCCGGTGGCGCCTATGTGCCGGCGATGTCGGATGTGACGATCATCGTCAAGGAACAGGGCACGATCTTTCTGGCCGGCCCGCCGCTGGTCAAGGCAGCAACGGGCGAGGTCGTCAGCGCCGAAGATCTGGGCGGCGGCGATGTACACACGCGCCTGTCCGGCGTGGCCGATTATCTGGCCGAGGATGATGCCCACGCACTGGCTTTGGCCCGCCGGGCGGTTGGGTCGCTGAACCGCCACAAGCCGCAGACGGTGGACTGGGCCAGCCCCGAAGATCCGGCCTATGACCCCGAGGAAATCCTGGGCGTTGTCCCTGCTGATCTGCGCACGCCCTATGACATCCGTGAAGTGATTGCGCGTCTGGTCGATGGGTCTCGGTTCGACGAATTCAAACCGCGCTTCGGCGAAACGCTGGTCACGGGGTTTGCCCATGTCAAAGGCTGCCCGGTTGGGATCATCGCCAATAACGGCGTGCTGTTTTCCGAGGCGGCGCAGAAGGGTGCCCATTTCGTCGAGCTGTGTTCGCAACGCAAAATCCCGCTTGTGTTCCTGCAAAACATCACCGGTTTCATGGTCGGTCGCAAATACGAAAACGAAGGCATCGCGCGGCATGGGGCCAAGATGGTGACGGCGGTGGCCACGACGTCGGTGCCCAAGATCACGATGCTGGTCGGCGGCTCGTTCGGGGCCGGGAACTATGGCATGGCCGGTCGTGCCTATCAGCCGCGCTTTCTGTGGACTTGGCCGAATTCGCGCATTTCAGTGATGGGCGGGGAACAGGCCGCTGGCGTTCTGGCCACCGTCAAACGCGACGGGATAGAACGGCAGGGTGGAACATGGTCCGCCGAAGAAGAGGCCGAGTTCAAACGCCCGACGCTGGATATGTTCGAGGAACAGTCGCATCCGCTCTACGCCTCGGCGCGGCTGTGGGATGACGGCATCATTGACCCGCGCAAAAGCCGCGATGTGCTGGCCCTGTCGCTCAGCGCCGCTCTGAATGCCCCGATCGAGGAGACACGTTTCGGCGTGTTCAGGATGTGAGATGAGCGAGAGTTTGAAAGACATAATAGCCCGCTATCCCGGTGCACAAATCTTCAAATTCGGCGACAACCCCGTGCTGAGTTCAGAGCTTCTGGCCTTGGTCCGTTCTGGCCGTAAAACAGCGACCTGCGACGCGCTCAGAAACTATCCTGATGACAGCCTTGAGATGCCCAAGTCCGGTCGCCGCGATATTGCGCTGAACTGGGATGACACTCCGGCGTTGGTCATTGAAACCGTTGATGTTTCGATCCAGCGTTACTGCGATGTGACCGAGGAATTCGCCTTGGCGGAAGGTGAAAATGAAACGCTTGAAGGATGGCGGGAAGATCATCGTCGATATTTCCAGCGAAACGGCGGCTTTGATCCCGAGATGAAACTCGTGTGCGAACGGTTCCGTCTCGTCGAAGATCTGGCATTGGAAGGGTGAAGGCCATGTTCAACAAAATTCTGATTGCCAACCGGGGTGAGATCGCCTGCCGCGTCATGGAAACGGCCCAGTCCATGGGCGTGTCCTGCGTTGCTGTATATTCCGATGCGGATGAGGCCGCAAAACATGTTCAGATGGCGGATGAGGCGGTTCATATTGGCGGCCCCGCCCCGGCGGACAGCTATTTGAAGGGTGATGTGATCATTCAGGCCGCGCTGGACACCGGCGCGCAGGCGATCCATCCGGGGTATGGCTTTCTGTCCGAGAACCCCGATTTCGTGGATGCCGTGCAGGCGGCGGGGCTGACGTTCATCGGCCCCTCGGCTGATGCGATCCGCAAGATGGGCCTCAAGGACGCGGCCAAGGTTCTGATGGAGAAGGCCGGCGTTCCGGTCGTGCCCGGCTATCACGGCGACAATCAGGACCCCGAGCATCTGGCAGGTGCGGCGGATGCGATCGGCTATCCGGTTCTGATCAAGGCCGTTGCGGGCGGCGGCGGCAAGGGGATGCGCCTTGTCGAACGCCCCGAGGATTTCGCGACCGCGCTCGACAGCGCGCGGGGCGAGGCCCGGACCGCCTTCGGCAATGATGCCGTGCTGGTCGAAAAATTCGTGGCCAAACCCCGCCATATCGAAGTGCAGGTGTTCGGCGATGGTACCCATGCCGTTCATCTGTTTGAAAGGGACTGCTCGTTGCAGCGCCGGCATCAGAAGGTGATCGAAGAAGCCCCCGCCCCGGGCATGACGCCTGAGATGCGCGAGGCTATGGGTCAGGCCGGCGTGCGGGCCGCCGAAGCGATCGGCTATAAAGGCGCGGGCACGGTCGAATTCATCGTCGATGCCTCGGACGGGCTGCGCCCCGACAGATTCTGGTTCATGGAAATGAACACGCGCCTTCAGGTGGAGCACCCGGTGACAGAGGCCATCACGGGGATCGATTTGGTCGAGTGGCAGCTTCGCGTGGCCGCAGGCGAGAGCCTTCCCAAGAAACAGGATGATCTTGCGATCTCTGGCCATGCCTTCGAGGCTCGTTTGTATGCCGAGGATGTGCCGAAAGGGTTCCTGCCCGCGACGGGAACGCTGACGCATCTGGTTTTCCCCGGCAACTGTCGCGCCGATAGCGGCGTTCGCGCCGGGGACACGATCAGCCCGTGGTATGACCCGATGATTGCCAAGGTGGTGGTGCATGGATCGACGCGTGCCATTGCACTTGAGACGTTGAACCGGGTGCTGCAACAGACCGAAGTTGCAGGTACTGTTACCAATCTGGCCTTTCTGGGCGCGTTGACGCGTCACGAAGGATTTGCCTCGGGCGATGTCGATACGGGGCTGATCGGGCGAGACCTTGAAACGTTGGTGCAGGAACCCGAGCCGTCGGATGTTACCGCGGTCGCGGCTGCGATGACGGCATTGGATCTGGTGGATGTCGATCCGGAAACCGGGTTTTCGCTGTGGGCGCCGCTGCATCGTGCCGTGCAATTGTCCCGTCGCGACGACGTGCTGGATCTGGATGTGCAGGTCGATGGGCCGGATCGCCAGATTTGGCAGGTTGGCGAAAACCGCGTCGTTGCGGAACGCACCGCCGGGCGCTGGATGTTGAACGGCACGCCGATGCCTCGCGTTGCCGCACATAACGGGACCCTGACGGTTTTCACCGATTACGGTCAGAGCTTAGACGTCATCGATCCGCTGGACCGGGATACCAGCGCGACCGGCGACACCAATGTGATCGAGGCGCCTATGCCCGGTCTGGTCAAAGCCGTCTTTGCCACAGCGGGACAAACCGTACAGGAAGGCGATCGTCTGGCCATTTTGGAAGCGATGAAGATGGAGCATTCGCTGCTTGCGGCGCGGGACGGGATCGTTGCCGAAGTGCTGGTCGAGGATGGTTCGCAGGTCGAAGCCGGGGCTGCTCTGGTGAGGTTGGAGGACGAAGCTTGATCTGTACCCGCGCAACGCGGCGTGCCAAGGTCAGACGATAATTGCTTGAAACGACGACAATCCAGAAGGGGGGCGGACATGGGTGAACTGGTCGAAATCTATGAGGTCGGGCCGCGCGACGGGCTGCAAAACGAAAAGCGCGAAATACCGGTCGCGGACAAGATCGCCCTGATCGACTGTCTCAGCCGTGCGGGGTTTCGCCGGATCGAAGTTGCAAGCTTCGTGTCCCCGAAATGGGTGCCGCAGATGGCGGGTTCCGCTCAGGTGCTGGGGGGGATCACGCGTGCGAATGGGGTGCGCTATGCCGCGCTGACGCCGAACATGCATGGCTATGGCGACGCGCTGGCGGCCAAGGCGGACGAGATTGCCGTGTTCGCCTCGGCCTCCGAAGGATTCTCGAAGGCCAATATCAATGCCTCCATCGCCGAGTCGATCGAGCGGTTCACGCCGATTCTGGAGGCGGCGCGCCATATCGACCTGCCGGTTCGTGGCTATGTCTCATGCGTGACGGATTGCCCGTATGACGGTCCGACGCCGCCCGAAAAAGTGGCTGAGGTTGCTGATCGGCTTTTCGCGCTGGGCTGTTACGAGGTTTCGCTGGGCGACACGATTGGGCAGGGAACTCCGGACAAGGTTGCTCATATGCTTTTGGCTGTTCGCGAGAGGGTTCCGGTGACGCGGCTGGCGGGGCATTTCCATGACACCAACGGGCGCGCGATCGACAACATTGATGCGGCATTGGCGCTGGGCGTGCGGGTGTTCGATGCAGCCGTGGGCGGGTTGGGCGGTTGCCCCTACGCCCCGGGTGCGGCCGGTAACGTGGCCACCGAGGACGTTGCGGCGCATTTGCAGCGGTTGGGATACGAAACTGGCCTGGATATCGACGTCATTGAAGAGGCCGCGCAGATGGCCAGGGCTTTGAGGGGCTGACATGTTTGAAACGATCACGATCTCGACGGATATGCGCGGTGTCGCGACGCTCACCCTGAACCGGCCGGAAAAACACAATGCCATGTCGGGGCAGATGATCATGGAATTGACCGAGGCCGCATCGCAACTTGGTCAGGATGACGCGGTCCGAGCGGTCGTTCTGGCCGCGGCGGGCAAGACGTTTTGTGCCGGCGGTGATCTGGGGTGGATGCAGGACCAGATGGCGGCTGACAAAAAGACGCGTTTTGTCGAGGCGCGCAAGCTGGCCGAGATGTTGCAGGCTCTGAACACGATGCCAAAGCCTCTGATCGGGGCGTTGCAGGGCAATGCCTTTGGGGGCGGGGTGGGCATGGCGGCCGTGTGCGATGTCGCGATCGGGGTCGGCAGTCTGAAGATGGGGTTGACCGAAACGCGCCTGGGGCTGATCCCCGCAACAATTGGCCCCTATGTCATCGCCCGTATGGGCGAAGCCCGCGCGCGCCGGGTGTTCATGTCAGCTCGTCTGTTCGATGCGTCCGAGGCCGTTGATCTGGGCCTGCTGGCGAAAACCGTTTCGGCAGATCGGCTTTCGGACGCGGTTGAGGACGAAATTCGCCCCTATTTGTCTTGCGCGCCCGGGGCGGTTGCCTCTGCCAAAGCGCTGGTACGCGCTCTGGGTCCGCGCATCGACGATGCCGTGATCGATCAGACCATAGGCGAGTTGGTCGAGCGCTGGGAAACACAAGAGGCACGCGAAGGGATCGCGGCGTTTTTTGAAAAACGAAAACCTGCATGGAATAAGTAGGTTTTACCAGGTTCCGCCAAGCCAAAGTCAAACGCCGGTGCTGCGATTCTATGCCGCGCTGTCAAACGCAGGTTTGATCGCGGAGGGGGCTGTGTTCGGTTGACCCTCTGACCCCGCAGGGATAGAGAATGTCCAGTCAACACGCCAATTGACGGCGCACCCGACAAGACATGTGCGCAGGAAAGGAGCTATTCGTGGAAGACCTGCTGCGGGAGTACCTCCCGATTCTGGTGTTTCTGGCCGTTGCCGTGGGCCTTGGGATCGTCTTGATTCTGGCCGCCGTCGTACTGGCCGTCCGCAATCCCGACCCCGAAAAGGTCAGCGCATATGAATGTGGTTTCAATGCCTTCGACGATGCTCGGATGAAATTCGACGTCCGATTCTATCTGGTTTCGATTCTGTTCATCATCTTCGATCTAGAGATCGCTTTCCTGTTTCCCTGGGCCGTGGGCTTCAGAGACATCAGCGATGTCGGCTTCTGGTCCATGATGGTGTTTCTGGGCGTTCTGACCATCGGCTTTGCCTATGAATGGAAGAAAGGGGCGCTGGAATGGGAGTGATGACAGGTGCCAACACTGCCGGTGTCGACAAGGAAGTCGCCACTCAGGCCCTGAACGCCGAGTTGCAGGACAAGGGTTTCCTGCTGACCTCGACCGAAGACATCATCAACTGGGCCCGCACCGGATCGTTGCACTGGATGACCTTTGGCCTGGCCTGCTGCGCGGTTGAGATGATGCATACCTCGATGCCACGTTATGATGCGGAACGGTTCGGCATCGCGCCCCGGGCGTCTCCGCGCCAGTCGGACGTGATGATCGTGGCGGGAACGCTGACCAACAAGATGGCCCCCGCGCTGCGTAAAGTTTACGACCAGATGCCCGAGCCGCGCTATGTGATCTCGATGGGGTCCTGCGCGAATGGCGGTGGGTATTACCACTATTCCTATTCCGTCGTACGTGGCTGTGACCGGGTTGTTCCGGTGGACATCTACGTGCCCGGCTGCCCTCCGACTGCTGAGGCACTGCTTTACGGTCTGATGCAGTTGCAACGCAAAATCCGCCGCACGGGAACGATTGTGCGATGAGTGATCTGGTTGTCAGGCGCTGGGAGGCTGTGGTTGCCCGAGACGATGTTGCCGAGTGGGTCGGTACTTTTCGGACACGTGCGCTCCCCGGCATGCGCGCCGTGGATGGGTTTGAAAGCGTGTCCTTCCTCGTCCGGCGCGATCAGGATCCCTGCCAAGTCATGGTACTGACCAAATGGCGTGACATGGCCGCTGTTGCGAATTATGCGGGCGAGAACGTCGCAAAGACGGTTATGCCCGACTTTATGGCGAAGTTTTTCAAATCTTACGACGCAGAAGCTACGTTCTATGACGAAGTTTTGCAGGAGGGCCGCAATGAGTGAAGCACTCAAAGAACTCGGCGCACAGCTGGAGCTGAAACGGTCTGATTGTGTTCTGTCGTGGGATGTGACCCATGGCGAACTGAACGTGGACGTGGCACCGTCGAATCTCGTGGAATTCATTGAGTTCCTGAAATCTGATCGCAGCTGCCAGTTTTCGACCCTTGTGGACATCACTGGCGTGGATTACCCCGAGCGCGCCAAACGGTTCGACGTGGTGTACCATTTCCTGTCGATGTACCAGAACCAGCGTATCCGGCTGCGGGTCTCGATCCGTGAAGACGACATGGTGCCGTCGATCGTTGACGTGCACCCCTCGGCCAATTGGTTCGAGCGTGAGGTGTTCGACATGTTCGGCATCCTGTTCTCGGGCCATCCGGACCTGCGGCGCATCCTGACCGACTATGGGTTCCGTGGTTACCCACTGCGCAAGGATTTCCCGACCACCGGCTATACCGAAGTGCGCTATGACGAGGCGCAAAAGCGCGTAGTCTACGAGCCCGTCAGCCTGGTGCAGGAATACCGTCAGTTCGATTTTATGTCCCCTTGGGAGGGTGCGAACTACATTCTGCCGGGGGATGAGAAACAGGGGACAGAATAATGGGTGGCATCTGGTGGCTGATCCTGTCTGCGCTGACCATCATTCCGATGGTGAAGATATTGCCGTTCTTCGGGATCAACAAATACTGGTGCCTGCTGTGTCTGGTTCCCTTTGGCACGATCGCCTTGCTGTGGTGGGTCGGGCTGAAACTGCAAGAGTTGGAGCGCCGCTGAGATGATGGGTGAGTTGATCATTCTGGGCGCGTTGGGGGTTCTTCTGGCCGGGGCCGCAGCCAAAGCGGCCGAGGCGGAAAAGGTTCGGGTTCGGGCCGATGCGAAAAAGAAACGAGGGCGTTGATGGACGGCTCAAGATACGATGACGGCAGCACGGACGCGCTGAGCGGAGAACAGAAGATCCGCAATTTCAACATTAACTTCGGCCCGCAACACCCTGCGGCGCACGGGGTTCTGCGCCTTGTGCTCGAGCTCGACGGTGAGATCGTCGAACGCTGCGATCCGCATATCGGCCTGCTGCACCGCGGCACCGAAAAGCTGATGGAAAGCCGGACCTATCTGCAAAACCTGCCGTATTTCGATCGTCTGGATTACGTGGCGCCGATGAACCAGGAACATGCCTGGTGTCTGGCCATCGAAAAGCTGACCGGGGTCGAGGTGCCGCGCCGGGGTTCGCTGATCCGGGTTCTGTATTCCGAGATCGGCCGCATCCTGAACCACCTGCTGAACGTGACCACGCAGGCGATGGATGTGGGCGCGCTGACCCCGCCGCTCTGGGGTTTTGAAGAGCGTGAAAAGCTGATGGTGTTCTACGAGCGTGCCTGCGGGGCTCGCCTACACGCGGCCTATTTCCGCCCCGGTGGTGTGCATCAGGACCTGCCGCCGGAACTGCTGGACGATATCGAGGCCTGGAGCCACGAATTCCCCGCCGTTCTGGACGACATTGACGGTCTGCTGACCGAAAACCGCATCTTCAAACAGCGCAACGCCGATATTGGTGTCGTGACTGAAGATGACATTCAGAAATACGGTTTCTCGGGCGTGATGGTGCGCGGGTCGGGCCTTGCATGGGACTTGCGCCGCGCTCAGCCCTATGAATGCTATGACGAGTTTGAATTCCAGATCCCCGTCGGCAAAAACGGCGACTGTTATGACCGCTATTTGGTGCGCATGGAAGAGATGCGCCAGTCGCTGTCGATCATCCAGCAGGCCATCGTCAAAATCCGCGAATGCCCAGGTGACGTGCTCGCGCGCGGCAAGATCACCCCGCCGAAACGCTCGGACATGAAGACCTCGATGGAAAGCCTGATCCACCACTTCAAGCTGTATACCGAAGGCTTCCACGTTCCCGCAGGCGAGGTCTATGCCGCGGTCGAAGCCCCCAAGGGCGAGTTCGGCGTCTATCTGGTCGCCGACGGCACCAACAAGCCCTACCGCGCCAAGCTGCGCGCGCCCGGTTTCCTGCACCTGCAAGCCATGGACCACGTCGCCAAAGGCCACCAGCTGGCCGACGTCGCCGCCATCATCGGCACCATGGATGTCGTATTTGGAGAGATTGACCGCTAATGCTCCGCCGTCTTCATCCCGAACAACCCGAAAGCTTTGCCTTCACCGCTGCCAACCAGCAATGGGCCGAAGCGCAGATCACCAAATACCCCGAAGGCCGCCAGGCCAGCGCGGTCATTCCGCTGCTGTGGCGCGCGCAAGAGCAGGAGGGCTGGCTGAGCCGCCCGGCGATTGAATCCATCGCCGACATGCTGGGCATGGCCTATATCCGCGTACTCGAAGTGGCGTCCTTCTACTTCATGTTCCAGCTGCAACCAGTTGGATCTGTGGCGCATATTCAGGTCTGCGGCACGACGTCCTGCATGATCTGCGGGGCCGAAGATCTGATCGCGGTCTGCAAGGGAAAGATCGCCGCGAAACCGCATGAACTTTCTGCCGATGGCAAGCTGAGCTGGGAAGAGGTCGAATGTCTCGGTTCCTGCACCAACGCGCCAATGGCGCAGATCGGCAAAGATTACTACGAGGATCTGACCGCCGAGAGCTTTGGCAAAATCCTCGACGATCTGGTGGCGGGCAAGGTGCCGACGCCCGGTCCTCAGAACGGGCGTTACGCGGCCGAGCCGTTGAAAGGACTTTCCAGCCTGTCCGAATATGAAGCTGGCAAGCCGAAATACAACGCAAGCGTTGAGCTGGCGACAGAGCTTGGGGACACGGTCAAGCGTATCGACGGAACCGAAGTTCCGATACTGACACCGTGGCTTGGCAAGGATGGCAAAGCCGAAGCTTCCGGTTCCGCTCCTCAACCGCCGAAAAAGCCGGAGCCCGGCAAGACGGCGGCACAACAGAGTGGAACCAAAAAATCGACCCATACCGAACCGGCATCTCCCGAGGGCGCTGCAGCAAAGTCGGATAGCCCGGAAGTTCAGGAGACCCAGCCTAACACTCTAACCGCGGCACGCGACGGCAAGGCCGATGACCTGAAACTGTTGAAAGGCGTCGGCCCCAAGCTGGAAGAAACGCTGAACGAGCTGGGTTTCTATCACTACGACCAGATAGCGGCCTGGACGCCCGAACAGGTGGCCTGGGTCGATGCGCGTTTGAAATTCAAAGGCCGGATCGAACGCGATGGCTGGATCGAGCAGGCCGCCAAGCTTGCTGCCGGTGAGGAAACCGAATTCGCCAAACGTGCCAAATCCGAGGGCACATACGAAGACTAGACGGATGCCCGTTCCGGGCTTCGGGGGAAGATGGACAAGGACAAGGAACAGGCCATAGCCCGCAAGGGCCGACATATCGGGGTGGTCATCGCCGTGACCATGCTGATCTGGCTTGCGATGAACCTGTTCATTGGCCCCGCGCTGGGTTTGACAGCCCGGCATGCGCTGCTGTTTGATTTCGCCGCTCTGGCGGGTTTCATCTATGCGGGCGTCAACATTTTTCAACTCTGGCGCATGCGTCAGGACAGCTGAAGGTAACACGCGATGCTGAAGGATCAGGACCGGATCTTTACCAACATCTACGGGATGCATGAACGCACGCTGAAAGGTGCGCAGGCCCGCGGGCATTGGGACGGCACTGCTGGCCTGATTGAAAAAGGGCGCGACTGGATCATCCAGACGATGAAGGATTCCGGGCTGCGCGGACGCGGCGGCGCGGGTTTCCCGACTGGTCTCAAATGGTCGTTCATGCCCAAGGAAAGCGACGGACGCCCTTCCTATCTGGTTGTCAACGCGGACGAATCCGAACCCGGCACCTGCAAAGACCGCGAGATCATGCGCCATGATCCGCATACGCTGATCGAGGGCTGCCTGATCGCGTCTTTCGCCATGAACGCCCACACCTGCTACATCTATCTGCGTGGTGAGTACATCCGCGAACGCGAGGCGTTGCAGGCCGCGATTGACGAGGCCTATGACGCGGGTCTTCTGGGCAAGAACGCCGCCGGCTCGGGCTGGGATTTCGACCTGTTTCTGCACCACGGGGCAGGCGCCTATATCTGTGGCGAGGAAACCGCGCTGATTGAAAGCCTCGAAGGTAAAAAGGGCATGCCGCGGATGAAGCCGCCGTTCCCCGCAGGTGCGGGCTTGTATGGCTGCCCGACGACCGTGAACAACGTCGAATCCATCGCTGTCGTGCCTACGATCCTGCGCCGTGGGGCGGATTGGTTCGCAGGTTTCGGCCGCCAGAACAACGCGGGCACCAAGCTGTTTGCAATCTCGGGTCACGTCAACAACCCCTGCGTGGTCGAAGAGGCGATGTCGATTTCCTTCGAGGAACTGATCGAGACCCATTGCGGCGGCATTCGCGGTGGCTGGGACAATCTGCTGGCCGTGATCCCCGGAGGATCCTCGGTTCCGTGTGTGCGCGGTGAGAACATGCGCGACGCGATCATGGATTTCGATTATCTGCGCAACGATCTGGGCTCGGGGCTTGGAACGGCGGCGGTGATCGTGATGGACAAGTCCACCGACATCATCAAGGCGATCTGGCGCCTGTCGAAATTCTACAAACACGAAAGCTGCGGCCAGTGCACGCCCTGCCGCGAAGGCACCGGCTGGATGATGCGGGTCATGGACCGCCTGGTGCGCGGCGAGGCCGAGCTGGAAGAGATCGACATGCTGTTTGATGTGACCAAACAGGTGGAAGGTCACACGATCTGTGCTCTAGGCGATGCGGCCGCTTGGCCGATCCAGGGCCTGATCCGGAATTTCCGCGAAGAAATCGAAGACCGCATCAAGGCTCAGAAATCGGGCCGTATGGGTGCGATGGCGGCGGAGTGATCGGGATGGACATGTTTGCGCAATACAGCCACGCGATTTCATCGGTTGTGCTTTTCACGCTGGTGGTTCTGTTCCTGGCCCCGTTTTCAGCACTGGCCAAGCAGGGCAAGGGCCTCGCGCCGGGGGCAACCCCTGAGCAGGACTATTCCGACCAGGCCTATCGACTGAACCGGGCCTATCTGAACGGAACGGAAACGCTTCCGGCGTTTGTGGCTGTTGTGACCGCGGCGGTATTGCTGGGCGCCAGCCCGTTCTGGGTCAATCTGCTGGCGTCTGTCGCTTTGGTTGCGCGGTTGGTGATGCTGGTGGTGCACATCAAAGGCATAGGCAAGCCGAACAGTGGCCTTCGGTCCGTGCTGTATGTGTTGGGCTGGGCCTGCATGTTTGTGATTGGGCTTATGGCATTGGTGGCGGCGTTCTGATGGCGTCCCGGCAGATGAGAACACGAAGAGGGATAGTATGAAGGCCCCAAAAACCCTTGTAGTCCTGCTGGCACTGGCAAGCGTGTCCGCCTGCGGCATCATCAAGCCGTCGGAAGATCGTATTCTGTTCGATGGAAAGGCGTTCAAGGCAAAGGCGAAGGCGGTCGACAAGAAAGCATCACCAACGGACTTTACCGTTGTGGTAAAGGGTGCGTCCGCATCGCTGGACGGCGCGCGTGAGGCCGGCCGTCATGAAGGAACCAAGTTTTGCGTGCAGAATTTCGGGTCTTCGCGGATCGATTGGAAAGTGGGGCCGGATACTGAACCGCAAAACCTGCGCATCAGTGATGATCAATTGACCTTTGCGGGAAAATGCCAACGGCCATGACGCGCGGTTTTGCATATCACGACACGGATTGCCGGCCGCTATTGCCTAGCAAGACCGGACCGGTTCGTTTTGGTGCGCCCAAAACGAAGGGAAGATCCATGTCTTTTGCCAAAACACTCACCCTGGCTGTCTTGATCACATTGCCTGCCGTCGCAAATGCGAAGCCGCCCTTGAGGGATGTCAAAGAGATCGACAACGAACTCTATTACATCGCCATCGCAAATGAAATTTCGGAATATTGCCCCTCGATCAGCGGGCGTCGATTGAAAGCGATCAGTGTGATGTGGGGGCTGCGGTCCAAGGCGAACAAACTGGGGTATTCGGACACCGAAATCCGCTCTTACGTCGAATCGGATGCTGAAAAAGACCGGATGCGCGCCAAGGGCGAGGCGTATCTGGCTTCGAATGGCGTGACCTATGACAACCCCAACACATTCTGCACTCTGGGGCAGAAGGAAATCCAAAGAAACAGCGCCATTGGCGTTTATTTGAGGGCGAATTGAAAGCCATGTCTGACCTCCGCAAGATCAATATCGACGGACAGGAAATCGAAGTCGATGGCGCGATGACCCTGATCCAGGCTTGTGAACAAGCCGGGGTCGAAGTGCCGCGCTTTTGTTATCACGAGCGTCTGTCGATCGCTGGCAATTGCCGGATGTGCCTGGTCGAGGTCGTCGGCGGGCCGCCGAAACCTGCGGCCTCCTGCGCGATGCAGGTGCGCGACCTGCGCCCGGGGCCTGAAGGCCAGCCCCCGGTGGTCAAGACGAACTCGCCCATGGTCAAAAAGGCCCGCGAAGGTGTGATGGAGTTCCTGCTGATCAACCATCCGCTGGATTGCCCGATCTGCGATCAGGGTGGCGAATGCGACCTTCAGGATCAGGCGATGGCCTATGGCATGTCGGGATCCCGCTTCAAGGAAGCAAAGCGGGCGGTCGATGACCTGGATCTTGGCCCGCTGGTTGGCACCGCAATGACCCGCTGCATCAGCTGCACGCGCTGCGTGCGCTTCACCACCGAAGTTGCCGGGATAACTCAGATGGGTCAGACCGGGCGCGGTGAGGATGCCGAGATCACCTCGTATCTGAACCAGACGCTGGATTCGAATTTGCAGGGCAACATCATCGACCTGTGCCCGGTTGGGGCGCTGACCTCCAAGCCCTACGCCTTTACCGCGCGTCCGTGGGAATTGACCAAAACCGAAAGCATCGATGTGATGGATGCGTTGGGATCGAACATACGCGTCGATACCAAAGGTCGTGAAGTCATGCGTTTCCTACCGCGCAATCATGACGGCGTGAACGAGGAGTGGATCAGCGACAAGACACGTTTCGTCTGGGATGGCCTGCGCCGTCAGCGTTTGGACAAGCCCTATGTCCGTGAAAACGGAAAGCTGCGCCCGGCCTCATGGTCCGAGGCGCTGACCAGGGCCGCAGAGGCGCTGAAGGGCGCCGAGAAACCTGCCGGTATCGTGGGCGATCTGGCTCCGGTCGAGGCGGCGTTTGCGCTGAAACAGATGATCGAAGGGCAGGGTGGTGTTGTCGAATGCCGTACCGATGGCACAAAGCTTCCGGCGGGCAATCGTGGCGCTTACGCCGGTACCGCCGCGATTGAAGACATCGACACCACGGAACGCATCCTGCTGATCGGTACCAACCCACGTGACGAAGCGCCTGTCCTGAACGCGCGTATCCGCAAGGCATGGGCGCATGGGGCCGAAGTCGCTTTGGTCGGTCCTGCGGTCGATCTGACATATGAGTATCACCACGTTGGCGATGATCGAACAGCGCTGCAAAAAGTTGTCGACATGGGCGGAGATGATGAGATCAAGAGCAAACGTTCGTTGGTCATCATCGGACAGGGCGCTTTGCAGGAAGCGGACGGCGCCGCCGTGCTGGCTGCTGCGCAAGCCATCGCGGCCAATACGGAAAGTGGTCTGATCGTTTTGCACACTGCGGCGTCGCGCGTCGGTGCGATGGACGTGGGTGCCACGAACGAAGGCGGAATGGACGCGATCAGCGCCGCCGATGTAATCTACAACCTTGGCGCGGACGAGGTCGAGATCGGCGAAGGCGCCTTTGTGATCTATCAGGGCAGCCATGGTGACCGGGGCGCACACCGCGCCGATGTGATCCTGCCAGGCGCGGCCTATACCGAGGAAAACGGCGTGTTCGTAAACACCGAAGGTCGCCCTCAACTGGCGATGCGGGCCGGTTTTGCGCCGGGTGAGGCGAAGGAGAACTGGGCCATCCTGCGCGCCTTGTCGGCCGAACTGGGCGCAACACTGCCCTACGACTCTCTGGCGCAGTTGCGCACGGCCTTGATCGAGGCGGTTCCGCATCTGGCCCGCATCGACGAAGTGATCGAGAACGAAGTGAAAGCTCTCGACACCGGTACTCTGGGCAACGCAACTTTCCGCTATGCGATCAAGGACTTCTACCTGACCAACCCGATTGCACGGGCTTCACAGCTGATGGCCGAGCTGTCGGCACAGGCGCAGGCCCGCAAATCCGAGAAGATCGCGGCGGAATGACCCAGACCTGTTTCATATCGCAGGCAAAAGCGGCTGCCGGGTGGCAGTTCGCCGCGCCAGATTTGCATGTGAAACCGAATATTAAGGGTGGCGCAATGGCGGCAGATGCTGTTTACACCAACGCGCCGACCCAGCCGCAATTTGCGCAGGCTTCTGGCCTTTGCATCGCGCGCGGAAAACGGAATACCCACGGTGTGAGGACCAATGGCTGAATTCTTTAACACCCCAGGCGGAATAGCCATCATCATTCTGGCGCAAGTGCTTGCCGTTGTTGCCTTTGTGATGATTTCACTGTTGTTCCTTGTTTACGGGGACCGCAAGATCTGGGCTGCTGTCCAGATGCGCCGCGGCCCCAACGTGGTGGGCGTCTATGGCCTGCTGCAATCGGTGGCGGATGCCCTGAAATATGTGGTGAAAGAGGTCGTCATTCCTGCGGGCGCCGACCGGACGGTCTTTATCCTCGCACCGTTGACATCCTTCGTTCTGGCCATGATCGCCTGGGCGGTGATCCCGTTCAACGATGGCTGGGTTCTGTCGGATATCAACGTGGCCATCCTCTATGTATTCGCCGTGTCCTCGCTTGAGGTTTATGGCGTGATCATGGGCGGTTGGGCGTCGAACTCAAAGTACCCGTTCCTGGGCTCGCTGCGCTCGGCCGCGCAGATGATTTCCTACGAGGTTTCGATCGGCCTGATCATCATCGGTGTGATCATCTCGACCGGCTCGATGAATTTTGGCGACATCGTGCGCGCTCAGGACGGCTCGTTCGGCTTCTTCAGCTGGTACTGGCTGCCGCATTTCCCGATGGTGTTCCTGTTCTTCATCTCGGCCCTGGCCGAAACCAACCGCCCGCCCTTCGACCTGCCCGAGGCGGAATCTGAACTGGTCGCCGGTTATCAGGTCGAATACTCGGCCACGCCTTTCCTGCTGTTCATGGCAGGCGAATACATCGCGATCTTCCTGATGTGCGCGCTGACCTCTCTGCTGTTCTTCGGCGGCTGGCTTTCGCCGATCCCGGGCCTGCCCGATGGCGTGCTGTGGATGGTCGCCAAGATGGCGTTCTTCTTCTTCATCTTCGCGATGGTCAAGGCGATCACGCCCCGCTACCGCTATGACCAGCTGATGCGGCTAGGCTGGAAAGTGTTCCTGCCATTCTCGCTGGCTTGGGTGGTTTTCGTGGCCTTCGCGGCGAAATTCGACTGGTTCTGGGGCGCGTTTGCCCGTTGGAGCGTAGGAGGCTGATCATGACCCAAATCGACTATACCCGCGCTGCCAAATACTTCTTGCTGCAAGACTTCTGGGTCGGCATGAAGCTGGGGCTGAAGTATTTCTTCGCCCCCAAGGCCACGGTGAACTATCCGCACGAAAAGGGGCCTCTGTCCCCACGTTTCCGCGGCGAACACGCCCTGCGCCGTTATCCCAATGGCGAGGAACGCTGTATCGCCTGCAAACTGTGCGAGGCGATCTGCCCGGCACAGGCCATCACCATCGACGCCGAACCGCGCGAAGACGGCAGCCGCCGCACCACGCGCTATGACATCGACATGACCAAGTGCATCTATTGCGGTTTCTGTCAGGAGGCCTGCCCGGTCGATGCCATCGTCGAAGGCCCGAATTTCGAATTCGCGACGGAAACCCGAGAAGAGCTGTTCTATGACAAGCAGAAACTGCTGGACAACGGCGAACGCTGGGAAGCCGAGATCGCCCGCAATCTGGAATTGGACGCGCCTTACCGATGACTGACAGCCCGACAAATCCGTTCGAGCTGATGATGAAGCAGGCTCAGGACATGGCCAAGGCGATGAACCCGGCGATGGAAAGCTTCTCGCCCAAGGGGTTCGAGGCGCTGTGGCCGACCATGCCGAAAGAGGTCATGGAGATGATGTTCGGCAACACCGTCAACAAGGACGGGCTGGATGCCAAGACTCGCCTGTTGCTGACGCTGGCCGGGCTGACCTGTCAGGGCGCTCAGGCGGACTCGGCGGTGCGCCAGACCGTGCGCCACGCGCTTGAGGCTGGTGCCAAGAAACAAGAGATCGTGGAAACGATCGGTCAGATGTCGGTCTTTGCCGGCATCCCGGCCATGACCCGCGCGCTGGATCTGGCGCAAGAGGTCATGGGCGACAACGAGGATGAGGATCAATGACCGTCTTTGCCTTCTACCTGTTTGCCATCAGCGCCATCACCGGCGGACTGTTCACGGTGATCAGTCGTCAACCGGTGCACTCGGTGCTTTGGCTGATCCTGTCCTTCCTGTCCTCGGCGGGGCTGTTCGTGCTGCTTGGGGCCGAGTTCGTGGCGATGCTGCTGATCATCGTCTACGTAGGCGCGGTCGCGGTGCTGTTCCTGTTCGTGGTGATGATGCTGGACGTGGACTTTGCCGAGCTCAAGGCCGAGATGGCGCGCTATATGCCGCTGGCCCTGTTGATCGGTCTGGTCATCCTGATGCAGTTCGTCATGGCCTTCGGAGCCTGGGACAGCGCGCAGGGCGCAGCGGCCAATCTGGCGCAGCCGGTCCCGGCGGACCGTCACAACACCGAGGCGCTTGGCGTCATTCTTTACGATCAATACTTCCTTCTGTTCCAGCTGGCGGGCCTGATCCTGCTGGTGGCCATGATCGGTGCCATCGTGCTGACCTTGCGCCACCGTCAGGACATCAAGCGTCAGGACATCATCGGCCAGATGATGCGCGACCCGGCAAAAGCGATGGAGTTGAAGGACGTGAAACCGGGGCAGGGACTTTGAGACCATGATCGGACTTGAACACTATCTTACGGTCGCGGCGACGCTGTTCGTTATTGGCATCTTCGGTCTCTTCCTGAACCGCAAGAACGTTATCATCCTGCTGATGAGCATCGAACTGATGCTGTTGGCGGTGAATATCAACCTCGTGGCGTTTTCCAGTTTCCTCGGCGATCTGGTCGGGCAGGTCTTCACGCTGTTCGTGCTGACCGTTGCGGCGGCCGAGGCGGCGATCGGGTTGGCCATTCTGGTCTGCTTCTTCCGCAACCGCGGCACCATCGCGGTTGAAGACGTCAACATGATGAAGGGGTAAGGGATCATGGAAACCACAATCCTCTTTGCCCCGCTGGTGGGCGCGCTGATCTGCGGCTTTGGCTGGAAGTTCATTGGCGAGAAAGCCGCCATGTGGACCGCCACAGGCCTTCTGTTCCTCGCCTGTCTGCTGTCATGGCTCGTGTTCTTCTCGTTCGACGGGCACACACAACAGATCGAGATCATGCGCTGGATCGAAAGCGGGTCGCTCTCGACCTCGTGGGCCATTCGTCTGGATCGGCTGACCGCCATCATGCTGATCGTGGTCACCACGGTTTCGGCGCTCGTGCATCTCTACAGCTTTGGCTACATGGATCACGACCCGCAATGGCGCGAAGGCGAAAGCTATAAGCCGCGCTTCTTTGCCTATCTGTCCTTCTTTACCTTCGCCATGCTGATGCTGGTGACGGCGGACAACCTGGTGCAGATGTTCTTTGGCTGGGAGGGCGTGGGTGTCGCATCCTACCTGCTGATCGGCTTCTACTATCGCAAGCCGTCGGCAAATGCGGCGGCGATGAAGGCCTTCATCGTGAACCGTGTGGGTGACTTTGGCTTTGCGCTGGGCATCTTCGCGCTGTTCTTCCTGACCGACAGCATCAACTTTTCGGACATTTTCGCATCGGCACCCGCGCTTGCAGATGAAAAGCTGCATTTCCTGTGGGGCGAATGGACCGCGGTCGAGGTGATCTGTGTTCTGCTGTTCATCGGCGCGATGGGTAAATCCGCGCAGCTGATCCTGCACACCTGGTTGCCCGACGCGATGGAAGGCCCGACGCCGGTGTCGGCCCTGATCCACGCGGCCACCATGGTGACAGCGGGCGTGTTCCTGGTCTGCCGCATGTCTCCGCTGATGGAGTTCGCGCCGGGCGCGACCGGGTTCATCACCTTCCTTGGGGCCTCGACAGCGTTCTTCGCGGCGACCGTGGGTCTGGTGCAGACCGATATCAAGCGCGTCATTGCCTATTCGACCTGTTCGCAGCTGGGCTACATGTTCGTGGCCGCGGGCGTGGGCATGTATTCGGCGGCGATGTTCCACCTGCTGACGCACGCTTTCTTCAAGGCGCTGTTGTTCCTTGGTGCGGGGTCCGTGATCCACGCCATGCATCACGAGCAGGAGATGACGGAATACGGTGGTCTGCGCAAAAAGATCCCCTATACCTTCTGGGCGATGATGATCGGAACGCTGGCCATCACAGGTGTCGGCATTCCGCTTACCACAATCGGTTTTGCCGGGTTCCTGTCTAAAGACGCCATTATCGAAAGCGCCTATGCGGGTGGAACCGGGTACGCCTTCTGGATGCTGGTGATCGCGGCGATGTTCACCTCGTT
Organism: Ruegeria sp. THAF33; assembly: GCF_009363615.1. Lineage (NCBI taxonomy): Bacteria > Pseudomonadati > Pseudomonadota > Alphaproteobacteria > Rhodobacterales > Roseobacteraceae > Ruegeria > Ruegeria sp. THAF33. Next base: position 2,164,094 of record NZ_CP045384.1, on the reverse strand, counting down.
CTACAGCTGGCGTCTGATCTTCCTGACCTTCTATGGCACACCACGTGGGGACAAGCATACGCATGACCACGCACATGAAAGCCCGATGACCATGCTGGTGCCGCTGGGCGTTCTGTCGCTGGGTGCGGTGTTTGCCGGGATGATCTGGTATGGCAATTTCTTTGGCCATGCGGACAAGGTCGGCAAGTTCTACGGTATTCCGGTTGCCGAAGCGTCAGAACATGCCGAGGCCGGTGACCATGCGGCGGCGGATGCTTCGCACGGTGAAGACAGCCATGCGGATGAAAGCCACGCTGCTGACGGCCATGCCGATGAAGGTCATGGTGAGAAGGATGCCAAGGGTGGCGATCATCACTATGTCTTTGCGGGCCAGCCCGGCGAGGGCGCGCTTTACATGGCGCCGGACAACCATGTTCTGGACGATGCGCACGCGGCTCCGAAATGGGTCAAGGTTTCACCCTTCGTCGCCATGTTGCTGGGCTTTGTCGTGGCCTACTGGTTCTACATCGTGAACACGTCGCTGCCGGCACGTCTGGCTGCAAATCAGCGTCCGCTGTACCTGTTCCTTCTGAACAAGTGGTATTTCGACGAAATCTACGATGCGGTCTTCGTAAAACCCACTGTGGCGCTTGGCCGCTTCCTGTGGAAACGCGGTGACGGCAATACAATCGATGGCTTCCTGAACGGAGTAGCAATGGGCGTCGTTCCCTTCTTCACCCGCCTCGCCGGCAAGGCGCAGACCGGGTACATCTTTACCTATGCCTTCTGGATGGTGCTGGGCATCGCGGCCCTTGTGACCTGGATGTCGATCGGCGGAGGGGCCCAGTAATGGATTATATCCTTTCGATCGTCACGTTTATCCCCGCCATCGCCGCAGGCATTCTGGCCTTGTTCCTGCAGGGTGACGATGCGGCGGCACAGCGGAACGCCAAGTGGATTGCTCTGCTGGCCACCACGGTAACCTTCCTGGTTTCCATCGGCATCTATACCGGCTTTGACCCGTCGAACCCCGGTTTCCAGATGGTGGAAGAGGGTGAGTGGCTGATGGGCCTCAAATACAAGATGGGTGTTGATGGCATCAGTGTCCTGTTCGTTCTGCTGACGACCTTCATCATGCCGCTGACCATTCTGGCCAGCTGGAATGTCACGGACCGCGTCAAGGAATACATGGTTGCCTTCCTGCTGCTGGAAACGCTGATGCTGGGCGTCTTCATGGCGCTTGATCTTGTACTGTTCTACCTGTTCTTCGAGGCAGGTCTTATTCCGATGTTCCTGATCATCGGGATATGGGGCGGCAAGGATCGGATCTACGCCAGCTTCAAGTTCTTCCTCTATACCTTCCTCGGCTCGGTCTTGATGCTGGTCGCCATGGTTGCAATGTATGCTGACGCAGGCACCACGGACATTGCCGCGCTGATGACGCACCAGTTCTCGTCCGAGGGCTTCAGCGTGCTGGGCATTTATGTTGTCGGTGGCATGCAGACCCTGATGTTCCTGGCCTTCTTTGCTTCGTTCGCGGTGAAAATGCCGATGTGGCCGGTGCACACCTGGTTGCCGGACGCCCACGTTCAGGCGCCCACGGCGGGATCGGTCGTACTGGCGGCGATCCTGCTGAAGATGGGCGGCTATGGCTTCCTGCGGTTCAGCCTGCCGATGTTCCCGGTGGGTTCGGCCGTGATGACCGATCTGGTGCTGTGGATGTCTGCCATCGCGGTTGTCTATACCTCGCTGGTGGCGCTGGTACAGGAGGATATGAAGAAGCTGATCGCCTATTCCTCGGTCGCGCATATGGGCTTTGTGACCATGGGTATTTTCGCGGCAAACCAGCAGGGCATCGATGGCGCGATCTTCCAGATGCTCAGCCACGGGTTCATCTCGGCAGCGCTCTTCTTGTGTGTCGGCGTGATCTATGACCGGATGCATACCCGCGATATCGAGGCTTATGGCGGTCTGGTGATCCGGATGCCCGCATACGCGCTGGTCTTCATGCTGTTTACCATGGCCAATGTCGGCCTGCCGGGCACATCGGGCTTCATCGGCGAATTCCTGACCCTGATGGGCGCGTTCCAGGTCAACACCTGGGTAACGGCGGTGGCTGCAACCGGTGTGATCTTCTCGGCGGCTTATGCGCTGTGGCTCTACCGCCGAGTCGTGTTTGGCGATCTGATCAAGGAAAGCCTCAAGGCGATGACCGACATGAGCTCGCGCGAGCGGTTGATCTTCGCCCCTCTGATCGTGATGATCATCCTGCTGGGTGTCTACCCGTCGCTGGTAACCGATGTGATCGGGCAATCCACAGCGGCTCTGATTTCGAACTATGACACGGCTCTGGCCGCGGCTGAGGCTGCGACCCAGACAGCCGCTTCGCATTAAGGGAGCTTTGGAGACATGATCCAGGCTGATCTGACAATCATCCTGCCGGAAATCGTTCTGGCGCTTTATGCGATGGCGGCGCTGCTGGGTGCTGTCTACACGACAAAGGACGGGCTGGCGCCTCTGCTGGTCTGGACCACGGCAGGTCTTATGGCCCTTCTGGCAATCTGGATTGCAACTCAGGGCGGGGGTACAAACGTGGCCTTCAACGGCATGTTCGTCGATGACGGCTTTGCCCGCTATGCCAAGGTTGCCATCCTGCTGTCGGCGGGTGCCGTACTGATCATGAGCCAGGAATACATGGCGCGCCGTGATCTGCTGCGATTTGAATACCCGTTGCTGGTGGCACTGGCCGCCGTGGGGATGATGATGATGGTCAGCGCAGGCGATCTGATGTCGCTTTACATGGGGCTCGAGCTGCAATCGCTGTCGCTTTATGTCGTGGCTGCTCTGCGTCGTGACAGCGCGAAATCGACCGAGGCAGGTCTGAAGTATTTCGTGCTGGGTGCGCTGAGCTCGGGGCTGCTGCTTTATGGCGCGTCGCTGGTTTATGGCTTTACCGGCACCACGTTGTTCTCGGGCATCATCCAGACAGTTCACCATGGCGATGTTTCGTTGGGGCTGCTGTTTGGCCTGATCTTCCTGATCTCGGGTCTGGCCTTCAAGGTCTCGGCCGTTCCGTTCCATATGTGGACGCCGGACGTTTACGAGGGGTCTCCCACGCCGATCACGGCCTTCTTTGCCACGGCGCCGAAGGTTGCGGCGATGGCGTTGTTCGCGCGCCTGTTGCATGACGCGTTCGGCGGTGTTGTCGAAGACTGGCAGCAAGTGATTGTCCTGCTGTCTGTATTGTCGATGTTGCTGGGGGCCGTGGCCGCGATCGGGCAGCGCGACATCAAGCGTCTGATGGCGTTTTCGTCGATTGCCCATATGGGCTATGCGCTGATTGGTCTGGCCGCCGGTACCGAGCTGGGTATCAAGGCGATGCTGATGTATCTGGCCATCTACGTGACCATGAATATCGGCACCTTCGCCTTCATTCTGATGATGGAGCGTGACGGCAAACCCATCACCGACATTGACGCTCTGCGGCAATACTCCAAGCGTGATCCGGGCAAGGCGCTGGCGGTGCTGATCCTGATGTTCAGCCTTGCGGGCGTGCCTCCGATGCTTGGTTTCTTTGCGAAATTCGGCGTCTGGCAGGCGGGCGTCAGTGCGGGTCTGACCAGTCTGGTCGTCGTCTCGGCCATCGCTTCGGTCATCGGTGCCTTCTATTACCTGCGGATCGTGTTCTACATGTATTTCGGGGCCGAGAACGAAGAGCCGATCCAAACCCGGTCGACCCCTGTTCTGTGGGTGGCATTGATGGGGTCTGCGGCCCTGATGCTGGTCGGTATCTTCTATCAGTTCGGCGTCGAGGGCGCGGCAGCAGCCGCGGCGGCCACGCTTGTCAACTGATCGTTTTGCACAACCGGAAAGAGGGGCTCGGTTGCGCGACCGAGCCTTTTTGATATGACAAAATGGCCCCAAGGCTATGGCCTGCACGAGGTGCAGGAAGTCGACAGCACGCTGAATGAAGCGGCGCGGATTGCTCCGAATGCGCGTGGTCCCGTCTGGATCATGGCGCATCACCAGACGGCGGCGCGCGGGCGGCGCGGACGAAGCTGGGCCAACCCGATGGGCAACCTGGCGGCGACCTTGCTGATGCGTCCTCAGGGCGCGCCGGAACAGGCGGCTTTGCGCAGTTTCGTGGCGGCGCTGGCCCTTTTTGACGCGTGTGTCGCCGTTACCGGGCGGGCTGCCGGACTGTCGCTGAAATGGCCCAATGACGTGCTGCTGAACGGCGGCAAGCTTGCCGGTATCCTGCTGGAAAGCACGGGGCAGGGGCATGGCGTGGGGCATCTGTCCATCGGCATCGGAGTGAATCTGGCCAATGCCCCGGATGCCGACGCGGTGGAGCCCGGCGCGGTTCGTCCCGTGTCACTTCTTTCGGAAACCGGGGCACATGTCTCGCCCGAGGATTTTCTGACCGAACTGGCCGCGGCCTACGCCGCGTATGAAACCCAGTTCGTCACCTATGGGTTCGAACCGATCCGCACCGCCTGGCTGTCCCGGGCGGCCCGGTTGGGCGAGGTCATCACCGCGCGGACCGGTACGTCAGAAACGGTTGGAACCTTCGAAACGGTGGACGCAAGCGGTAACCTTGTCTTAAACACCGCCAAAGGCCGCGTGAGCATTCCTGCGGCGGATGTCTATTTCTGAGAGGGGCGCGGATGCTTCTGGCCATCGATTGCGGCAATACCAATACCGTCTTTTCGATCTGGGACGGTGAGGAGTTTTTGTGTACCCTGCGCACCTCGACCCACCATGCGCGCACGGCAGACGCTTATTTCACCTGGTATTCGACGCTGGTAAAGCATTATGGGATCGAGGCGGACATCACCGATGTGATCATCGCCTCGACCGTGCCGCGCGTCGTGTTCAACCTGCGCATCTTCGCCGATCGCTTTTTTGGGTGCAGACCATTGGTTGTGGGCAAGCCCGATTGCCTGTTGCCTGTCCCGCCGCGTGTGGATGAAGGCACGGTGCCTGGCCCGGATCGACTGGCCAATGCCGTGGGCGCTTTTGACCGCCATGGTGGCAATGTGGTTGTCGTGGATTTCGGAACCGCAACGAATTTCGATGTTGTCGCCGCCGACGGCGCATATGTGGGGGGCATTATCGCCCCCGGTGTGAACCTGAGCCTTGAGGCCCTGCATCAGGGCGCCGCGGCGCTGCCGCATATCGATGTCTCCCGACCTGACAAGGTGATCGGTACGAATACGGTTGGTTGTATTCAATCGGGCGTGTATTGGGGATATTCCGGTTTGATCGAGGGGCTGATCGCCCGGATCAAGGCCGAGTATGGAATGCCGATGAAAGTCGTTGGAACCGGAGGGCTGGCCCCCTTGTTCGATCAGGCCGACGTGGGGTTCGACGCAATCGAGGATGATCTGACGATGCACGGCCTGACCGTGATCCATCGCTACAACAAGGATAATGGCTCCGTATGAGCAGTGAAAGATTGATCTACCTGCCGCTGGGTGGCGCGGGCGAAATTGGCATGAACGCCTATGTGTACGGCTACGGTGAACCGGGAAAGGAACGCCTGATTCTGGTGGATCTGGGCGTCACTTTTCCTGATATGGACACAACGCCGGGCGTTGACCTCATCTATGCCGATATCTCTTGGCTGAAAGAGCGTGCCGACCGGCTGGATGGTGTTTTCATCACGCACGCCCATGAAGACCATGTCGGCGCCGTGGCCCATTGTTATGAAGCCTTGGGTGCGCCGGTCTATGCGCGTGCCTTCACGGCCAATATCGCGCGCCGCAAGATGGAAGAACACGCACACCCGACCGAGGCGGTCACGACCGTTTCCGCCTGGCCTGAACAGGTGTCCGTCGGGCCGTTCACGGTTGGCTTCCTTCCTGTTTCGCACTCGATTCCCGAAAGTGCCGCATTGGTCATCGACACCCCCGCAGGGCGTGTCGTGCATTCGGGCGACTTCAAGCTGGATGCTGCTCCGGTCGTTGGAGAGGCCTTTGACCCTGACCTGTGGGCCGAGGTCGCCAAGCCCGGCATCAAGGCGCTGGTCTGTGACAGTACGAATGTGTTTTCGACCCATCCGGGGCGTTCAGAATCCGAAGTTGGCCCCGAGATCGTCAAGCTGGTCGAAGGCGCGGAAGGTATGGTTGTGGCGACCACCTTTGCGTCGAACGTTGCGCGGGTCAAAACGCTGGCCGAGGCGGGTGCGCGGGCCGGGCGTTCCGTCGTCCTGCTTGGGCGCGCGATGCGTCGGATGATCGAAGCCGCGACCGAAACCGGTATTCTTGCGGATTTTCCCAAGGTGATCAGCGCCGAAGAGGCTCTGGACCTTCCGCGCCAGAACCTGATGCTGATCGTGACCGGCAGCCAGGGGGAACGACGGGCCGCAAGCGCCCAACTGGCCCGTGGCAAGTACCGTGGTCTGGAGCTGGCCGAGGGCGATCTGTTCCTGTTTTCCTCGAAAACCATTCCCGGGAACGAGCGGGGCGTGATCTTTATCATGAACCAGCTCAGCGAAAAGGGCGTGGATGTCGTCGATGACAGTTCGGGCCTTTATCATGTCTCGGGCCATGCGAACCGGCCGGACCTCGAGAAAGTGCACGCACTGACCGATCCGCAATTCGTGATCCCGATGCATGGCGAACACCGGCACCTGCGCGAGCATGTCAAACTGGCAGAGCAGGGTGGCAGAACCGGAGTGCTGGCGGTGAACGGCACCATGCTGGATCTCAGCGGCAATGCGCCTGTGGTCGTCGATTATGTTGAAACCGGTCGCACATATCTGGACGGCACCGTGAAGATCGGCGCCCTTGACGGCGTGGTGCGGGATCGTATCCGCATGGCTTTGAACGGCCATGTTACGGTGACGGTGGTTCTGGACGAAGAAGACGAACCGCTGGGCGAGCCGTGGTGCGACACCATGGGGCTGCCCGAAACTGGCACGTCCCGTGCCGCGTTGGTCGAAGTGCTGGAAGAGGATCTGAACCAGTTCCTGATGCGGGCCGCCGCCAAGACCCTGCGCGATGACGACAAGCTGGAAGAAGAAATGCGCCGCATCGTGCGGCAGACAGCCAAAGCCGAAATTGGCAAAAAGCCCGAAGTGACGGTGGTGGTCAGCCGGATGCGGTGAAACCGATCCGTCAGTCGTGGGTTGGCATCTGATAGCCCCTGAGACGCAGGAACAGGTTGGCTTCTTCGTTGTTTTTGTAGAATGGAACCGACGATGGCGGCTCGGGGGACGTAACCCGGGCCGCTATTTCCGCCAGAACGACCTCGGTGATAAACGGCAGATCCAGATCCCGTGCCCGATCCAGTGGCACCCATTGCAGGTGCGACAGCTCATCCGAGGCGTGACTGAAATCATCCACATCACCTTGCAGAGCGTCGGCGTCGACCAGAAAGAACCGCGCATCGAACCGGCGGGGACGGCCCGGTGGAGTTACCGCGCGAAAGACGAACTGAAGCGCAGCCGCAGTTGGCAGGTAACCCAACGCGGCAAAGCTTTGCCAATCGTCAGGTGCATGACCGGGCCATGTGCCCGGCTGGCCAAGAACAAGACCGGTTTCTTCCCAAAGCTCGCGTATGGCGGCAGCGGCGAGGGCGCGTTGAATCCCCGGCTCGGCCTGTTCGCCCAAACGTTCAAAGCACAGATCCGGCAAATCCGTTGCCAATGGAACATCCGCGTCAGCCGGATCAACCGCGCCACCGGGAAAGACGAACTTGTTCGGCATGAAGGCCGCTTTGGACCCGCGCTGCCCCATAAGGATCGAGGGGTTTGTCCATCTGTCCCGCAGCACGATAACCGTCGCTGCGTCCCGGATGGCTGTTTTGTCGAGTGTCATGTCCAAACTGGTCAACTGGGTCGGGTCACGCGGTTTTTCCAAAGCCATGCATGCGGCGTGCCCACTGATATGCCACCACCGCACCTTTCAGGCGTGGCAACAGGTACAGGGACAGGGCGACGCAGGCGACGGAAAAGCCGATGGCCATGGTCCACGGATCGGGCCGCCAATGCACATAGGACACGTGCAGAGCAGGCGCCAGCAGATGGCCGACCAGCAGGATTGTCAGGTAGGCGGGCCCATCATCTGCGCGATGGTGAAACAACTCCTGCCCGCAGTTCAAGCAGGTGTCATTGACCTTGAGATAGCTGTGCAACAGCTTGCCTTCCCCGCAGTTGGGGCATTTGCAGCGAAACCCCTTGACCAGGGCTGGCCATGTCTCACGCTCATCTTCAGAGGTCGTCTCGATCGTCTGATCCGTCATAATGTAACTCGCGCAGTAATCTTTTGCGGATAATGGGCCTGATCGTGGAAATATAAAAGGGGGGTGCGTCGCTTTGCAACGTCTGCCCAGCACCTCGTCTTGGGGCGGTCCCGAACCTTTCAAAAAATAATATCGACTTTAGCGACGGAATCCCTGGCGCGGCCCGTTTGAATGGGTATGAGCGGCGGCACTCGGGCCGCGTCAACAAAAGGAAACGGAAATGAAAAACGTTACATTCATCTCGGCCATTGTTATGTCGGCTGTTGCGATTACCGGTACTTCTGTTCTGGCCGCTGGCCCGGGTGGCCGCGAGCCGGTGTCCTTTCAGGAACTGGACGCCGATGGCGATGGTCAGGTGACGCAACAAGAGATGGAGGCGCATCGCACCGCTCGTTTCACTGAGGCGGACACCAATGGGGATGGAATGCTGAGCCAGGAAGAAATGCAGGCTGCCGCCCAGAAGAAAGCCAGCGATCGGGTTGCCAGGATGTTCGAAAACAACGACGCGAACAAAGATGGCTTCCTCAGCCAGGATGAGTTGCCGAAACCGCGCCGGGCTGACAAGATGTTTGATCGGATGGATGCGGACAACAGTGGCGGAATCTCGGAACAGGAATTTGCCGATGCCAAAGATCGGATGGGACGGCACCCTAAGAAAAAGCATCAAAAATCGAATGCAAGCGATAACTGATGCAGGATGGAGGATCTGACCTCCCACCCACAAGATGTTCGCGGTGCGGATTGTGCCGCGAACACACTCAGCGACGATGCGTTGCTGAGGCAATTCGCCGACGGCGAGGCGGGGGCGGCACGGATCCTGACCGATCGTTTGGGGCCACGCTGTTACTCGGTTGCTTTGCGCATGTTGGGCAATCGGGCCGAGGCGGAAGACGTGACGCAGGATGCGATGATGCGGTTATGGCAGATGGCGCCGAATTGGGTGTCGGGTCAGGCCAAGGTTTCGACCTGGCTGTATCGGGTGACGCTGAACCTGTGCGTGGACATCAGGCGCAAGAAGACACCCGACAGGTTGTCGGACGTTCCCGAGCCCGAAGATGGCAAGGCCAGCGTTGTTGACCGCATGCAGGACGAGGCGCGCAAGGATGCCTTGCAGTCGGCTTTGGCAGAGCTGCCCGAGCGGCAGCGACAAGCGGTCGTGCTGCGCCATATTGAAGAGCTGCCCAACCCCGAGATTGCCGGGATAATGGGCATTTCGGTAGAAGCAGTTGAAAGCCTGACCGCAAGAGGCAAGCGCAGCCTGACCGCGATCTTGGCCGGACGACGCGAAGAACTGGGGTATGACAATGGCGGATGAAGACCTGGAACTGGATCACTTGTTTGCACAGGCACAGCGGCAGCGACCAGTACTGCCAGACGATCTTGCCGTGCGCATCCAGACGGATGCTGAAACTGTTCGCCTCGGTCGCCTTGCGCCCGCACCGCAGCCGATGCCTTCGATATGGAACAGGTTGATAAGCAATGTAGGAGGATGGCAGGGCCTTGGCGGGCTTGTCGCCGCAAGCGCTGCCGGGGTCTGGATCGGGTTTTCCGCACCGGCCTTTCTGCCGGACCCGGCCAACCTGTTGACGTCAGAGAAGACACCCTTCCTCGTCGCGGACCTTGGATTTGACTCGAGTTTTCTGGAGAGCACGGAATGAACGCTGATCCCAAGCCCAAACGCAGGTGGGTTCCTGTCGTCCTGGCCCTGTCACTGGCGCTGAACCTGCTGGTTGTCGGTATCGCTGTGGGCACCGTATTGCGCCTCAAAGGTGGGGATCATGCCAAATCACCGCCCGGCTTCGGCCCCGCGTTGTACCGGGCCCTGCCCAAGGATGATCGAAAGGCGATGCGGGGCGAGCTGACGGGCCTGCACAAAAAGGGATCCAAGGGTCGCGCTCAGGATTTTGAAGCGCTCAGTCAGGCGTTGCGTGCAACGCCCTTTGACCCGGTGGCCGTTCAGGTTCTGTTGCAACAACAAGCACAGGCCACCGCCGATTTGCAGCAGGCCTTGCAAACGCAATGGCTGGCACGTGTTACCGCCATGAGTGATGATGAGCGGCAGGCCTATGCAGACCGATTGCAGGAGGTCGTCAAACGCGGGCCGCATGGGCACAAGAAAAGAGACTGAACAGATCAGGCGGCACTTTGCCTGATACTCACCTGATTGCGCCCTGCCTTCTTCGCAGCATACAGCGCTTTGTCCGCGGATTTGATAAGGTTTTCCACGCTTTCAGCCGCACAGTCTTGCCGGGCGAAACCGACCTGAGACAACTTCAACCCGATACTGACCGTCACATCAACTTGTGCCCCATGGTCCGGCAACAGGAACGGGGACTGACAGATGCTGTCACAAACGGTTTCGGCCAGGTTCAGCGCCTGTTTGGGCGATACATCGGGCACGCCGATCATGAACTCTTCTCCCCCGATGCGGGCGACAAAGCCACGGGATCCCAAGGCATTTTGCATACGTTCCGCCGCTTGCGTCAAAACGTAATCGCCGCTTGCATGGCCATGGCCATCATTTATTGCCTTGAAGTGATCCAGATCGGCCAGCATGATCGCAAAACTGCGCCCCGTTCTGGCCGATTGGCGCGCGATCTGATCCAGCGCGCGCATGGCGTAGCGGCGATTGTGCAGCCCGGTCAACGGGTCGATCCAGGATTCCGCGATGCCTCTTTTGAGAGAGACCCGCATCTGATCCAGTCGCGCTTTGCGGGCAATCTGGTTTTCAAGCCGCAGCAGGATCTCTTGCGCGCAGAACCCGCCCAGACAGACAGCATCGGCCCCTCGGTCCAGAGCTTCCGAAGCCTGTCCGGCGTCTTCGTCTTTCAGCACCCCGATCAAAACCGTGTGCCGAGTCACGCCGCGTGATCTCAGGTCGGCAAGGATATTCAGACCTGCCGGGTTCGAGCCCAGTTCAACCACGATCGCATCAGGAACAGAGCCGGACAAAACACCCCGCAGGTTTGACTGAAGATGCCAGTTCAAATCAAATTGACGTTGATCGTCCAGGGCCTTTTGCCAAAGCGCGCCGGTTCGAGCCGTGTGGGTCAGAATATCAACCCGCGCCGCCTTGGACGGTCTGATCATAGGTTGGGCCGGCTCTGCGAAGCCAACCGGTTGCGATCCGTTGCCGACCTGCAAATCCTGAGTGGCCGCACGGGCACGCAGAAGGCTGCGAACCCGCGCCAATAATAAAGTGTCTTTGAACGGGTGCGTCAGAACATCATCCAGCCCGTCCTTCAACGCCCGCAGCCGAGCGTCCCGGTCATTTTGCGCGGCAATCGCCACGACCGGAACGTCGTCAAAGCCGGGTTCCTTCACGATCGCCTTCTTCACATCCGCAGCTGTTCCGTCCGGCAACGTCTGGGCCGTCAGAACCAGATCCGGTTGCGTACGCCGCACGAGTGCGGGCAACCCTTCAAGCTTTTCCCCCTGCACCACGTGATACCAGGCCGCCGTCAGCTGTACCTTCAGCATGATGCGATTGGTCGATACCCCGTCGAGGACAAGGATGGTTCCCTGCACAGACATAGTTGTTCACCGTTGATTGCATGCGTGAACAAAGTGTTTATGACTCTGGTTAACAAACCCTTTCCAAGACCGGATCTGACCCAAGTTTATGCCGATATCCTCTGATTCCGCCGAAACTCTTGCGCTGACGGCCCTGGCCTGGCTGGTCAGCAATGACGAGCTTTTGCCTGTTTTTCTGGGCTCTACGGGCGCATCGATCGAGGATGTGCGCGATCGGGCAAGCGATACCGAGTTTCTGGCATCGGTTCTTGATTTTCTGGTGCTTGACGATTCGTGGGTCATGGCGTTTTGTGACGCCAATTCACTCGCCTATGATCTTCCCGCCCAGGCAAGGGCGGTATTGTCCGGCGGCGCTGAGATACACTGGACATAACCATATTTTCCGCAGGAGCACCGGATGCCGATAGATGCGATCATCTTTGACAAAGATGGCACGCTGTTTGACTTTGCCAATACGTGGGGAGGGTTCGGACGCTCGATGCTGTTGCGCCTGTCCAACGGGGACGAAGATCGCGCGACCGAGCTTGGCCGTGTCATCGGATATGATTTCGAGCAAGGGAAATATACCGAAGACAGTATTGTAATCGCCGCCACGGTCGAGGAAATCGCAGAGGTCTTGATTGCCCATGTCGATGGCGTGACTTTGCAAGAGATCATCGATTTGATGAACTCCGAAGCCGCCTCGGCCCCGCAGGTGCCCGCCGTGCCATTGGTTCCTTTCCTGGAAGGTCTGCAAAACTCCGGAATCAAGCTGGGCGTTGCGACGAATGACAGTGAACATCCTGCTTTGCAGCATCTCGAATCTGTCGGGATAAGGGGGCATTTCGATTTCGTCGCCGGGTATGACAGCGGTCACGGGTTCAAGCCGGGACCGGGCCAGTTGCTGGCCTTTGCCGCCCATATTGGGGTCGAGCCATCTCGTATCGCGATGGTGGGTGACAGTCTTCATGACTTGCAGGCCGGGCGCGCGGCGGGGATGACCACGATCGGTGTTTTGACCGGTTTGGCCGAGGCCGATGCATTGGCTCCGATGGCGGATGTGATTTTGCCGGATATCGGACATATTCCCGAATGGTTAGCCAAAATTTGATTTTCAAATCCGGGATTCGACAAAACGGAATGAAAAACCGACATATTCTGTCGCAGACGGAGCGGCCATAGGCGTCTCTTCGGGGCTTGCTTGACGAAAGCAAGAACAGGAGGCACCGATGGCCGAGACCAAGACACGCAAGCGCCGCGGAGGAGGGCGCGCAGGGGCGGCTGCGCGCAGGGGCAGTGCAGCGATTGACCAGATGCCCTGGGATCCGCCGGTCAATATCGATCGACCCATAGAACCTTTGGATCAGGCCGGTATCGAAGCGATCCATGAAGGGGCGATGCGCATCCTCGAAGAGATCGGAATCGAGTTTTACAACGAAGAGGCAATAGGCATCCTGCGCGAAGCCGGTTGCACCATCGACGGCGACAATGTCCGCATGGGGCGGGACTTTGTCATGGAGATGATCGCCAAGGCTCCCAGCCGTTTTTCGATCACCCCTCGCAATCCGGATCGCAAGATCGAAATCGGCGGGAAGAACATCCTGTTCGGCAACGTCTCTTCCCCGCCGAATTACTGGGACATGGAGATCGGGAAAAAAGTACCGGGCAATCGCGAGATGTGCCGGAACCTTCTGAAGTTGACCCAATACTTCAACTGCATCCATTTCGCCGGCGGATACCCGGTCGAGCCGGTCGATATCCACGCCAGCGTGCGCCATCTGGACGTGCTGTACGACAAGCTGACCCTAACCGACAAGGCGATGCACGCCTATTCGCTGGGCAAGGAACGCGTCGAAGATGTCATGGAGATGGTGCGCATCGCAGGCGGTTTGAGTCACGAGGAGTTCGAAGCCGCGCCGCGGATGTATACCAATATCAACTCGACCTCGCCGCTGAAACACGATCACCCGATGATCGACGGGTGTTTGCGCCTGGCGCGGCGTGGTCAGGCGATTGTTGTCACGCCCTTTACGCTGGCGGGTGCGATGGCCCCCGTAACCATGGCGGGTGCCGTGGCGCAGTCCTTGGCCGAGGCGCTGTGTGCCATTGCGCTGTTCCAATACGTGCGCCCCGGTATCCCCTGTGTGATCGGTACATTCACGTCGAATGTGGATATGAAATCCGGCGCGCCGGCCTTTGGAACACCGGAATATATGCGTTCGACCCAGATGACCGGCCAGATGGCGCGGTTCTATGGTTTGCCCATGCGGTCTTCGGGTGTTTGTGCGGCAAATGTGCCGGACGGGCAGTCGGTGTGGGAGACTTCGAACTCGCTTTGGGCCGCCGTGCAATCGGGCACCAATATGGTCTACCACGCAGCCGGTTGGCTTGAGGGCGGTCTGATCGCCAGCCCGGAAAAGTTTATCATGGATTGCGAAATCCTACAGCAAATTCAACGCTATATGAACCCCGAGTTGACCGCCACAGGGCCGGACGAGATTGCACTGGATGCGATCCGGGCAGTCGGCAATGACGGTCATTTCTTTGGCATTCAGCATACGCAGGATCGCTATACCACGGCCTTCTATCAACCCTTCCTGAGTGATTGGAAAAACTATGAAGGATGGGAGGTCGCCGGCGGTATCTGGACGGCAGAACGCGCGCATCACATGTTCAAGGAGATCATCTCGAGCTTTGAAGCCCCCCCGATCGATGAAGGCATTCGCGAGGAGCTGGCAGCTTTTGTCGAACGCCGCAAAGCGGAAGGCGGCGCGCCCACGGATTTCTGACCGGACAGGTGGTATCGCGCTGATACTCGGTTGAATTCGCTACAACTCAGGGTGGATTTTGGCTATTTGTTAAGGTTTTTCCGGCCACAGTGCACAGGACACCAAACTGGGGCATCTGATGCATGGTCTGATCAATCGGGCGATACAGTCCTTTGTCTGTGCGACCTACGGGCGATCCTGTTGGTTGCGCGTGACCGAAGCCGCACCTCTGGGGTTTGTCGAGTTTGAAGCCATGCTCGTCTATGACGATGACATGACGTCCAAGGTAATGGAGGCGCTGAGCGCAGACCTCGATCGGCCGCAAGCCGATGTGTTTGAGGACCTGGGAACGTATCTCGTGTCTCATCCGAATATGGAAGGGCTGCGCCGACTTCTCAGGTTCGGCGGCGTCAGTTACGTGGAATTTCTTCACTCGCTCGACGATCTGGCGGACCGCGTGCGGCTGGCCGTGTCTGATTTGACCCTGCCGGCCTTGGAACTGAGAGAGCTGTCAGCCACGGAATTTCAGCTGAGTTGCTCTCCGGGCCTGCCAGGGTATTCCAATGTCATGGTTGGGGTCCTGCGCGCAATGGCGGATGACTATGGTGCGCTGGTGATGCTGTCACACGAGGGGCAGCGGCAAGGCAGTGACGTCATTTCCATCATGTTGGTTGAAAGCGCTTTTGCTGAGGGGCGGCATTTTGATCTGGGGGCTCGGAACGGATGACAGATACCCAAGAACTGGCAGGTCTGCTGGAAACGCTTTGCCCGATGTTCCTGTTGGTGGACCAAAACGGGCATATTCAGCAAGCAGGTCCGACCCTGCAAAAGTTGCGACCTGAACTGCCGCTGGTGGGGCAGGGATTTCTGGATGTGTTTGAACTGATCCGCCCCAGAACGATCACCACCATTCCCGCCCTGATGTCAATGGCGGGGGCGAAGCTGCATCTGAGGTTTCATGATGAACCGCGCACAACCCTCAAAGGCTTGGTCGCTCCTTTGCCGCATTCCGGTGGCGCGGTCATCAATCTGTCATTTGGTATCTCGATTTTGGATGCGGTGCGGGACTATTCGCTGACAAGTGCGGATTTCTCGGGCACGGATCTGGCGATTGAGCTGTTGTATCTGGTCGAAGCCAAATCCGCCGCGATGGAGGCATCCCGCTCTCTCAACCTTCGGCTACAAGGTGCGATGCTTGCAGCCGAAGAGCAGGCCTTTACCGACACATTGACCGGGCTGAAGAACCGCAGGGCGATGGATCACTTGCTCGAGCATTTGATTTCGGGGAATTCCACCTTCGCGCTCATGCATCTGGATCTGGACTTTTTCAAATCTGTAAATGACAAGCTGGGCCATGCGGCGGGTGATTTTGTCTTGCAGCAGGCCGCCCGCATCATGCAGGAGGAAACACGAAGCAACGACACCGTGGCCCGGGTCGGGGGGGATGAATTCGTCATTATTTTCAAAGATCTGACTCGGGAAGATACTCTGGCCTGCATTGCTGGTCGTCTGGTATCAAGGTTGAATGAACCGATGACCTTTCAGAATCAGAGTTGTTCGATCTCGGCCAGTATTGGCACTGCCTTGTCCACGCAGTTCGACTGCCCCAATGCCGCCGACATTCTTCACGCAGCAGATTTGGCCCTTTATCAGGCCAAGCGCGACGGCCGGTCTTGCCATCGCATGTATTCAGCGTTGAGCAAGGCGCAAACCTGAATGCGTTCTGAAAACACGATGGGCACGTATCGGGGCTTCAGGCTGAACCGAATGCCGCATTTATCTTTTTCGCAATCTGTTGCCGGATCGGAGGCAACTCTCCCACCACCGGCAGGACCACGCCTGAAAACCCTGCGCGATCCAGCTCTTGCGGGACGTCTTCCTGCACATGCCCTCCGGCACAGGCAAAGAACGGAAGGCACAGCGCCTGACCTTCGGTACCGTTTGCAGCGTCAGATATGGAAGGTGGCTCTTCGACGAAACCGACGCGAACGGATTTGAACGCAATCAGTTCTGCAAGCTGTTTCGCAAACTGCAACGCCACGGTCGACGGGTTCCGGCTGCGCCCGGAACCATGCGCGGCAATGACCAGATCGGTGGACCGAGCGGCCCAGTGTTTGTCGGACAATTCCGATCGCAGGGCCTCTGCGGTCAGGGCCGGCAGGTCTGGGTCAATTCCAAGCGGGTCCAAAATCCGTGCCGGATGGTGCCCAAGCCGTTTGGGTAGAGCGCTGGTGACAAACCACCCTTTTGCCATGAAAAGTGGATAGATGACCGAGTTTTCGGGCGCGCGGTTCAGCTTCGCCTCCAACGCACCCGGCGCTGCCAGGGTGGCCGAATCCACCGCTACATGCCCGGTAAGCGCGTTGACCTTGGCGGCGAATGCCGCAAGTGCAGCTTCGGCCGGTTCCGGGTCTGACGGTTGGCCATGAGCGACAATTATGGCATGTGACATTCGGATCTCCTGCTGCGTTGCGCGATAGGTGTTTCACATCAAACTGAAGTCAACACCTCAGTTAGCCCAGAAGTGTCAGCCATAGCCACACGGTCAGAATGGACGAGGCCGTTCCGATAAGGACCGCCGACGCTGCGACCCGTTTTGCGCGACCATACATGTTGGCGAAGATATAGGCGTTGAAACCCGGAGCCATGGCCGCATTCAAAACCCCCGACCGAAACAGATCCTGCGGCAGGCCCGTGGATTTGCCGAACACCCACACCAGGCTGGGATGCAGCATCAAAGAGATACAGCAAACATAAGCAATGGTGCGCAGGTCGCCCTCGGGCTTGTATTTGACCAGCACACCGCCCAAGGCAAACAACGCCCCGGGCAGGGCAGCACGGGTGATCAACCCCAGCGCTTCGTCGACCACGGCAGGGATCGCCAGGCCGGACAGGTTGACCAGAAACCCAAGGGCGATACCAAGGATCAGCGCGTTCTTGAACATTGCGGACAAAACAGACCGTGCCATGCGCACGCCACCATGACCGCGATTTCGCACGACCTCCATCACCGTGATCCCGACGCCGTAACAAAACGGAGAATGGAAGGCGATGATCGCGTAGTTGCCGGTCAGGTTCTCGGGCCCATATGCGCGTTCGGTTATCGGCAAACCCAACAGGACAGAGTTTGAGAACAGGCAACAAAACCCGATGGCAACGCAATCTTCCCAATCGCGCCCGAAAATGATGCGTGCGCCGAACAGGCCTGCTGTGAAACACAGGGCGGCAGCGGAATAGAAACTGGCCAAAAGCCGGGGGTCGAAACTGGCGCTGAGGTCCAGATGCGCGATGGCCAGGAACAAAAGGCAGGGAATCGCAAAGCCTTGGGTGAACTTCATCAACCCATCGACATGCGCTTCTTTGAAGTACCCTGTGCGTGTTGCCGTATACCCGGCCCCGATTACAAGGAAAACCGGAAGAATGACGTCGATCAGGCTTTGCAGCATGTGACCCCCGTGCGACGGGCCTGCTGCGATATCATGCGGGCGACGGGCAGCGGCCTACTGCGACTGATGGATCACCATCCCGTCGAAGGCGGGGGTGATGTGGTCGGGGGTTTCCGCATCGACGGTGGCATAGTCGAGATCGATATGCATGTTGGTCAGAACCGCGCGCTTCGGTTGGAGATCTTCGATCCACCCAAGCGTCTTTTCCAGATGGGCATGCGTTGGATGAGGTGAACGGCGCAGGGCATCGATGACAAGGCAGTCCAGCCCTTTCATTTCGGGCCAGGCATCGTCGTAGATCTCGGCGACATCCGGAAGATAGGCGAGTTGCCCAATGCGGAATCCCAGGGAATCGATCGAACCGTGATTCACTTTGAAAGGACGAAACGGAATCGGGCCGCCGGGGCCGTCGATTTCAAATGGACCGTCGATGGACTTGAGCTCGAGTATCGGAGGATAAGGAGAGCCTTCCGGCTGAATGAACGCGTATCCAAACCGCCCCAACAAGGCGTTCTGGGTGTCGCCATCCGCCCAAACGGGAACGCGGGTTTTCATGTTGAACACGATCATGCGCAAATCATCGATTCCATGCACATGGTCTGCGTGAGAGTGCGTATAGACGACCCCGTCCAACCGCCCTGTACCTGTATCCAGCAACTGGCTGCGCATATCTGGCGTGGTGTCGATCAGAACCGAGGTTGTCCCATCTGGCCCGTCGCGTTCGACCAGCATCGAACAGCGGCGCCGGATGTTCTTGGGGTTCGCAGGGTCACAATCGCCCCACTGACCGCCCAGCCGCGGCACGCCGCCAGAGGACCCGCAGCCCAGAATTGTAAATCGGAAGCCGGTCATGCAGCGGCCTTGTATGATGCCGCTTTGGTAAACAGCCGGTCGAAGTTCGCCTGTGTCTGGTCGGCAAAGGCGGCATAGTCCATGCCAAAGATTTCGGCCCCCTTTTGGGCCGTGTGCACAGTATAGGCCGGCTCGTTTCGTTTGCCGCGATAGGGCGGCGGGGCCAGATAGGGCGCGTCAGTTTCCACCAGAATCTTGTCCACCGGGGCGTTTGCGAAGATATCGCGCAACTCCTGACTTTTGGGAAAGGCTGCGATGCCGGACATGGACAGATAAAACCCCAGCTCCAGCGCGGCCTTGGCCAATTGAGCAGACGATGAGAAGCAGTGCATGACGCAGGAATAGGGTGCGTTGCGATATTCTTCGGCCAGAATGCGAGCCATATCTTCATCAGCTGCGCGGGCGTGAATGATCAGGGGCAACCCGGTGCGCTGGGCCGCTTCGATATGGATGCGAAGTGACTGTTTCTGCACTTCGGCACTGTCGGCGGTATAGTGGTAGTCCAAGCCGGTTTCACCGATACCGACGAATTTAGGATGCCGTGTCAGGGCGACCAGATCATCGACCGAGGCCAATGGCTCGTCCGCGGCGCTCATCGGGTGTGTGCCGGCGGCATAGAAGACCGGCGCGTGGGCTTCGGCAATCGCACGGACGGCCGGTTCGTTGCGCAGTTTGGTGCAGATCGTCACCATCCGGGTCACTCCAGCCTGGGCAGCACGCGCGATGATGTCGTCCAACTGGCCTTCGAAATCCGGGAAGTCCAGATGGCAATGGCTGTCGGTAATCTGGGGGGTGTCGCTCATCTGTTCTGACCGGCAGTTTCCTGTATCTTGAACACCGTATCTAGGACCAGAGCGGCAGGGTCAAGGTTGACTGCCTGACCATGTCGCGCTCTGGCTGTGATCGTTGCGGCGACCTCGGCCCAGCGACGGGCTTGATTTGGCGATGCTGACAGACGCGCCAGTGTTTCACCCTCGTTGGGGGCGGCTTCCGGAAGCGGGGGCGTGCCCGTTGCCCCGGTCAGGGCCAGCCGTGACAGAGCGATGTCGATCAGGGTAAGCAAAAGTTCGAACCGGTCCGCCGCGCCGCGCTGTGCTGCCGCTTCGGCCAGGGCCAGCGCGCGCTGGCGATCCATGCGGGGCAAGGTGCCCAGAATGGCGATCAGTTCGGCATAGATGTCCAGACCACCCAGATTGATCAAACGCACGGCGTCTCCGACTGAACCTGCGGCAAGCGCGGCAAGGTGTTCTGTCTGCGCGGGAATGTCGGTTTCCGTTTGTGACAGGGCGGCTTGCATGTCTTGCGCGTTCAGCGGGCCTAAGCGCAGCGTGCGACAGCGTGAACGGATGGTTGGCAACAGGCGTGAGGGTTGATGCGATACCAGCAAAAGGGTGGTACGGGCAGGCGGCTCTTCCAGCATTTTCAGCAACGCGTTGGCGGCACTGACGTTCATTTCGTCTGCTGAATCCACGATCACGACGCGGCGGCCGCCGTCCGCAGAGGACAGGCCAAAAAACTTTCCAAGCTTGCGGATGTCATCCACGACGATCTCACCGCGCAGCCGTCCCTGATCGTTCAGCGACCGGGTTATCGCCGCCAAACCCGGTTCTGCCCCAGCCTGAATGCGATGGGCCACCGGGTGATCGGGATCGATATCGAGCGTCTCGGGCGGAGGCGGCGCGCCGAACAACCCGCCATCCTCGGCCGGCGGAGTGGTCAGCAGAAATCTTGCAATTCGCCAGGCAAGGGTCGCCTTGCCGACACCGCGTGGCCCTGTCAGCAGCCAACCGTGATGCAAACGGTCCGAGGTGTAGGCGGTCAGGAATGCCTGTTCAGCCGCATCCTGGCCAAAAAGCCGAACGGTTTCGCGCGGATGTGGCGCGCCCGGCACCTGATCCGGAGAAGGGATATCGTCGTTCATCGTCTACCGCAGTGCTGCCTGGACGATTTCTGTCACATCCTGCGCAACGCTGTCCATGTCCCTGTTGCCATCCACGATGTGAAACCTGTCGGGGAACTCATCGGCCAGCGCCAGAAAGCCGGCGCGCATCTTCTTTTGCAATTCCGGGCCAAAATCCTCGAACCGTTCTTCGGTGCCTTGTCGCCCCTTGGCGCGTGCCAGGCCCGTTTCAGGGTCCATATCGATCAGCAGCGTCATGTCCGGTTCGCGCCCGATCATCAGGCTGTGCAACTGATCCACCAGATTTCGCAGGTCACCCCGGGACAAGCCCTGATACATACGTGTGCTGTCAGCAAAGCGGTCGCAGATCACCACCTTCCCTGCCGCCAGCGCGGGCTCGATTGTACGCTCCAGATGGTCGCGGCGGGCTGCTGTGAACAGCAGGATCTCGGTCTCGGCCGACCAGCGATCCGGGTCGCCCTCCAAAACCAGGCTGCGAATTTCCTCGGCCCCCGCGGAACCGCCGGGTTCGCGCGTCAGTACCACCTCGTGACCCTGCGCGCGCAGATGTTCCGCCAGCATCCGCGCCTGTGTTGACTTGCCTGAACCGTCAATGCCTTCGAAGGTCAGAAATAACCCCGCTTTCGTCACATCGACTCCAGCGGGTTGTTGATCACGTCCTTCAATACGATACCGCCGACGGTCAGCATACGCACCACAAACCCGCCAATCGCAACATCTTCTGCTGCCACAAGCGGGCGCCGGATTTCCGGCAACCCTTCGGGCTTGATCACCAGTTCGGCCAGTTGCTGACCTTTTTTGACGGGCGCGTTGATCGGGCCCTCATAGACCACTTCGGCCTCGACATTCTGAGTGCCCAGAACCGGGAACAGCACATTCAGATCACCTTCGGGAACAAGTCCCACGGTCTTTTTCTCGCCCATCCACAGTTTGGCTTCGGCTATCGGCGTTTCCGCGGTGGCAACTGTCCTCTCGACAAAATTTCGAAACGACCAGTTAACCACGGCCTCAGCCTCCTCTGCCCGTTGGCCGGTGCTGTCGAGACCCGTCAGCACAAAGATCACACGCCTGTCGCCTTGTTTGGCGGACCCGACAAGGCCATAGCCCGCTTCTTGTGTATGGCCGGTTTTCAGGCCATCTGCGCCGATATCCAGCCGCAGCAGCGGGTTGCGGTTGCGTGCGTTCGAGGGCGCGCGGCCATCGAATTCGAAAACTTCTTCGGCGAAAAGGGGATAGTATTCCGGAAAGTCGGTGATCAGCCGGTCCGCAAGAACGGCCAGATCATGAGCCGACATCATATGCCCGGCGGCGGGCCAGCCGTTCGAATTTGCGAAGTTCGAATTGTTCATACCCATCTGCTTGGCCCGCTGGGTCATGTATCGCGCAAATCCCGCTTCGGTGCCATCCGGGCTGAGCGCTTCGGCAATGACGACGCAGGCGTCATTACCCGACAAAACGATAATGCCGCGCAGCAGATCTTCGACACGAACGCGATCCTGCGTATTCAGGAACATCGTAGAGCCGCCATAGCTCATCGCGTGTTCCGAAACAGGCAGAGTTTCGTCCAGCGTCAAGCGTCCGTCCCGCAATGCTTCGAACGCAACATAAAGCGTCATGAGCTTGGACATCGACGCAGGCGGCAACGGTTGGTCGGCTTCTTTCGACAGCAGCACGGTACCGGTGGTTTGGTCGATCACGTAAGCCGCGCGGGCGGATGTATCAAAAGCCTGGGCTGGTATCGCCAGAACGGCAAGCCCAAGAGCCAGAACAGATGTTCGTATTGAGGACAGCATGTTACGCCTCCCTGAATTAGTCGGTTACCGTGAACGCATCTTTGAAGCCAAGGTCTTTCACGTCCTTTTGAAAGGCTTTGCGCTCGGCCCGGGTTGTGGCGGGGCCGACCAGCACGCGCCAGACTGTACTATTCGCTGTTTTCAGTTCCCGAACAACTGTGGGCAATCCGTTGCGACGCACCTTTTGGGCTGCTGACTTGGCGTTTGCCTCAACGCTGAAGGTTCCAATCTGAACATACGGTTTGCTCAAAGGTGTCGCCGACGTTGTGGCAGCTGCGACAGGCGTGGCGTCTGACGCATCAATAGCTGCTGCGGCCCCCTCTACCGGGTCCAGCGGTGTTTCGGTGATCGCGGCGGGGTCTTTCTTTTGCCACCATTTCCGCTTGGCAGGTTTTTCGGCAGGGGGCGTGACCGTTGCATCCGACAAAGAGGGCGATGCCACGGCCGCAGCGGCTTCGGCGGCTACCTCTGCGCTTTCGGTTGCTGTGTCTGCCGCGGCCACGGCCGTTCCCGCAGCCGCAGCGGCGGGGGCTTTCTTCTGCCACCATTTCCGCTTTGCAGGTTTTTCGGCAGGTGCATCGGCCTGATCGACGATTGATGTGGCAGTCTCGGCATCTTCGCTTGCGGGCTCGACGTCTTCAGCCGTTTCATCGGATGAACTGGCCGCACCGGCTGCAACCGCAGTCGTACCAGCCGCGGCGGCGGCTGGTTCCTTTTTCTGCCACCACTTCCGTTTGACCGGTTTTTCCGGCTCTGCGGACGCTTGCGTGTCGGAAGCTCCATCAGCAACCGCAGCGGTGGTTTCGGCTGCCGATTCTTCTGTCTCTGGCGTATCCTCCGACGACGGTTCTTCCAGCTTCTCCCGGCGCAGTGCGACGACACTGACTTTTGTCGGCGCACCCGCGAGCATTCCCAGCTCTTTCGCGGCAGCGGACGACACCTGAAGCGCAGGCCCGGGCAAGTTGCGCTCGCGCCGGAATAGGGCGCCGGTCACCGATTTGTTGTTGGACGTGTTTTTGATCACGACACGCTCAGGTTGGGACGCATCCGGGTGCGCAACCCATATCCCGCCAAGAGAAGGCCGTCCATCCCAAAGCCCTGCTTCGGTTGTCTGAAAAACCTCAGGGGCCTCGACATCACGCTGAGAGCCGGAAGTCACCTCGGGCAGGAGTTCTGTTTTTCCCGAATTGTCTTCCGATTTTTCAGTCGATTCAGAAGTTGACAAAACTTCTTCGCATCCGGCCAGTATCGTCAAAGTCAACGCCAGATACGCCAGCCGTTTAGGCCCCGGGCGTGTCTCGATCGCTCGCTTCATCTGCTTTTCCCTTGCCTGAAGGGGTTTCGTTTTCCGAACCCCACTGCCGATCTGCTGGTTCTGTGTGCCAGCCTGTTGCGGTCTTTCGTACGGATCATAACGTGGCTGAAGTGTCATGGAAAGACCGCTGCACAGGCTTCGGCAAGATTTCCCGATTTCGACTTGCCTCTGCGCGAAGTTCGCCTTAGACCCTGCTTTCGACGGGGAGGTGGCAGAGTGGTCGAATGCGGCGGTCTTGAAAACCGTTGGGCGTGAGAGCGTCCCCAGGGTTCGAATCCCTGTCTCCCCGCCACTCATACCCGTCTCATTTCAGTTGTGTTTTCTGATCCGAATTTGAGCCGCAATTCCAGCGATTTGACGCATGCGCTATCCATCAGAGGCGAAGCAGACCGTACCTTCGGCGCACGAGACAGGCCCCGGGCTCAGTGCCGCGTTTTGGCGGCGTCACTTTGTGTGGGACTTGTTGACAGCCTGATCATTCCGTCCGGTGCAAGCCATGGGTGTGTTTGCCTTACTGACGGAGAGTTGATCGATCGTTTCACGCCCAGGCGGGACAACTTTCTGTAGGGCGTATGCCACACGCTCCTGCACCTTTGGCGGGGAACGTCCTGACGGCTTGAGGCAGGGTATTTTGTTTTCGGTGCAACGGGCAGGGCGGGGGCCATATCATTGCGCCAGAAGTTGGATCAACCAATGGTGACGTCGCAGCTCAGGTCAGGAAATGCGTATCTCGCGGGCCGAACCGATGCCAAGGATCAGGTCGGCGCATCGTTCACCCAGCATCATGGCAGGTGCGTTTGTGTTGCCGGCGTTGATGTCCGGCACGGCGGACATGTCGCACACCCGCAAGCTCTCGATCCCGCGCACGCGCATTCTGGCGTCCAGCACGGCCATTCCGTCGCCGTCCCGGCCCATTTTCGCGGTGCCCGCCGGGTGATAGTTGGTTTTCACGAACCGCTTGCAATGTGCTCGCAGCGTCTGATCGTCATCCGCTGTTGGAATGACGATTTCGCGGATCCTTCGCGCAAGCGGGCCGGACGTGAATGCCCGGCGAAAGAACTGCTGCCCCCGGATCATCTCCTGCATGTCGTCTTCATGCTTCAGAAGGTTGGGCGAGACCACCGGCTGGGCGTGAGGATCGGCCGAGCGAAGCCGAACCTCTCCGCGTGATTTCGGTTTGACCACCACGGTCGTAACGGTCAGGCCAAAGTCATCCTGCACCTCGTCCAGCGCGTCGCGATCCAGATAGACGATGGGCACGCAAAAGGCCTGAATGGTCGGTTCTCCGTCGGGGTTCGACGGATTGACAAAGGCGCCGGCTTCGACCCCGGCGGAAGTCACCGGGCCGCTGCCGAACAGTTTGAACTGGATGCCATTGCGCAGCATCCGCCAGCCTTCACCTTGTTTGAAATATCCGTAAGGACCATTGGCAAAGGCGGTGATGGGAACTTCGGGGTGGTCGATCAGGTTCTGTCCGACCCCGGGCAATGGGCAGATGACGGGAATACCGTGTTCTGCAAGTTGTGCATCCGGTCCGATACCTGACAGCATTAGGATTTTCGGCGTGACCAGAGCGCCCGCAGCAAGGACAACCTCACCATCGCACCGGACGGTGTTTGCTCCGCGTTTGTCCCGGTACTGCACCCCGACCGCCCTGTCGTTCTCAATGATGACTTTGCTGACCGTTGCGCCAAGCCGGATGGTCAAGTTCGGGTTCATCTCTAGAGGGGCGAGGAAAGCATAGGCTGACGAGCTGCGCTTTCCAGTGCGATTGGTGAACTGATAGAACCCGACACCACGCTGCGTTGCGCCGTTGAAGTCCGTGTTGAATGGTTCGCCAAGGGCCTGAACCGACTGGACGAACCAACGGGACATGTCATCGATATGCCCTGGATCCGAAACCTGCAACGGACCGTCGCTGCCATGCAGGTCATTGTGAAGCCTGTTATTGTCTTCCATCCTGCGGAAATAGGGCAGCACATCGTCCCATCCCCAGCCGACCCCGTCATTGGTCTGTCGTAGCAGGTCGTCCCACGCGTCATAATCAGAAGGGCGACCACGCATATAGACCTGCGCATTAACGGAAGACCCGCCGCCCAACACATTGGCCTGCGGAATGTCATGCACACGACCGTCCAGATGGTCTTGCGGTTCAGTTTTGTGATAGGTCATGAACTTTGACCCGTTGATCATCTTGAAGATGCCCGGCGGCATGTCCAGCAACGGATGGCGATGCGAATGACCGGCCTCTAACACCAGAACCCTGCACTTGCCTTGGTTTACCAGTCGCGCTGCAGCTGCGGCGCCGGCAGAGCCGCCGCCGATGACGATGTGATCGAAGGTTTCCGTCATGATTTCGCCTTCAGGTCCGGCGTTTGGGTTCGCTGATCGAGTCGCGCTCGACCAGTTCGCATTCAAGCTTCACGAGAGGGTGCCGCTGACCATCAGTTGGTCCGTGGAACAGTTGTTCGACGACCCAGCGTCCCATCGCCCGAGTAGGAAGGATCATCGAGGTCAGGGGCGGCGACAGGTGTCGCGCGGTTTCGTCATCGTCAAATCCGATGACCGAGATGTCCTCGGGGATGGACAGGCCAAGTTCCTTGAGCGCTTCATAGCAGCCGATCGCCATGCGGTCATTTTGGCAGAAAATGGCGGTTGGCGGAGAGTGCAGGTCCATCAATTCACGCGTGGCAGCATAGCCTGCGCTGGGCAGCCAGTTGCCCTCGATGACCAAGTCCTCGTCAAATGGAATGTCGGCAGAAGCCAAAGCGTTTCTATACCCGGTCGTTCGTCCTGCGGCGCATTCCATGAACGGCTCGCCGGTGATGGTGGCGATTCGCTTGTGCCCAGCCTTGATCAGGGCGTTGGTCGCCGTATGTCCAGCAGCGACTTCGCCGGGGATCACCGCAGGAAAAGAGAGGTCGTCACAAAAACAGTTCAGCAGCAGAACCGGGGTAGCGGTCTGCCTGAGGATTTCCGGAACAACCACCCGCCGGGTGAAAACGGTTGCGTAAATGATGCCCGCAACCTGTTGGTCGAGGAAATAACTAAGCGTTCTGGGCTCGACCTCGGGGTCGTTTTGGGTTTCTGCCAGCAATACAAGATTTCCGGTGTCCCGAACGGCCTGTTTCACGCCGTTGAACGCGTTTACCATTTCGGGGCTCGACGCCAGATCATCCACGACAAAAGCGATGGTTCCGTCCAACGCCGCTGGCCGGCGCGCGCTGTCCTGGGGTTTCCTGAGTTGAGAGGGCATGGCGTATCCAAGCGTGTTGGCGGCATCCAGGACTCGTTGCTTGGTGTCCTCGGAGATTTTGACGGAATCGTTTTTGTTGAGGACCAGCGATACTGTCGTCTGCGAGCATCCGGCGACGCGTGCAATGTCGTGCATCGTTACGCGCTGCCGGCCCGCGACTCGTCCCACACCCCTGTGCTGCCCGGCTTTGTTCGCTTGATTGTTCATCGCTCAACCTTTTTGTTCGCATCCTTTTTATCGACTATGCAGAAGGTGTGCAACTAATATTAGCTTCTAATAATTAATATTAGTGTTGACGAAATAATATTATTAGTGTTTTGATCGACGGTGCGGTCGCCACTGTGGTTTGGCCGAGCAAGCGCGGGAGGCGAAATTGCGATCTGTAGTGGGGGAGTTGGGTCAAGTCATTCGCCATTCGATGTTTGTCGATGGTCGCTTTGCCGACTTTGACACGGGCACGGTTGATGTCGAGAACCCTGCAAATGAAGAGATCGTTGCGCAAGTTCCAGATGGCACTGCCGCTCATGCGGATGCAGCGGTCGAGGCGGCTCGCCGCGCTTTTGGTGCGTGGTGTTCGAGCCCGGCGATCGAGCGGGCGCGATTGGTTCTGAAGCTCGCCGAGGCTATCCGGGCCGACGCCGGTCGTCTGGCAGCCCTGATCACGGCCGAGCAGGGCAAGCCGATCTCGCAAGCCCGAGGTGAAGTAGATGCCGCCGTCACTTTTCTTTGCCATGCAGCTGAAGAGGCCCGGAGGATTTCTGGTGACATAGTGGCATCGGACAACAAGTCCGAGGAAATCCAGATCCGGCGTCATCCTTATGGGGTTGTCGTTGCGTTGACAGCCTGGAACTACCCCTTGGCATTGGCCGCCAGGAAAGTCGGACCCGCGCTGGTCGCGGGCAACACCGTTGTTCTGTTGGGGCATGAAATCACGCCGTTGTCCGGTCTTGCGGTCGCCGAGCTTGCCGACAAGGTCGGGTTTCCGCCCGGTGTTCTGAATGTTCTGACGGGGAAGGGGCCGGTGGTGGGGCAGCGGCTGGTCGAACACTCCGATACGTCACTGATCACGATGACCGGCAGCACACGCGCCGGGAAAGAGATATTTCGCGCCGCGGCCGACCGGATCAAGGTCGTCCGGCTCGAGCTTGGCGGCAAGGCTCCGTTCATAGTGATGGAGGATGCGGATATTGATGCCGCAGTCTCGGCCGCCATTGGCGCCCGGTTTGCCAATTGCGGCCAGATTTGCACCTGCAACGAGCGGATGTATCTGCATCACGACATTGCGGATCAGTTCCTTGAAAAATTCGTGTCCGCAGCCCGTGCTTTGTCGATCGGGGATCCCATGGAAGACTGCGATCTGGGTCCCAAAGTCAGTAAAGTCGAGGTGACCAAGGTCGCTAATATCATCCAACGCAGCATCGCCGAAGGTGCCACGGTCCATCTCGAAGGTGGGCCCTTGACGGACGGTGCGCATCGCAAGGGACACTGGATGTCCCCGACGGTTCTTGAGGTTTCCGACAACGGCAATGCCGCGATGCAAGAGGAGGTCTTTGGCCCCGTCGCGACAGCCATGCGAGTCGAGGGTTTTGATCAGGCGATAAGTTTTGCGAATGACACTTCATTCGGGCTGTCTGCCTATCTCTTTACGGCATCGCACCGCCGATTGATGGAGGCCCCGAGCCGATTGAAGTTCGGCGAATTGTACCTGAACCGCTCGAATGGCGAAGCCGTGCAGGGATTTCACACCGGTTGGGGGCTGTCCGGTGTTGGGGGTGAAGACGGCGCTTATGGCTTCGATGGCTATCTGAGGAAACAGACGACTTACATGAATTGGGCATGACCTGAAAACTTGCGGTCAAAACGGAGGCGACCGCACCAATGGAGGAGGAATAACCATGAAACGCAGAACTCTTTTGATCTCGACTGTTGTCGCGGGTGCGCTCTTGGGCACTACGGCGATGGCACAGGATCTACCACCGCTTGAGCAGAAGGATCGCTACAAGGTCGGCTTTGCGCAGATGGAGTCGAACAACCCGTGGCGCATTGCTGAGACGAAATCGTTCCATGACACGGCCGAGGCCTGTGGCTGGGATCTGATCGCGACGGATGCGGCTGGATCTGCTGCCAAGCAGGTTGCGGATGTGGACAGCATGATCGCGCAAGGTATCGACGTTCTGTTCCTGCCCCCGCGGGAAGAAAAGCCGCTGATCCCTGCCGTTATGAAGGCCCGTGCTGCGGGAATCCCAACCTTTCTGGTGGACCGCTCGGTTGATCCGGCCGTTGCCAAGCCGGGCGAGCATTTCGTGGCATTCCTTGGGTCCGACTTCATTGATCAGGGCAGCCGGGCCGCACAATGGCTGATGGAGAATTTCGACGGCGACAAAGGCATCATTGTACAGTTGGAAGGCACGACAGGGTCTTCACCTGCAAATGACCGCAAAAAGGGTTTCGACGACGCGATTGCAGCGGATGACCGCTTTGAGATCGTGGCCTCTCAGACCGGAGACTTTGCACGCGACCTGGGTCGTCAGGTGATGGAAACCCTGCTTCAGGCGCATCCTGACGTGAACGTGGTCTACGCCCATAATGACGAGATGGCGATCGGCGCGATTCAGGCTTTGGAACTGGCTGGCCGCAAGCCCGGCGAGGACGTGACCATCGTTTCGATCGACGGGACACGCGACGCGCTTCAGGCCATTATCGATGGCAAGATGGGGGTAACGGTGGAAAGCTCGCCCTTCTTTGGCCCATTGGCCTGTGAAGTCATGAAGAAATACGCGGCTGGCGAGACGATCCCGGAATGGGTGAAGGTCGAAGATCGCATCTTTACCAAGGACAATGCGGCCGATCACATCGACGAAGCCTATTGATTCTCCCTGGTGGGTGGTGCTGGCCTGTGGTCGGCGCCGCCTGCAAGCAATCGGAGGAAGACATCTCATGAATGCGCTCGTCTCGATGTCGGGAATTGAAAAGTCCTTTGCCGGTGTACCGGCACTCAGCCAGGCCAGCCTTGAGATCGCACCCGGCGAGGTTCATGCGCTGATCGGCCAGAACGGTGCGGGTAAATCGACGATGATCAAGGTTCTGACCGGAGTGTACGACCGGGATGTCGGTGACGTCCATCTGGCCGGTGTGCCAAGTCGCATTTCCACCCCGCGCGAAGCACAGGAATCCGGAATTGCCACAATCTATCAAGAGCTCAACCTGGTGCCTCTGCGGTCAGTGACCGAGAACATCATCATGGGGTACGAGCCCAAACGTCTCGGCTTTCTGGTCGACTGGCGCGAGGGCAACAGGCGCGCACGCGAGGTTCTTGCGCGCTTTGGCATAGATATCGACGTGACCGAGCCGCTGGGAAATTTCTCGACAGCGATCCAGCAGTTGGTTGCGATTGCGCGGGCCGTTTCGCTGGACGCGAAACTGGTCATCATGGACGAACCAACGTCTTCACTGGATGCCAGCGAAGTCGAAGTTCTGTTCGGTGTGGTGCGCGAGTTAAAGAAACAGGGCGTTTCCGTCCTGTATGTCTCGCATTTCCTCGATGAGCTGTTCCAGATCTGCGATCGGGTCACTACGATGCGAGACGGGCGCACCGTCAGCACGCGCAACGTCCGGGACACGACCAAACTGGAAATGATCGCGGACATGCTGGGCCGCAACAAGGACGAGATTGCGGCAGACGGGCTGACGGATTTCGCCGGCGCAAAGGCCAAGAAAGGCGATATCGTCTTGCGGGCCGACTCTGTTTCGACAGGCCCGCGGCTGACGCATTTTGACCTCACGCTCCACCGCGGAGAAATCGTTGGGCTGGGCGGGCTTCTGGGCTCGGGTCGGACCGAGGCGGCGCGCGCTTTGTTCGGTGTAGACGGGGCACGCAGCGGCGCAATCGAGCTGCACGGTGCGGTCGGGCAACCGTCCGGTCCGGGTGACGCAATCGCAAACGGGGTTGGCTTTCTGACCGAAGATCGCAAGGCCGAAGGGATCATTCCAGACATGTCCGTGCGCGAGAACATGACGCTGGCCCTGCTGCCGAAACTGGCCAGCCGTGGTCAGATCGACTTTGCCCGCGAGCGCGAGATCGTTCAGGCGTTCATCGACGATCTGGGCATCAAGGCAGCGCATATGGACCAGCCCATTCGCGAGTTGTCCGGCGGCAACCAGCAAAAGGTGCTGCTTGCCCGCTGGCTGGCGACACAGCCCGACATCCTGATACTGGACGAGCCGACCCGAGGCGTGGATGTCGGCGCCAAGCGAGAGATCCAGTCGTTCATTCGGTCTTATGTCGAAAAGGGGTTCGGCGTTGTCCTCATCAGTTCGGAGTTCGAAGAACTGGTGGAAGGCGCTGACCGCATCGTTGTCATGCACGAGGGGCGCTCGGTCAAGGAACTGACAAACCCCGGGATTACCGAGAACATACTGGTGCGCGCGCTTGCGCATCATGAAGAAGGAACTGGTTCATGGACCGCGCAATGAAGTTGCCGCAACGGGTTGCATCGATGCCCTTCCGCTTTCACGGCGGCATCGCCGCGTTGGTCGCCCTGCTGGTGTTCAACGCGTTTTTCACCCCCAATTTCCTGCAACTGCAAACTTTGTTCGTAAATATCAGCCAGGTTGCCACGATCGCCATCGTGGCCATGGGTATGACGCTGGTCATCGCCACGGGTGGGATTGATCTGTCGGTTGGCGCGGTCATGGCTCTGGCGGGGGCGCTGGCCCCGCTGATATTTCTGTCGGATCTGGGAGCCGCTAATCCAATGCTCGGCGTCACTTTGGCCATTATCCTGCCGCTGTTCATCGCAGGGTTATGCGGGGTGTTCAACGGAGTGATGGTTGCCATATTGAACGTTCAGCCCATTGTGGCAACGCTCATTCTCTTCATCTCTGGTCGCGGTATTGCCCAGGTTTTGACGAACGGGAACCTACAGACATTTTCAAACCCTTCATTCAGTTATCTTGGAACCGGAAAAGTGCTTGGCTTGCCGTTTCAAGGCTGGCTGGCGCTGGCCATTGCCTGTGTGCTGTTCTGGGTGATCACCAGAACCACATGGGGCCGTTACCTGCTGGCGATAGGCGGCAATGAACGCGCGGCATATCTGTCGGGTGGTCCTGTCCGGCGGGTCAAGATCGGGGCCTATGTCATCTGCGCGGTGCTTGCGGGCCTGGCGGGTCTGATCGTGGTTGCGATCAACTCGGCCTCGGACGCTGCGCGCAACGGCAATCTGATGGAACTTGATGCCATCGCGGCCGCGGTTGTGGGCGGGGCGCTTTTACAAGGCGGGCGGGCGCCGATCTTTGGCGCCATTCTGGGAGCCGTCATAATCCAGTTGGTCAAATATACGTTACTGGCCAACGGGGTAGAGGACGAAGTTGCGCTAATAGCCAAGGCCGTCATCATTATCCTGGCCGTTTGGGTCCAGCAGTTCCGGAGGGCTTGATCGATGTTGGATGAAACGGCTTTTGACCTGCGAAAGTACCTTCGGCGCAATTCTGCCTCGGTGACGGTTTGGATCGCACTTCTGGCTTTGATCCTGTTCGGGCTGATGCGCTATGACAACTTTGGCAGCGCCTACAACTTCTCGTCTTTCCTGAATTACAACGCGATGTTCATCGCGATTGCGCTTGGCATGTGTTTTGTGATCATGACCGGCGGGATTGATCTGTCGGTCGGATCCGTGGCGGCCTTTACCTCGGTTGTTGCGGCCTATCTCAGCCCATACGGGATTCAGGTTGCGCTGCCGGGGGCTGTACTTGCCGGGGTGGGCTTCGGAGCGATCAACGCCTTTTGCATTATCATCCTTCGGATTCCGCCCTTCATCGCCACTCTGGCGACGATGCTTGCCGCAAAAGGCGGCGCATTGGTGATTTCGGGCGCCCAGACAATTTCAGTCGATTGGGGGTCGAACTTTACTAAGCTTGGCATGGGGCAGGCGTTCGGTCTGTTTCCATGGGCAATCGTCATCGTGGCCGGACTGACGCTGGCACTTTGGCTGGTGCTGGAAAGAACAACCATCGGGCGGACCGTGTTGGCGATCGGGGGCAGCGAGGATGCCTCGAACCTCATGGGCCTGAAAGTCAATCGCGCCAAGGCTTTCGTTTACCTGCTATCGGGTGGCTGTGCTGGGCTGGCTGGCGTCTTTCTGGCCTCGGGCTTTGGAGCCGGACAACCCCTTGAGGGCATCGGATGGGAATTGTCGGCCATCGCATCCGTCGTTGTGGGCGGCACTCTGTTGACGGGTGGAATGGGGTCGATCCCCGCGACGGTGGCCGGCGCGCTGCTGCTGGGTCTGGTCTTCAACGTTCTGAACTTTGAAAACGGTCAGGGGACCATCAGTTTCAGTGCCTATTGGCAGATGGTCATACGTGGAGGCTTTCTTTTTGCGGTCATCCTTTTACAGTCTCGGGTTATTGCCAGGCAGCAGAAGGTCTTGGGTTCGTGAATCGCATAGAAAGTGTTTCAGCGCGGCTGTTCAACGTCCCGCTCGCCGAAGTCCTGGTTGACGCCAAACATGGGGATCACACGTTCTTTCAATTGATCACCGTCACCATTCAAACGTCGGATGGGGTTGATGGGGTTGGGTACACCTATACGGGCGGCAAGGGCGGTCATGCCATTCTGGCGATGATCCAGCATGACCTAGCGCCGTTCCTGGTTGGGCAAGACGCCGAACAGATCGAAAGCCTGTACGATGCCATGCAATGGCACGTACACTATGTGGCGCGGGGCGGGATCGCCTCGTTCGCTATCTCGGCCGTGGATATTGCACTTTGGGACATTCGCGGCAGAACGCAGAATGCACCGCTGTGGCAAATGGCCGGCGGAGCGTCCAAACAGTGCAAGGCCTATGCTGGCGGGATCGACCTGAATTTCTCGTTAGAGAAACTGCTGCGCCAGACCGAAGGCTACCTTGCGCGTGGGTTCAACGCGGTCAAGATCAAGGTCGGCCAACCGGATCTGGCCGATGATCTGGCGCGTGCCCGGGCAGTGCGCGAGATGCTGGGACCGGACCGGTTCTTCATGGTCGACGCGAATTACTCCATGAGCATCGAACAGGCCATCGAGGCCGCCCGAGGGTTCGCCGACTGCGATATCCTGTGGTTCGAGGAACCGACTATTCCAGATGATTACAAAGGTTATGGCCGAATTGCCGAAGCCACGGGCGTTCCCCTTGCCATGGGTGAAAACCTGCACACCATTCACGAATTCGAGTACGCCTTTGATGACGCGAAGCTGAGTTTCATCCAGCCCGATGCCTCAAATTGCGGCGGGATCACCGGCTGGTTGCGCGTGGCCGCGCTGAGCGCTCAGCATGGCATTCCGGTTTGCAGCCATGGCATGCAGGAATTGCACGTCAGCCTCGTTTCGGCGCAACCCAACGCGGGGTGGCTGGAAGTACACTCATTCCCGATAGACCAGTACACGACCCGTCCGCTGGTTGTGGAAAACTGCCTGGCCGTGGCCCCGGATACACCGGGGACCGGAGTGGAATTCGACTGGGACAAACTGAATGAGGAACACAAGGAGATGCATACATGACGACCCAGACGATCTCTGCGGCGTATTATCGGGGCAATAAGAGCTTTGCCGTAGAACAGGCCGCGGCGACAGCTCCGGGCCCCGGCGAGGTCGCCATTCGCGTTGCCTATTGCGGGATTTGCGGGACAGATATGCACGTCTACCACGGTAACATGGATGCCCGTGTCGGTCTGAACCGGGTAATCGGGCACGAGATGTCCGGTGTCGTCGAAGCGGTGGGCGAGGGCGTCGATACGATAACGCCCGGCCAGAAGGTCGTTGTCCGACCGCTTGATCACTGCGGAGAATGCCCAGCCTGCAAACGGGGGCATCAGCATATTTGTCAGAATCTCAAGTTCCTGGGCCTCGACACTGATGGCGCCATGCAAGAGATCTGGACCGTTCCAGCCCACACGTTGCACGTTCTGCCGGATGAATTGCGTATGGATCACGCGGCGCTGATCGAGCCGGTCGCCGTTGCCTGCCACGATGTGCGGCTATCCGGCCTGCAACCTGGCGAGGACGTTGTCGTCATCGGCGGCGGCCCGATCGGCATACTGGTTGCCATGGTCGCGCGGGACGCGGGTGGCAATGTCGTGATCTCCGAAGTGAATCCGAACCGTCTGGCGATTGCTGAAAAGCTTGGTTTTGACACGATCAACCCAATCGAAACCGATCTGGTGACGACGATCAACGCGCGCACGGGCGACAAAGGGGCGGATGTGGTTTTTGAGGTATCGGGAACGCAGCCTGGTGTTGATGCGATGACCGCCGTTGCCGCGACGCGGGCCCGGATCGTGATGGTCGCGATCCATGCCCAAAAGCCCCAGATCGACCTGTTCCAATTCTTCTGGAGAGAGCTGCAACTGATCGGTGCTCGGGTCTATGAGCCTGAGGATTACGAGAAGGCGATCGCAGTTGTCGCTTCGGGCGGAGTGGACGCGGATGTTGTGATTACCGACGTCAGCCCTCTGTCAGACATTCAGGCTGCGTTCGAAGCACTGGATCGCAGCCCAACCGCAATGAAAAGCCTGATCGAAGTAGGACCGTGTTCATGAGTGTTTTGCAAAGTTTCGACCTGACGGGAAAAACGGCACTTGTGACCGGGTGCAAACGCGGCATCGGGCGCGGCATGGCCGAGGCATTGGCATCGGCCGGAGCTGATATCATCGGAGTGTCGGCCTCGCTTGAGCTGTCCGGGTCTGATGTCGAAAAAGCCGTGACGGCGATGGGGCGCAGTTTCCAGGCTTACCAATGCGACTTCTCGGATCGCGCTGCGCTGCATGCGTTTATTGATCAGTTGAGGGCAGACGGACAAACTATTGATATCCTTGTCAACAATGCCGGCACGATCAAACGCAAACCCGCCGCCGAACACCCGGACGACTGGTGGGACGAAGTGATCGAGGTGAACCTGTCCTCGCAGTTCGTTCTGTCCCGAGAGATCGGCAAGGACATGCTGGCGCGCGGCTCGGGGAAGATCATCTTCACTGCATCGCTGCTGACATTTCAGGGTGGCATCACCGTGCCGGGATATGCGGCCTCGAAGGGTGGGATTGGACAGCTTACCAAAGCTTTGGCCAACGAATGGGCTGGGCAGGGTGTGAACGTGAATGCGATCGCCCCCGGCTACATCGCGACCGACAATACCCAAGCCCTGCAGGACGATCCGGCTCGGTCGAAGTCGATCCTGGAACGAACACCCCAGGGACGTTGGGGAACGCCAGGTGATTTTGCTGGACCGGTGATCTTTCTGGCTTCTGCCGCGTCGGACTACGTCAACGGTGAAATTCTTGTTGTCGACGGGGGCTGGATGGGGCGGTAGCACCGTCAACGCGCCACGGGACCCAAGGCATCAATCCCCGATGTAGTGCACCTTCAATCGGCGGGTTTTAGGTGCCTCGCGATGTTCGAACAGGTACAGGCTTTGCACGCGGCCCAGCGGAAGCTGCCCCTGTTCGACCGGGATCGATACCTGAGTTTGCGTCAACAGCGCCCGCAGATGCGACGGGGCGTTGTCGTCTTCGGTCGGGCGGTGGTGATACTTGCCTGGTGACTTGGGTACGAGTTTCTCGAAGAACGTCTCGATATCCTTGACCACTTCGGGATCGGCATTGGCCTGTACCAACAGCGCGGCACCTGTGTGGACGCACCAAAGGGTCAGCAGACCCGAGCCAAATCTATGTTCGGACACCGCACGCTGAACAATCCCGCTGATGTCGGTGAGGGATTTGCCGGGCGTTTCAATGGACAGCTCAAAAAACTCTTGCTTCATCCATCAGACCCTTTCCTTGATCTTGCGGGAATGCGCCCAGCTTTCCGCACCCCATACGGCATTCAACTTTGAGGCTTAAGTATCTGATTAATTACACTCTATAGCTTTCTTTCATGCAAACAGGCTTTTGAACCTGTCTATGCACAGACGAAACCCATCTTCGAAATTTCCGTTGCCGGGATGATAAACGCTTTCGAATGAAATCACGCCATCATAGCTGTCGGATCGGAGCGCGTCGGCGATGGGTTGGAACAGAGGCGCAAGCTGACCTTCCCCCATGCGGCGCACTTCCAGCGTTGCCCTCGGTGTGTCGACCTTTACGTCCTTGATGTGAATGTGACCCAGATAACCACCGCGCAATTCTTCATAACCGTCCGGATATGCCAGTTCATGGCACCAGCAGTTGTTTCCGGGGTC
This sequence comes from Ruegeria sp. THAF33, assembly GCF_009363615.1. Taxonomy (NCBI): domain Bacteria; kingdom Pseudomonadati; phylum Pseudomonadota; class Alphaproteobacteria; order Rhodobacterales; family Roseobacteraceae; genus Ruegeria; species Ruegeria sp. THAF33. Next base: position 2,126,799 of record NZ_CP045384.1, on the reverse strand, counting down.
CCACAGCACTTTCAAAGTGTCTAATGCGTCCAAATCGTCAATCAGCTTGCGGGCTGTATAGTTGGAGTTGACCAGGGTGCCGTTTCCGGTTTCTACGACTAACGTCACGCCCTCGGCCCTTGCCAGTTCAACCGCTGGCGCGATTAACGGAGGCATCGAGTCCCATACCCCATGCGCGACGTTCCACTTCTCGGCGCCGTTTTTTCCCCACAGTATCTGCTCTTTTCGTTGGGTCATGATCCGAACCAGCGGAGACCCAACAACATGCGCCATATCGATTACGCGTTTCAAGGCGTCCATGTGCCCGGTGTGCAGGTCGTCACCGGGCCTGTTTGCAGCTGTCATCCCGGCAAAGATATGGCGCGACAGACAGGACACAGGCTTGCCCCGGTCACGCAAGAGCGCGTCGATCTCGGCAATTTGCTGCGGGGAATGGTCCCCAACCTCCGTATCATCAACGAACTGAAGCTCTGCATAGTCCAGACCGAATTCGTCCATCACGTCAACGGCATGCCGCAAATCGCGGGAAATGCCGTCGCAAATCACACCTAGTTTCATGTTCAGCCCCCTCAGCGATGCAATTCTGCGCCAACGATCTCTTCGATGACGCGGGTACACACCCAATTGTCGCCGTTCGGGTATTTGGTTTTTCCGGCGTGAAAGATCTGCATTGCGGACGAGGCTGTATGCATCGGAACGCCCAACGTACCGGCCAGTGCCAGAGAGATCGTCAGGTCCTTGTGCATGGTTGCGATGTGGCTGCCGGTAGCTTCGAACTTGCGATCAATGATGTTTTCAAGGGCGGTATTCACCACACCGCACCCCGCGCTGGAGGATGAGAACACGTCAAGCAATGCTTGACCGCTGACACCGGCTTTGGCCGCCAGGGCCGCAGCCTCGAACGTCGCGGAAAAGATCGATCCGATAAGGGACTGCAGGCAGGCTTTCACGGTTTGGCCGTCGCCGGCGTTTTCTCCGACCCGATGAATGGTTGCTGACACTGCCTGCATGACTTCGGCGTTTCGGTCCAGCACATCCGCTGCGGCGGCAGCCATCATCGTCAATGTGCCGTTTTGCGCGCCGGGAAACCCACCCGAGACCGGCGTGTCGATCAGATGAATGCCCGAGCCCTCCATGTCTTGCCCGATAGCGTGGGCTTCGGCGGGGGTAATGGTCGCCGACAGGATGACCGTTCCGCCTTTGGCCATATTCGCAACCAGCCCGTCCTCACCCAGAATGACATCGCGGGCCTGATCTCCGTTCATCACCATGACAAATACGCTGTCGGCGTGACGACCAACCTGTCCAACGCTGTTCTTGGGCAGGCCGCCCATGTCGGCAAATGCCGTCATGCGTGTCTCGCTCAGGTCGAAACCTGATGTTTCAAAGCCATTCTTGATCAGGTTCTTGGCAAGGCCGCTGCCCATGTCGCCAAGACCGATTACGCCTGCAGTTTTCATTTGGAGTCCTCCCGTCTTTCCGCCATTTCCGTATGGCAGACGTTTCGAAAAATGATGCCCAATCGCATCGGTTTTCGCGGGAGTTTCACGCGTCTTGAACAGACGTCGGGCGAGTCCGGAAGACACCCCGCTGCCCGTTTACGTGCCGTAAGTAAACGAAGAATGTGGCGTTCAGGCAAGCAAAGAAGTGTTCCGGGCGGGAAGAAACCGTCTGACCGGACGCGTTATGAGAACGCCGCCATAATGCCGCGCAGTTCCGCCAGCCCACGCATACGCCCGATCAGCGGATAGCCCGGAGTGCTGTGTCCGCCCAGATCGCTCAGCAGTTCTTGTCCGTGGTCAGGCCGCATCGGAATTTGCCAGTCGCTGCGTCCTTGAGATTTGCGGCGGCGTTGTTCGTTCATCAGCTCGCGAATGGTGCCGACCATGTCGGTGTCGCCCTCCAGATGCGGAGCCTCATAGAAATCCGGCTTCTGTCCGTCCGACCCCGCGATGCGTCGGGTATTTCGCAAGTGAACAAAGTGAATCCGGCCGCCATGCCGGCGCACGAAATCCGGCCCATCGAATTCCGGGGAAACACCCAGGGACCCGGTACACAACGTTGCGCCATTCGACGGTATATCAACGGCATCCAAAACGGCGCCGTAGTCATCGGAGCTGGACATGATCCGCGGCAGGCCAAGCAACGAGAATGGCGGGTCATCAGGATGACAGCACAAGCGCAGCCCCAGTTCTTGGGCCACCGGAGCGACCTCGGACAGGAAATCGACAAGGTTTGCGCGCAGCCGGTCACGGTCGATATGCGCATATGTCTGCAACAAAGCGCGCACGTCCTGCACGCTCCACTGATCGTTGGCGCCGGGCAACCCCGCAGTGACATTATGCTGCAACTGGGCCATGGATTTATCCGACATGCGCAAGAAGCGATCCTTGGCCGTTTGCTGGACGTCGTTGGAATAGTCTTCGGACGCGCCCGGCCGCTTGAGAATATGTATGTCGAAAACAGCAAAATCGGTCAGGTCGAACAGCATGGCCGTTCCGCCGTGCGGCTGCGGGGCGCGAAGGGCGGTGCGCGTCCAATCCAGGATTGGCATGAAGTTGTAGCAAACGACTTTGAGGCCACGGGCGGACAGGGCCCTGAGGCTGGACTTATACGCCTGCAGATGTTCAGCCATGTCTGCGGACTGTGTTTTGATCGCCTCGGAGACGGGCAGGCTTTCGACAACGTCCCAACTGTACCCGGCAGTAGCCAGAACTGCCTGCCGATCGGCTATGCTTGGTTCATCCCAGGGCTGTCCCGGAGGGATGTGATGCAGCGCGGTGACGATGCCCTGAACCCCGACCTGATGGAGATCGGCCAGGGCGATCGGATCATCGGGTCCGAACCAACGCCAGCATTGTTTCATGGCAGCCATCCTTCATACAGCGGGTGATCGGGCCTGATGGGAAGGGCAACGCGCTGCCCCGTACGCGCCGCGTGATAAATCGCCGTCACAAGGCCGATGGACGCTGCGCCGTCCTGCAGCGTAACGGCCGAATTTGCCTCGGACCGCAGCGCCCTGCCGACTTCGGTAAAGAACCCTTCGAAACCTATTGGCTCGTCAGTGGCGGCTGCAAGGGCCTCGTCGATAGCGGCTTGATTCACAGGGTCCCGCGCGACGAATGTCCAGGGCGTTTGACCTGGGGCATAGGGTTCGGTGCCAGAGGTGGCGGTCACCTTTTCAAAGACGAGCCGCAGGCGGGTTTCGTCCGTGGCGGCGCCCAAGGTGATATTGCTTGTGCACAAAGCGCCGGAATTCATGCCAAAGCAGATTGCGGCGCAGTCTTCGGTCTCGATCGGGTTGACCCGCGTTGTGGTCATTGCAGACACCCAGGCGATATCGCCTGCGATATGAGTCAGCAGATCATGGTTGTGGATGGCGTGGCCCAGCACTGCGCCGCCGCGTTCACCGGCCCATGTTCCGCGCCACGGCACCGCGTAATAGTCTGCCCCTCGGGACCAATGGGTTTCAAGCGCGGCAGTTTGGACCGCTCCGGTCAGGCCTGTGCGTTGTAAGTGGCGCAATTGAGACAGCGACGGACCCCACCGGTATTGAAAGACTGGAAACACATGCTTGCCCGCGTTGCGTGCGGCTGCTGTGATCCGATCCACATCCTGCATCGAAGTCGCAAGAGGCTTTTCGCAGACAACGTTTTTTCCTGCGGCCAGTGCTGCAAGGGTAGTCGGTACATGCAGATGGGGCGGCAGGCAGATGTCGATGACATCAATCGTCGGATCATCCAGAGCGTCCTGAATGTTGATCAATGCTCGAAAACCCGAGTTCTGCCGTATCTGTTCGATCCGGTCGATATTCTGGTCGACCACGGCGGTTACCCGGAAAGTACGGTCAAGCCGTTCCAGTGCGCTCAGATGTTGCGCACCGATACCTGCGCCAAGGATCGCAACGTTGATCATCTGCGTTCCGCCATTTCCTGCGCGCGCAGTGCCAGTTCCATGACCGTAAAGCAGTGGGTCTGCGTCATTGCGGTTTCAGTCCGGTTGCGAATGTCATCGGCCAGGCGCGCAAAGTAGGGAAGGCCGGCGTCGGATGCGTCGATCCTTTGGCAGGTTTCACCATTGACGAGGATCAGATGATCTGTCCCCGGGGCTCCACCCACATCGACATATTTCCGCAACTCGATATATCCTTCCGTGCCCAGGATCGTCAGACGACCATCCCCCCAATTTGGCAGGGCATCCGGCGTGAACCAGTCAACCCGGATGTACCCGGTGCCATCCTCGCTGCGCAGATTGACCTCGCCGAAATCCTGCAATCCGGGATCGTTGGGATTTGCATAGTTCGCCACATAGGCGTTCGTGATTTCTGCGCTTTTTGAACCTGTGTAATGCAGGAACTGATCGATCTGATGTGAGGCGATGTCGGTCAGAATGCCGCCATAGCGGTCACGCCGGAAGAACCATTCCGGCCGGGTTGCCCGGTTCAATCGGTGCGGGCCAAGTCCGACCGTCTGGACCACGCGCCCGATGGCACCGGCCTCGACCAGCTCGGTCGCCCGGGTGCTGACGGGCGTTTCGAACCGTTCGGAGAAGTTCACCGACCAGATGCGACCGGTGTCCGCGACCGTTTGCTTGATTTGCTCGAGTTGTTCGAACGTCGTGCAGCCAGGCTTGTCGCTCATGACATCCATGCCGTTTTGCATGGCGCGGATCGTCAACGCGGCCCTATCTGCCGGTATTGCCGAAATCAGCGCGAGATCCGCCCCGCAGGTCAGGGCGTCTTCCAGTCGGGCCAGCCGCGGAATATCGGGAAACCTTTTGACGTAGCCCGCCAGCGTTTCCGGATCGCCTTGTGTCCAATAGCCAACGCAGTCCACGCCGATTTTGCGCATGTTTTCCGTCATGCCATAGATATGGCGGTGGTCCAGGCCAAGGGCGACGCAGGTCAGGCTCATGAGATGACTCGTGTTTTCTGGCCGGTTCGATTGGCGATCTGCATCGCGTCTATGACGGCGTGTGTCAAAAGGGCACTGCGTCCGGTGGCCATGGGCTGCGTTCCACTGGAAACGGCCTTGGCGAAGTCCTCGATGACCGCCTGGTGCCAGGCATGTGTGAACGCCATGGGATCGGCTCCTCCGCCTGTGGCGGCGGTTTCGCCGACCGTGGATTTCCGGCCATCGAGAGTGGTCACGGTCAGGACACCTGACTCCAGATGCGCCTTGGCGCGCGTGCCCTGGATGGTGATTGATTCAGCGGCCCCGGGGAATTCGGCGGTGGTTGCCATCAACGTGCCCACCGCGCCGTTACCCATTTCAAAGACTGCACCTGCCCAATCCTCGGCCTCGAGATCGTGTAGTGGAGTTTTCCTCATCACGGCCTGAATGTCCGAGATCGGCCCAAGCATCCACATCGCTAAGTCAAGCGTGTGGATTGCCTGCGAGATCATGACGCCGCCACCGTCGCGTGCATAAGTGCCGCGACCAGGCTCGTCATAGTAGCTTTGATCGCGCCACCAGGGGACACGGATCTCGACCGTGGCGATCGCGCCCAACTCGTCCTGTTCGATGGCTGATTTCAGCGCCTGCGAGGCGGCGCGGGCGCGGTGCTGAAAGACGATGCCCAGCGGCACGCCAGACATCTGGCACTGCTCGACAATGGCTGTCGCGGCGTCCAGCGTTCTTTCGATGGGTTTTTCCATCAGGATCGGTTTCGAAGCGGTCGAAAGAACCCGCACCAACTCTGTGCGCTGATCGGGCGGGGTTGCGATGATCGCAAAGTCAACGTTTGGGTCGTTTGCAATTTCCTCGACCGAGCCGAATGCACGGGTATCGTTTCGCCGCGCGAACTCAGCTGTTTTTTCAGGATGGCGCCCGAGGACGCCGGCAAGACAGAGGCCTTGATCCGATGCCCGAATGGCGGCGACATGCGTGCCAGAAACCATCCCCAAACCAATCAACGCTATATTCATTCAATCCCCCGGATCACCCGGTCAGTCTGCGGGTTCGAACGGGAAAGATGCAACCATTAAAAACTGTGTTAACAATTGCGGGCGGCAGTATCGGAGGCAGAATTGACTGGCAATTTGAATGGGATGGCAGAAGACCTGTATCTGTGCATCAAGGACCTGCCGATCGTGTCTCCGCATGGTCACTGCGATCCGGGGTGGTTTGCAACCGATGCGCCGTTTCCCAACCCGGCAGAGCTGTTGGTGGTTCCCGACCACTACGTGTTCCGTATGCTCTATTCGCAGGGCGTTCCCTTGTCAGAACTCGGCGTTGGGGAAGAGGGGCGAAAAAAGGATCCTCGCGCCGTGTTCCGCACCTTTGCCGAGCACTGGCATCTGTTTCTGGGAACGCCATCCCGGATCTGGATGAACTACGTGCTGCATGAAACGCTGGGCGTGTCTGACGAGTTGTCTTCGCGCACGGCAGACCTGATCTATGAAAAGATCTCAGAAAAGCTCGCGCAACCCGAATTTCGCCCGAGGGCTTTGTTCGACAGGTTCGGGATCGAGGTTCTGGCTACCACGGATTCCGCTCTCGACGACCTCGTGGAGCATCAGGAGATCCGTGCAAGCGGTTGGGGCGGGCGGGTTGTTCCGACGTTCCGCCCAGACGGGGTTTTGGATGGGGCGGATCCGGAGTTCGTACAGAACCTGAACAAGTTGGCCGAACTGACAGGTTGCGATCTGGGCAGCTATGATGGCTATCTCGATGCGCTGCGGATGCGGCGGGCTTATTTCATCCAGCTGGGCTGTACAGCCACCGACCACGGTATCGAACGCGTGCAGACCGAGTGGCTGGAAGATCCGGATGCGATGTACCAGCGGCTGAGACGGAGGGAAGGGACCGAACAGGATGCTCGCCGGTTCTATGGGCATATGCTGATCGAAATGGCACAGATGTCTGTCGATGATGGTCTTACCATGCAGATACATGCTGGGAGCAAGCGCAACACGAACCCCGCTGTAATGCGGGACTTCGGACGGGATAAGGGGGCCGACATTCCAATAGCGATGGACTGGGTCACGGGCCTTGAGGCACTGTTGAACCGGGTCGGAAACACGGCGGAACTGCGCATCATTCTGTTTACACTGGACGAAAGCACCTATGCCCGTGAACTGGCCCCGATGGCGGGACATTGGCCGTGCCTTCGGATCGGGCCGCCTTGGTGGTTCCATGACAGCCCAGCCGGGATTGCGCGGTATTTCGATCAGGTTGTTGAAACGGCCGGATATTTCAACCTGGCCGGATTCAATGACGACACGCGAGCCTTTCTGTCCATTCCTGCACGACACGACCTTTGGCGGCGGGGAGTGGCGATTCATCTGGCCGAGCAGGTTGCGCGCGGTTGCTTCAGTCGGGACAGTGCCGAGCATCTTGCGCGGTTGCTGGCGGTTGATCTGGCGAAACAGGTTTACGGGTTGCAAAGCTAGATGGGTACAATTCTTCATTTCGGCCTTGGAAACTTTGCCCGGGCGCATTTGCTGGACTACACCGATCAAGCGGGCGGATGGGACGTTGTCGGCGTCAGCCTGCGTTCATCCTCGGTTCGAGATGGATTGGCCCGTCAGGGTTTCGAGTACGACCTGTGCGTACAGGGGCAGGGCGTCCGGCGCATCAAGGCTCTGCGGGACGTTCTGGTCGCGCCCGAGGATCGTGCAGCGGTATTAGACGCGATGGCGGATGCCGAGATTATCTCGGTGACCGTGACCGAGAAAGGTTATCATTTGGATGCCGCGGGCAAGCTGAACCTTCAGGACTCGGCGATTGCCGCCGATCTGGCGGGGCAAGGGCCTGCGACGCTGATCGGGTTTCTGGCTTTTGGCCTTGCGGAACGGCGCAAGCCAGTGACGGTGCTGAGTTGCGACAACCGCATGGAAAACGGAAAAACGCTCGAGATGGCCGTTTCCGATTTTGCGAATGCAGCCGGTCTGGACGTCAATTGGGATGCCGTTCGCTTTCCCAACGCGATGGTCGACCGGATCACCCCGGCCACTACGGACGCCGTTCGCGCAATCTGCGGCGATCCTATGGCCGTACCGACCGAAGCGTTCTCGGAGTGGGTGATTGAAGACAATTTCGCCGGTCCGCACCCGGAATGGCCTGGCGTGCAACTGGTCGATGATGTGGCACCGCACGAGATGCGAAAGCTGCGCATGTTGAACGGTGCCCATTCCCTGTTGGCTTATGCAGGTTTGGAGCGGGGCCTGACCTACGTTCACGAAGCGGTTCGAGACCCGGTCTTGCGCCCGCTGGTTTCCGGGTTGATGAAGGATGCGGGTGCAACGCTGCCCGCTGCGCTGCAAGCGCAGGTCATGGACTATGCCGAGGCTCTGTTGCGCCGGTTTGAAAACCCCGAGCTGGCGCACCGTTTGGACCAAATAGCGATGGATGGCAGCCAAAAGCTGCCCTATCGGTTTATTCCCACACTCCGTGAAACCGGGTCTCAGGCGGTGATCACGGGGGTGCGGGCCTGGATTTCCTATTGCACGTCTGAGACCGCCAAAGGCAGGGCGCTGAACGATCCTTGCGCGTCGGAAATCGCTTTGGCTGCCAAGCAGCCAGATCCGCTAGTGCCGCTTTTGCGTCTTGTCGGCGCCGAAGACCTCGCGCCACTTATCCGGGAATGATGGCGCCGCGGAACTGAACAACGGTGGATGCCAGATTGTGTCCAGCCATCAGGGCCTCGGCCTGTGATTTCCCGGTCAGCAAGGCCGCGAGGTACCCACCGTTGAAACTGTCGCCCGCTGCTGTGGTATCCAGTACGCTCTTGGCAGGTTCATAGGTTTGTTCAATGTTCTGACCGATGGACAGAGGGCCATTCTCTCCGCGTTTCAACGCACCGATGCCGTGATGGACGGCAAAGCGTGCTGCCACCTGATCCGCGCTTTCCCCGAACAGTGCCATCTCGTCGTCGATGGATGGCAGGGCAATGTCAGCACGCCGCCAAAGCCGCTGGTTGATCTGCCGGGCGTGTTCAACGCTGTCCCAAAGACGCGGACGAAAGTTGCTGTCATAGACCAACCGGACGGAAGAGCCTTCGAGCCAGTCCAGAAGTGCAAGCCGAACCGCATGCGGAAGAATGGCCACGGAAATACCTGACAAGTAGAGCACGTCGTAACCATTTAGCGGGCTGAAATTGTGATCGGCAAAAAGCTGGCGGGCGGCCGCCTCACTGCGCCAATAGGTAAAGCTGCGTTCACCGTCCGCGGATGTCGTGATTGCGTATAATCCAGGAGAGGCGTTCGGAATGATACGGATGCCGGATGTCCCGATGCGATGGCTGTCGATGAAGTCCGCGATGCGCCCCGAAAACGGGTCGTCACCCAAACATGTCACATACTCCACCTGCAGGTCAGGCGCTGCGCGGCGCATGTAGATGGCTGTGTTCAGCGTATCCCCCGCGACGCCTACCTGTGCGCCGGTTTCCAGCATGGACAATTCGATCATTGCTTCGCCGATGCAGGCAATTCGCGTCATTTCTTTTCTCTTTTCCAGATGATTAGCCCGGCGACCATGATCAGCGCAGCTCCTGCCAACGTGAATGCATCCGGTACCGTGTTAAAGAACAGATAGCCCCAAATCGCAACATAGACTAGGAACGAATAGGTGAATGGCATCAACTGGTTGGCCGTTCCGAACCGATGCGCGTTCGTCAGCAGTTGATGCCCGCCCCAGCCAAAGACGCCAAGGCCGATCAGGACAATCAGGCTCCAGGTGTTTTCCGGCTGGACCCAGAACCAGAGGGCGAAGGGTAACAGAACCACAGTCCCGGTAAGCCCGAGGTAGAATTGCATGGTGTCCACCGCAACAACTCCGGACAGCCTGCGAGTCATGATCGAGTACAGGGCCAACGCCGTGGCGTTGTAGACGATCAGCAACATGGTTGGATGAAAGGCCGAACCAAACGGCCGCACGACAACCAACACCCCCAGAAATCCCAGGATGATGGCCGCCCAACGCCATGGGCCCACGCTTTCTTTCAACACGAAGACGGACAGGAAGCACACGATGACCGGGCTGGAAAACATGATTGCCGATACGACGGTCAGAGGCAAAAACCGCAGGGCATAGAAATTGAAAACGGTCGCCGAGATCAGCAACAAGGCCCGGCTTATGACTTGCCATGGATGGTCCGTTTTGAACCGGCCGGCCTCAATCCCACCTTTGGCGATCACAACCACCGAGATCACGAAGTGCCCCGCATAGCGCATGAACGCCAACTGAAATGCCGGCACGCCGGCCAACGCCAGCCACTTGGCCCCAAGGTCCACCAGCGAAAAGAACAGCCACGCCATCAGCATCAGCACGATGCCAAGGCGCGGCAGGTCCGCAGTGGGGTTGGCGGTGACGCCCATCGATCAGGTGTTGAAACGCTTGACGTAGTAGTCAACCATCTGGCTGACCATGTCATCCGCCTGACCGTGGTCGCGCGCGTCGTTCAGCGCTGAAAGCGCACCCTGCGACATCACACTTTTAACGCCTGCCTCGCGCGCCATTCGATCGTAGTAACCAAGGTCTTTTGCAGCGTTCTTGATGGCAAAGGCCAGCTGGTTTGGGTCATTCTCGACACCGTAGGCCTTGACGAAATCCATCATTCCGGAATGCAGCGGCCCTGCGGCCATCACCTCGTACAGCTGCTTGCGGTCAACACCGGTGATGTCGGCAATGGCAAAGGCTTCGGCCATCGCGTTCGCAACGGTCATTCCGAAGAAGTTGTTGATCAGTTTGATGGTGTGTCCCGATCCGACCGGGCCAAGGTAAAAGACGTTCTCGCCCAGATCCTTAAGTGTCGGCTCGGCCTTGTCAAAGGCCGCCTTGTCGCCGGAAGTCATGATGTTGAGCTTGCCTTCCAGCGCGTGCGAGGGCGTCCGGCCAAGCGGCGCATCAAGATAGCTTCCGCCGGCTGCGGCAACCTCCTTGGCCAGGGCGCGCGTGCTGCCCGGAAGCGAGGTGCCAAAGTCGATGACGATCGCCCCGGGTTTCAGTCCCGCGATTACTCCATCAGCACCACGCATACGGCCCTCGACCTGTTCAGAGGTTCCCATGCACAGCATCACGATGTCGCTGGCCTGAGCCAGTTCCCGGGCGTTTTGCGCCTCGCGAGCTCCTCGGTCAATGGCGGTGTCCAGATGTGTGCGGTCGCGGTTCCCCAAGACCGTGACCGAGTATCCCTGGTCCAACAGCCGGCTCACCATGGCTCCGCCCATGAGACCCAGGCCGATAAACCCGATTGATGGTTTGCTCATTGGTTTCCCTTTCCGTGAATGTGTCTGGTTTTCATTCTTGTGTCTGGTGTGTGCGGTTTCGCGGTTTGGATGCTAATTCGCCCGGAGGACAATCGCTGGTTCTTGAGTGGCAGGTATATTGCCGGACCGCATGTACATCAGGCCGGCGCCCGCACTCGAGCTGATCGCGCCTTAAGCCCCATTTCGATCCTTGATGTGACTTCGAGCGTCCGGGCCGCATCCTCGACGTCGATCAGTGGAGACGCGCCGTCGATCACGTCAAGAAAGTGATCCAGTTGCGCCTCCAGCGGTGCGCGTTGCTGTTCCGGTCGTGTAAGTTGGCTTTTTTGGGCCGCAGTACTCCAATCATTTCCGCGCCACAGGGTCATAGAGGGAAAACTGACAGCGCCGCTGGTTCCCGTGATCCACATCATGTCCTGGTGGGTCGTGCCGATGTTCGGATTTTCGCCGGTTCCGGCTTCAAACCCCCAGGGACTGGGCGCGGTGTCAGCAAAGCTGATGGCGCCCGTCGCGCCGTTTTCGAACGCAATCGCGACCGCGCCGCTTTCTATCCGATCCGATCCGCGGATCGACGCGCCGGGCAGGGCGACGACATCCGAGATTTCTCCGATCACAAAGCGCAGGACATCGATATCATGCACCAGGTTGATCATGACCGGGCTGCCATCCGAAGTCCGCCAGTTCTGTTCAAAATAGCTTTCGGGCTTGCGCATGGCCCACAACAACGAGACGTTGATGACTTGTCCGATCGTACCTTTCTCGATCACTTTTTTCAGGTGCTGCAAGGTGCTGTGATACCGCCGGTGGTGCCCCACCAGACTGCGGACTTCGGCTTGACGAACGGCCCTCTTCAGGCGCAGGGCATCATCGACCGACGCGGCAACCGGCTTTTCGATCAGCATGTGCCAACCGCGGGATGCGGCCAGAATGCCATGTTCGGCATGCAGGCGGGTCGGCGTTGCAATGATGACGCCATCCACCGGGTCCCACACCTCGTCCATACTGGCAAAACGCGGCGCGTCGATCTGGATCGAGCCGTCTGGATCGGCCAACCCGACCAACGTGCAGCCGGGATGCTCAATCACGGCGCGCACGTGGCGGATACCTATCAACCCGCCGCCGGCTACAAGGATCCGTTTCACATCACCGCTCCGATCTGCCAGGGAACGAATTCGTAATCACCCAAGCCCTGCGCCTCGGACTTGGTTCGCGCGCCCGAGGCGACTTGGAGCAGTCGTCGGTATATTTCCTGTCCTTTTTCTTCGACGCTGACGCCTTTGGTCAGGATGTCGCCCGCATCAACGTCCATGTCTTCAGGCATGCGCGCTGCCAATTCCGAATTGGTGGCGATTTTGAGCGTGGGCGCCGGTTTCGATCCAAATGCAGAGCCGCGCCCCGTGGTGAAGCACACAAGGTTGCATCCGGCCGCGATCTGCCCTGTCACCGAGGCTGGGTCATATCCGGGGCTGTCCATAAAGGTGAAGCCCTTGGCGGTGATGGGTTCGGCGTATTTGAACACACCGGTCAAAGGGCTGGTTCCGCCCTTCGCCGCCGCCCCCAGCGATTTCTCAAGGATGGTCGTCAGACCCCCTTGTTTGTTGCCGGGGCTTGGGTTGTTGTCCATCGAACCGTGATTGCGGGCGGTGTAGTCCTGCCACCAATCGATCAGTCCGATCAGCCTTTCCCCGGTTGCGCGATCAAGGGCACGGCGGGTCAAAAGGTGTTCGGCTCCGTAAATCTCCGGCGTCTCCGCCAAGACACCCGTGCCGCCTTGGGCGACCAACAGATCGCAGGCGCGTCCAAGCGCCGGGTTCGCGGTCACGCCGGACCAGGCGTCCGATCCACCGCATTGTAGCGCAACCATCAATTCGGACGCAGGGGCTTCGCTGCGCCGCGCCTCATTGGCAATGGGAAGCATCTGATTAATCTTGGTGATGCCCATTTCCACGGTCCGGCGCAGTCCGGCGATGTTCTGGATGTTCATCGTCTGGAAAGTGGGGTTCTGCTTCAGCCCATACGCGTCCAGCAGCCAGTCGATCTGGTTCATCTCGCAGCCCAGACCGACCATCAGAACGGCAGCGTGATTGGGATGTTTGGCAAACCCCCACATGACCCGTTGAAGAGCTTCGAAACCGTCGCCTGAATCGGCCATTCCGCAGCCTGTTCCGTGGACAAAAGCCACCACGCCGTCGACATTTGGATACTCGGCCAGCTTGTCCGGCGTGAAGTGATTGGCGATCATGCGAGCCGCCGTCGCCGAACAGTTCACGGTGGTCAGAACCGCGATGTAATTGCGCGTACCGACCCGACCGTTGTCCCGGTGGTAGCCCATGAACGTATCGACCGAAGCGGCGGGTCTCATAGGCCTGTGATCCGTCGCAAACTCATAGTCCACGCTGGTGTTGCGGAACTCGACATTGTGGGTGTGCACATGATCGCCGGGGTGGATCATTTGGGTCGCGTAACCGATGATCTGGGCATATTTTCTTACCGGATCGCCCGGTACAATCATCTGCGTGGCGACCTTGTGGCCCGAGGGGATGCGCGCATTGGTCGTGACATCCTCGACCAAACTGCCGACCTCCAGGGGCCGAGTTGCAACCACCACGCTATCCATTCGATCTAAACGTACAAAAGTCATAATCAGCTTTCCTGGCAGCCGAATCTAAGCGCAAAAGGGCGAGTCCGATGTCCACCGGTGAATATCTATGTGCGGTTGCCCGGACAGCCTTGCCCGCGCCGCCTCCCAATTTGACTTGCAGACACGCCAATCCCGCAGCTCGGTTTCGGGGCGCGATCTGGACCTCGCGATGAAGCTTGGGAAATGGTCTCGACCGGTGGGTTGGCCTGCTGCACTGAAGCGGATGTCGAACGACCAGCGGAACCGGTCCGTTTCATTGACCAGCGACGCATGTGGTGTCAGAGGGTGAAACAGGATGATCCCGCCCGCCTTGACAGGCAGGGGCAGGGCGCGGTCTTCGTCAATGAACCCGTCGGCAATGCCTGTCTGCGTCCGCGCACAATGCGGCAGGATGGATTGGTCCTTTGCCTTAGGCAGCACTTGCAGGCAGCCGTTTTCGACCGTTGCATCGTTGACGGCAATCCAGACCGTGACCATGTCGGTCTGGTCCGCATCTTCCAACGCAACTGCCCGGTCCTGATGCCAGTCCGTTGCGGTGATATGCGCCCGCACCTCGTCCTTGGACAGCTTGAGGGCAGGGGGCTTCAGCCGAACATGCTGGATCGGATTGCTGACCAACTCTGGCCCGATCAACTGCTCGACGATGTCCAGCATGGGTTGGGCCGTCAGCAAGTCGAACACGGCGGGCCCAATATGGAAAGGTGTGTCCGCCATGATCCGGTCGCCGGGCAATGAGATGTCCAGCGGCTGGAAATAGTCGCAACCGGCCTGATAGGCGGACAGGAGTTTGTCCCAGAAAGACATTCCGGACGGCTCGTCCTTGACCAGCCCTTTTTCGTACCAACCGTCATAGAGCCGGTTCAGGACATCCGAGTATTCGGACTGCACCCGATCCAGGACATCACCGGGAATTACATCCTTGACCACGAGGTATCCATCGGTCTGGAACTTGCCAATCTGTTTCTGTGTCAGCATGTGTGCAACCTCACAAAAGCAGCGCGATGATGCCCGGCCAGATCAGAAGAACGGAAAGTGCCAGCAACTGGATCCCGATGAATGGCAGGAAGCCGCGGAAGATATCCGTCAGGCTGATATGCGGCGGAGCCACAGATTTCAGATAGAACGCAGCCGGGCCGAACGGGGGCGACAGGAAGCTGACCTGCATGTTCATACAGAACACGACGCCAAACCAGATCGCGACATGACTCGGTTGCAACTCGCCAATGAGACCGATTTCCTCGATAGGAAGGCGCAGGACGATCGGCAGAAAGACCGGAATGATTAACAGCACGATGCCGACCCAATCCATGAACGCGCCCATGAACAGCAGGATCAGCATCATTACCAGAATGACCAGCATGGTCGGCAGGTCTTGCCCGACGATCAGGTCGGCCACGTATTGAGGTCCGCCGGCAATGGTGTAGGCACCCGCCAGCGCGGCGGCCCCGATGGTTACCCATATGATGGTGCCTGTGGATTTGAGCGTCCGCATCAAGCTGTCCCAAACCAGCTCGAATGATCCTTCGCCCCGCAGAATGGCGATGATCAGAACAGCGAAGGCACCCATGCCTGCAGCCTCGGTGATGCCCGTGATCCCGCCATAGATCGAGCCGAGCACGACGCCGATGACGACCAGCGGCGCGACGAGACCTTTGCCCATTTCCCAGCCGATTTTTGCGCGCTGTCTCCCAAAGACAAAGAAGATCAGCAGTAGGGCGACGATGGTGATGCTGGCAAACCAAGGCAGGTAGTCAGCCGTACCCAGCCGTGCGGGCTCGCCCTGGCTGGCAGCGTTCGAGCCGGAAAGCTCGAAAAACGCAGCCCGGATAAACAGAACGGTAGAAAATCCGGCGACGACGATGCTCATGAAGGCCGCAAACAGTTTGCGCTTTTCGGCCGGTTCGGGGTCGCTCGGATCCGGTTCCGGCAGCGGCGCGTGGTGAGGATTTAGCCGCGTGCGAATGATGATGTACAGAATGATCATCGAGGCCAGCATGAAGCCGGGAATGAAAGACGCGGTGAACAGCGACTTGATCGAGGTTTCGGTGATCAGCCCATAGATGATCAGAACGATCGAGGGCGGAATCATGGTACCCAGCGACCCCGAGGCGCAGATGACGCCGATCGCGAGGTTCTGATCATAGCCGAGGCGCAGCATCTGGGGCAGGGCGATCAGGCCCAGCAGGACAACCTCACCGCCGATGATGCCGGACATGGCCGCCATGATCACTGCCATGATCGAGGTCACGATCGCGATACCGCCACGCGTTCTGGACAGCCAGACATTCAGCGACGAATACATGTCGCGCGCGATCCCGGACCGCTCTAGCAGCGACGCCATGAAGATGAACAAAGGCACGGAAATAAGCACGTAGTCCGTTAAGAGCCCGTATATCTTTTGCGCCAGAATATAGAGTGGCCCAGTGCCTGGCCGCCCGGTGAGAATCCCGTCGCCGAATGAAAACGGGTTCAAAAGAAGTGTCGGTTCGAACTTCAGGACAAGAACCAGAACCGCAAGCGAAGCCGAGGCCAGACCCAGGGGCATCCCGATCGCCAGGAGAATGATCAGGGCGACCATCAGAATGAGTGAGATTGTTCCAATATCCATCAGTCTTGTCCCACCGCCCGTTTGATCATTTCAATTTCGTCCTCGTCCGGTTCATCTGTGTGGATTTCCGGTTCTTTGTTCCAATCCGCGACCAAGTTCAAAATTGCCTGCATTGCGACGAGCGTAATCACGATCAGTACCATCGGCTGCAACGTCGCCGGGATCGGAGGATTGAAGGCGGAGCCGTAAAGCTCCCATTTATAGAGCTTGTTGACGAACACCTGTTTGTAACTGCCGTAGACCAGAAAGAAGGCAAACAGGACGATCAGTATTGTTGAAACCGTGTCAAAAACGCGCTGAAGCCAACGTGGAACTGCGTCGTAAAGCAGGAATATTCGTATGTGACTGCGTTGCTGCATGGCATAGTAGCCAGACATCAAAAACACAAAGCTGGCGAACCACAGTGTCATTTCGTTGGCCCACTCGGTCGGCTTCTCAAGGATATAGCGCATGAAGACTTCGTAGAGCATGACGACAGTCATGATTGCGATCATCATCATCGTAACTCGGCCGATGAACAGGGCGAAACGATCCATAACCGTCGAGCCTTCGAACTCCATCGTCGCCGGGCGCACGGTCTTTGTACCAATCACTGCAAGAAACGGCAGAAGGACGAGCGCAGCCACGTCGATGATGTCGACAAACCCCCCGAACACACCAGGCAATTCGGGCGTGACGTCGCTGCGTAGATATATTTCCGTTACCTGACTTTTGAGGGATTCAGAGGTGTAAGGCAGCCAATCCAACAGGAATGCTGGAAGATGCCAAACAAGCCAACTGGCAGTCGCGACGAAGGCCAACGGTATGAGCCATTCAATTGGTCCGCCTGAATTCTTGTGCATCGCGTAACCCTCGTCCCTATCCTTCGATCCTGTAGTGATCGATAAAGTCTCGATCCGGCTCGACACCCAGTCCAGAGCCAGTCGGGATCATGACACGGCCATTATTGGCCTTGACCTGATTTTGAATTTCCAGCGGTACGGTCAGCAGATCGTCCCGAAACTTGTTGTCCGTTGTGTCGAACTCCAGCATCGGCTCCCATGGATGCAAACCGCCCGGAATTGCTGGCATGGCCGCCAGAAGGTGCAGATTAGTTGCGACGGCGATGGCGCTACCCCAGACGTGATTTACGACCGGAGTGAAATGTGCGTGGCATAGGGCCAGTACCCTGAGATACTCTGAAACACCGCCCAAAGCGCATACTTCTGGCTGCGCTATATCAATGCCGCGATTTTCAAGAAGATTGCGCCAGGCCCAGCGATTGAAAACCGCCTCTCCGCCCGAGATGTTGACTTTGAGCGAACTGCGCAGTTCGCGGTACCCGTCAATGTCTTCTGGCGCGACCGGTTCTTCGAACCAATATGCGTCCAGCTCTTCCAGCGCCCGACCGACAAAAAACGCGTCCGAAGTCGTATAGGCATGGTTCGCATCGACCATAAAAGGAAAGTCGTCACCAACTCCGCGTCGAACTGCTTCGCACAGCTTCACATCAGGCTTCGGGCCAAAGCCCGTTTTCATTTTGGTGGCGGTAAATCCCATTGCCTTGATCTTTGCGGCTTCATCCTCAAAACGGCTGGCCAGATGAGAAATCGGTTCATCCCGGAGCATCATGCCG
The DNA here is from genome assembly GCF_009363615.1 of Ruegeria sp. THAF33. Classification (NCBI taxonomy): domain Bacteria; kingdom Pseudomonadati; phylum Pseudomonadota; class Alphaproteobacteria; order Rhodobacterales; family Roseobacteraceae; genus Ruegeria; species Ruegeria sp. THAF33. Next base: position 2,108,726 of record NZ_CP045384.1, on the reverse strand, counting down.
TAGCCGTAGCAAGGAACGCTTGTGCGATGCGCGCCCCCGACAAGTTTATGGAGGGGGAGGCCAGAGATTTTTCCGGTGATGTCCCAAAGTGCGATGTCCACCCCGGACAAAGCCTGTATTGGCATTCCGCCTTGGCCATGGTCTCGCAAAAGGTTGTACACCTTGTGCCAAATCACGTCTTTGTCCAAAGGGTCCAAGCCGAGGACCATTGGTTGGATGACGTTTTCCACGATGGACTTGTTGGCTATGGCTACGTTTCCGGGACCAAAGCACTCGCCCCAACCGGTTACCCCTTCATCTGTCTGAATCTCGACCAGATGGGTTGTGCGCCTGTCATAATACTGTTGCGAGTAGCCCAGAACTTCCGGCATGTCGTACTGCAGTACATGACTTATAATTCTGGTAATTTTCATGAAGTTCTGAACCCTGGCGCAGATGCGGAGAGGCCGCTGGTGCGGCCTTTCCGAGTGTCCTAATTCGGTCGAAGCCTGATTACTGCATTGCGCCCAGGTCACGCAGGAAGTTGATGTGGCTTTCCAAAAGCGCCTGTGCCTCAGGAGTCGTTGCGAATTCAGTCCAACCAACCTGAACGGCCGCGCGATACGCTGCCAGGTCTTCAGGCGACCATTCGTACAACTGAACACCTTTTGCCTTCAGGTCTTTTGCAGTCTGAGCGTTCTGCACTTCATTGATTGTCGCATTGTGCAATGCCAGGCTATCCATTGCGACTTCCATGATCTTCTTGTGGTGCGCAGGCATCGCTTCCCAGACGTCTTTGCGACAGGCCAGATGATCTGCGGGCATCGAGTGGAAACCGGGATAGTTTGTATGACCTGCGATCTCGTACAGACCGAGGCCCACGTTGTTAGTCAGGTTCGCAGCATCCGCACCATCAATGATGCCGGTTTCCAAAGCCGTAAAGATTTCGTTGAAGTCCATCACGATCGGAGAAGCCCCAAGTTCCGCGAACACTTTGGTTGCAAGGCCCGGAGGCGAGCGGAATTTCCAATCCTTGAAGTCTTCCACTTTTGCAATCGGCTTGGTCGAAGAAAGCGACTCCGGCCCGGGAATCCACCATCCGATGAACTCCATGTCGTAGCCGTTGTATAGATCGTTTACAGCTTCTCTTCCGCCGCCATGAAGAAGCCAAGCCATTTGCTGGTATGGGTTCTGATATCCGCCGAGCAGGTCACCCGCAAACTGGAAGGCCGGGTTTTTCCCGGTCTGATAGCCGCCGCCCGTCATGTCGCAATCCAGAATTCCCGTAGCTGCGGCATCGAAGGTTTCAACTGATTTGACCACCGAAGAGGAATAGAACATTTCAACTTCGATTTCGCCGTTCGACATTTCCTGAATGTCTTCAACAAATTTTGCAGCCATCTGGCCAGACAGAGTTTCGGGCGAAAAATGGGTTTGAATTCTAAGCTTCGTTGTTTCGGCCATCGCGAAACCGGCTGCCATTGTCGTGGCTACGGCCGCCACGGCCGCTGTCTTGACTATTTTCATATTGTCCTCCCAGACGTTGTGCGTTGCGCGGTGTGGAAGATCTTGCCGCCTCCTTTGCTGTCACGCAGGTAAACGTTAAGCCGACGAATCGAATGCAACAAGAAAAAATTGAAATTTCTAAAAATTTCGAGATTCTTGCGATAATTCGAAAATAAGGTTAGGACGCTACTTGGACAAAACTTTAAGGTGCATGCCGGGATGAACGAAGAAATAGATATTTATCAAGATCTTAAGATGCGCCTGATCTCTAATGGATTCGAGCATGGAGCGAAGGTGCGGGCTGAAGAACTTCGTAAAGTGTATGGCTGTTCTGCGAGCGCCGTTCGTGAAGTCCTTTTTCGTTTGGCTGCTGTTGGTTTGGTGGACTTTCAGGAACAAAAAGGTTTCCGCGTGCCAATGCGATCGCCGCAGAAGCTTATCGAATTGACGCATGTCCGTGTTCTGTTGGAGGCCGAAGGCACCGCAATGTCGATCCGAAATGGCGGGGTGGATTGGGAAGCAAGACTTACGGCTGCACATCACAAACTCAGCCATATCGAAAAACGCATTCACGCCACGGACGACCCAAGCGACCTTGTCGAGATCTGGTTTGCCTCGGAGAAGGAGTTTCACCAGACGCTTATTTCTGCCTGTGGCTCGGAAACCTTAAAACAATTGCATAGCCGGGTTTACGCGCAATTCAGACAGCAGTTGATGGTGGCAGACCGGAACTTTGAGTTCATTTCTCAGAACATAAGGCATCATGCAGATATACTTGAAGCGGCATTGTCGGGGGATGAGCAGTTAACACGGGAGAAAATCCACAATCATCTGAAACGCCATCTAACCGGAAAGACGATGGGCGACTAAGGCCGAAAATCGTCTTCCAAATACACTTGAATGATTTCATCAAAACTTGATTCCGCTTTGAACCCCAACTTCAGAGCGCGATCTGTTTGAAATTCGCGCGGCCAATTCTTGACTATTCCTTCAATTGCCTTGTCCGGTTTTCGCCTGATTAGGCCAACAGCGTCTTGACCGGCGACATTGCGCAGAGCTTCGATTTGTTCGGCGACGGTGCAACTGACACCTGGCATGTTCAAGGCGCGTCGGTCATTCAAAAGCTGCGTGTCCAATGTTGCGGCGTGGGTCAAAAAAGTCGCAGCGGCGCGGGGGCTAGCGTGCCAGTGTCGAACAGTTTCGGCAACTGGCAAGACAGCCTCATCCCCATTCAATGGCTCGCGGATTATTCCTGAAAAGAAGGACGAAGCGGCAGCGTTGGCCTTGCCCGGGCGGACACACAATGTGGGTAAGCGCAAGGAAACACCGTCGATGTATCCTTTCCTGCTGAAATCCATGATCATCAGTTCAGACGCCGCTTTCTGCGCTCCGTAACTGGTCAAAGGTGCCGAAAGGAACTCATCGCTTATCTTTTCAGGGAACGGTGACCCGAACACCGCTATGGATGAGGCGAAAACCAGGCGAGGAGTGTACTCCCTTCCTGATGCCTCGTGTTTATCCTTAAGTTCGTTCAGCAGTGCCCACGTTGCCATAAGGTTTACATCCCAACCCAACGCAAAGTCTGTTTCAGCTTGGCCTGAAACGATAGCTGCAAGATGGAAAATGACGTCTGGTCGCTGCTTAGCAAAAGACTTAGCTATGCCTGACGCAGTCAAGTCCCCCACAATTTGACTACCTGCCGCACTGTCGGGCGGGAACGAGAGATCGAACAGTGAGACTTGGGCATCGGCTCCAAAGGTTTCTTGGGTCGACACGCGATGGGCCAGTTTCTGGCCCAGCATTCCTCCGCCGCCTATAATCAGGATCCGCGTCACAGCATTCCGTTCCGTTTTTTGAGTTCTAGATACAAAGCCGAATGATCCAGTTCGGCCCCATCCATTTCGTCTATCAGATATTCGAAACGGTCGCGCACAGATCGGGTGCTAGGTAGCTCAACGCCAAGGCTTCGCGCTTCCTCCAGCGTGTTGTCCAAATCCTTTAGTTGAAACTTGGACAATCCTCCGGGCACAAAATTTCCGTCAGACATGCGTTCGCCATGTTGTTGCAAGATAATGCTATCAGCAAATCCCCCTTTCAGTGCGGCCCTCAACGCGGCAGGGTGAGCCCCGCCTCGCTGAGCCAGTAAAGTCGCTTCGGCGACAGCCGATATAGTCACAGCGACAATCGTCTGATTGGCCAATTTGCACAATTGACCAGAACCACTTGGGCCTACATGCACAGGGCGGCCCATTGCTGACAGAACCGGTCGCACGCGCTCCATAACGTCCTGATCACCACCGACCATGATCGCAAGCGTGGCAGCTTCGGCACCTTTGGTGCCGCCGGAAACCGGGGCATCCAGATGCTGCAACCCCATCGAAGACAATTGCGCGGATTGTTCTCGGGCGTGTTCGGGTTTGGCGCTGGACATATCAATCCAGATCATTCCGGGTTTGAGTTGTTTGCGGAAAGCCTCGTCAGAAAGTAGCGCGCCGGTCGCGTATCCGTCCGACAGCATCGTTACAATTACGTCTGCACCCGAAACCGCCAGCGGGGCAGTTTCCGCCAATGTCGCGCCTTCCGCCGTCAACGGTTTTGCCTTATCCAAGCTGCGGTTCCATACAGTTAACGGAAATTCGGCGCGCAAAATACTCCTCGCCATAGGAGCGCCCATCAGGCCGGTTCCCAATAGAGCTACTTTGAACTGCTTGCTCATAATCCTCTGTCCTTCCGAAGGTGCGCCACGCATGGTTATGGCCAAACCAAAATCTCTGTCATACGCTAACGGCTCTGGGCCCACATGCCAGAAGTCGTTGCAAATCCACCAAGGTTTCTTTGCTTCTCGGTTGATCTGTGGGACGAAGCAACACGTGTCCAGTCGCCACTTTTAGGGTCGGAAAATATATATGTCAGAGAGACTTAAGGGAAAAAACGTCCTGGTTACAGCCGCCGCACAAGGGATCGGACTTGCAAGCGCAATTGCGATGGCAAGAGAGGGTGCGAAAGTCTATGCGACGGATATTGACCCTGAAAAACTAAATTTGATTCGCGATCGGAATCTCGAAAATCTCGAAATTTTCGAGATGGATGTGACAAATAATGACAGTATTCATCATGGGGTCGCGCGAGCGAAGCCGGATGTTTTGTTCAACTGCGCCGGGTTCGTGCATCACGGAACTATTCTGGATGCAACCGACGAAGAATGGGACTTCGCCATGGACCTGAATGTGCGCTCAATGGTGCGCACAACAAAGGCTGTATTGCCGGGGATGCTAGAGCGCGGAGGAGGCTCGATTATCAACATGTCTTCCGCACTGGGTTCCATAATCGGTGCGCCAAATCGTTTTGTATATGGAACGACTAAGGCTGCCGTTGTTGGGCTGACGAAATCGGTAGCCGTGGACTTCATAACACAAGGAATTCGGTGCAATTGCATTTGCCCGGGAACAGTCGACAGTCCCAGTTGGCGTGACCGTGTAGATGCGTTGGGCGAGCAACTGGGCAGCAGAGAAGAAGCCCTTGCACAATTTGTGGCGCGTCAGCCCATGGGGCGTGTAGCGAAGGCAGAAGAGATTGCTGCATTGGTCGTCTATCTGGCGAGCGATGAAAGTGCATTCACCACGGGACACACGCACATAATTGATGGGGGGTGGTCAGGCCAATGACTAAAATATCAAAAAATGATCTGCGATCTCGCAAGTGGTTCATGAATTCTGAGAACCTTGAGATGACGGCATTGTATCTTGAGAGATACCTGAATTACGGATTGACCCGCGCAGAACTGCAATCGGGCAAGCCGATCATTGGGATTGCTCAGACCGGGAGTGATTTGAGCCCCTGCAACCGGCATCATATCGAGTTGTCCAAACGCGTTCGCGACGGGATCATCGCCGCCGGGGGAACGTGCATCGAAATACCGGTCCACCCGATACAAGAGACCGGTAAACGGCCAACGGCCTCTCTCGACCGCAATCTGGCTTATCTGTCCCTGGTTGAGAGTCTATTCGGGTATCCGATTGATGGCGTTGTTCTGAACATTGGTTGCGACAAGACCACGCCCGCACTTCTTATGGCCGCTGCGACCGTCAACATCCCAGCGATTGCCCTGTCGGTCGGCCCAATGCTCAACGGCTGGTGGAAAGGTGAGCGCGCAGGATCAGGAACGGTTATTTGGAAAGCGCGCGAAGACCTTGCGGCTGATGAAATCGACACCGATGAGTTCATGGAGATCGCAGCCGCCGCGGCACCTTCGGTGGGGTATTGCAATACGATGGGAACAGCAACGACCATGAATTCGCTTGCTGAAGCCTTGGGTATGCAATTGCCAGGATCAGCAGCCATACCAGCCCCGTACAGAGAGCGCGGTCAAATCAGCTATGAAACGGGTAAACGCATTGTGGACATGGTCTGGGAGGATTTACGCCCCAGTGATGTGATGACACGTCAGGCTTTTGAGAATTCGATTGTCATAAACTCGGCGATCGGTGGATCGACGAACGCGCCGATACACCTGAATGCGATCGCCCGGCATCTTGGTGTTCCATTGAACAACGGTGATTGGCAGAAACTTGGCCACGACGTTCCTCTGTTGGTTAACATGCAGCCTGCGGGTAAATATCTGGGCGAAGATTACCAACAGGCCGGGGGCATTCCCGCCGTTGTCGGAGAGCTTCTTGATGCAGGATTGCTGCCGCATCCCGATGCGATAACGGTGAACGGTAAGACGATAGGCAAAAATTGCTCGACGCGCCGATCTCAGAATTGCGACGTAATCAAGCCTGTCAGTAGCCCGGTTAAGCCTCAGGCGGGGTTCATCAATCTCTCGGGCAACTTGTTCGAGAGTGCGATTATGAAGACATCTGTGATCTCGCAGGCATTTCGAGAGACCTACTTGTCGAACCCGGATGATCCTAATGCATTTGAGGGCAGGGCGGTTGTGTTTGATGGGCCCGAGGATTTTCACCATCGGATCGATGATCCCGCCGAAAAAATCGATGCAAACTGTATTCTGATTATGCGCGGAGCAGGACCAAAAGGGTACCCGGGTGCCGCAGAAGTCGTGAACATGCGTCCGCCTGCATATTTGTTGAAACAAGGCATCGAAGCCCTTCCTTGCATCGGTGATGGCCGGCAATCCGGCACATCAGGAAGCCCGTCTATCCTGAATGCTTCACCAGAAGCTGCAGAGGGCGGTGGGTTGGCCTTGGTGCGAACTGGCGACCGACTGCGCATCGATCTTGGCAAAGGCACAGCAGATATGCTGGTTTCGCTTGAAGAACTGCATGAACGCGCCCGCGATCTGGAGGCAAAGGGTGGGTATACAATGCCGCCCAATCAATCCCCATGGCAGGAAATATTCCGCGAAAAAGTAGATCGGTTGGATCGCGGTATGACGCTCAAGGGTGCCGAAAACTACCGCGATATCGCGCGAGACTTCATGCCACGCGACAATCACTAAAAGGAACAGAAATGAAACTTGTTCGTTACGGAGCCGAGGGCTCGGAAAAGCCTGCTTTGGTCGATTCCCAGGGTCAATTGCGGGATTTGTCCGCCCACATCAATGATGTTACGGGCGATGTTCTGGATGACGGAACGCTTGATAATCTGCGCTCATTGGATCCGAATAACCTGCCAATTGTCGAGGGGGATCCTCGTATCGCACCGTGTGTCGGTGGCATCGGAAAATTTCTTTGCATCGGTTTGAATTACTCGGACCATGCCGCAGAAACCGGCGCAGATATTCCAGAGCATCCGATACTTTTTTTCAAGGCAAACTCAGCCGTCATTGGTGCCTATGACGATGTCGTCATGCCGCGCGGATCTACTCACACCGACTGGGAATGCGAACTGGGCGTCGTCATCGGCAAAACGGCCAAATACGTGTCCAAGGCCGACGCGCTCGAATACGTTGCCGGCTATTGCATCGTAAACGACGTGTCAGAACGGCATTTTCAAACTCAACTGACCGGTCAATGGACCAAAGGCAAGTCTTGCGACACATTTGGCCCCACAGGTCCTTGGTTGGTGACCCGGGATGAGGTGCCGGATCCTCAATGTCTTGGTATGTCACTGGATGTAAACGGTCAGCGCATGCAAACCGGGAATACTTCTACGATGATCTTTTCCGTTGCCGAGATCATTGAACATCTAAGCCAACTTTTCACACTGCACCCCGGCGACGTCATTTCAACTGGAACACCGCCCGGTGTTGGAATGGGGATTAAACCGGAACCAGTTTACCTGAAAAAAGGCGACGTCATGGAGCTTCGCATCGATGGGCTTGGTGTTCAGCGGCAAACGGTCGGCCAAGATGACTGACTTATTGCAAATCGGCGGGATCACTGAACGGATGCGAGAACGCCTGTCCGCAGCGTTCGACATTCATCAATTGGACGATTTCAACGCGGATAGTATTACGCATATCGTAACGAACGGGCACGATGGTGTTCCGCATGACCTGATGACATCACTCAGTAATCTGAAGATGATCAGTGTCTATGGGGTCGGTTACGACGCCGTCGACGCTAGTGCTGCGGCTGAGCGCGGAATTGTTGTGACACACACACCTGATGTTTTGAACAAAGAAGTCGCAACCACCGCCGTTCTGCTATTGCTGTCATGTTACCGAGAGCTTTTACGTGACGACAATTACGTTCGGTCCGGACGGTGGGAGGTTGAAGGCAATGCCCCTTTGACCCGATCAGCAGACAATCAAAAGATAGGCATTCTTGGTCTTGGTCGCATTGGTCAGGCGATCGTTGATAAGTTAGAGCCGTGGGCCCCCGAAATCTCTTATCACACCCGCAATCAAAAGGATGTCCCGTACCGCTATTTCGACAATTTGGTTGAAATGGCAGAACATGTTGACGTCCTCATATGCATCACGCCCGGCGGTCCGTCGACCAATAGGCTGGTCAACGCTGAGGTGCTTCGCGCGTTGGGGGCGGGCGGCACTCTGATAAACGTTAGTCGAGGTTCGGTCGTCGACGAAACTGCCCTTATCAACGCATTGCAAAACGGCGAGCTTGGGTGGGCGGGGCTTGATGTTTTCGAGGACGAACCGCGTGTTCCAAAAGCGTTGCGCGAGATGTCCAATGTCGTTCTGCTCCCTCACGCTGGTAGCGCGACTATTGAGACGCGTGCAGCTATGGGTGACCTAACCGTCGACAATCTTCTGCAACACCTTAAGGACGGATCGGTGATCACAGCTGTGCCAGAATGCAGAGATCTGTAAAAGGCCAATCTGAAGAGTGTTTGAGTTTGCTGTCGCGGTTTTCTTTCTGCTGATTACGCCGGGCCCAGGTGTTCTAACAACTGCGGGTATTGGATCAGCATTTGGTTTTCGAGCTGGTCTCGCCTTCGTGGCTGGTTTGATGCTGGGCGGGTTCATCAACATGATGTTGGTTGTCTCTGGAGTCGCTGCGGTAGCTTTGGCTATACCGGCGCTCAGAACTTTGCTGCTATTCGCCTCAGTCGGGTATTTGGTATTTCTGGCCTGGCGAATTGCCAGCGCTGGCTCAAAGGTCGGGTTTTCTCCAGCGGTTTCGCCACTTGGTTTTGCGAATGGGCTGACACTTCAGTTCATTAATCCCAAGGCTTACGTGGTCAGCACAGCATTGTTCTCAGGGTTTGCCTTTTTGCCCGATGCGCCCGTTTGGGAGGTCGTCATAAAAATCCTTGTTTTCAATATGATATGGGTGCCAGTTCACATGATCTGGCTGGGTGCTGGCGCAAAACTGGGCAGACTTGATATAAGCCAAAGATCGCATCGAAGGATCAACTTTGCGATGGCGGCTTCCTTGATTGTTGTTGTGGTGATTGCTTTGGCGTCGGCGCTGTAAACGGTATCTACTGTCAGTCGCATTTAACAGAGGATGGAAAGCCACAAATCAAAGTGACGTCGTTATTCCACCATCGACATAGAGAGTATGTCCATTGACGAAACTGGATGCAGGGGACGCAAGGAATATGGCGGCACCGACAAGTTCTTCTACATTGCCCCAGCGACCGGCCGGGGTACGTTTCTCGAGCCATGCACTAAACGCTGGGTCGGCAACCAAAGCGGCGTTCAAAGGTGTATCGAAATATCCGGGCGCAATGGCATTGCAGTTCAGACCATACTTGGCCCAATCAGTTGCCATTCCTTTTGTAAGGTTGGTCACGGCACCTTTTGTCGCCGTGTAAGGCGCAATGCCCGGTCTTGCCAATGCGGATTGAACCGACGCAATGTTAATGATCTTGCCAGACTTTCTTTCAATCATGTGTCGTGCCACTGCCTGACCGACGTGAAAGACGGACGCGACATTTGTCTGTAGTAGGCGTTCAAAGGCATCAGCGGGGAAATCCTGTAACTCCGTCCTGTGTTGCATTCCGGCGTTGTTTATCAGGATGTCTATCGGGCCAACCTTTTCTTCAAAGTCGTCCACAGCAGATCGGACGCCTTCATGATCGGTCGCATCGAACGCAAGTTCCCGTACCGAGGCGCCTGTTTCACTGAGTTCGGAGGCTGCTGCCGCCAGTTTTGTGGTGTCGCGCCCGTTCAAAACGACCTGCGCACCGGCAGAAGCCAAACCTCGCGCCAGTGCAAGTCCAATTCCCTGACTGGAGCCTGTTATCAGCGCCCGAGTTCCACTTAGGCTGAACATTTCAAGCGTCATGCAAAAATCCCTTGGTTGTCGGCACCGACTATCCGTATCTTTTGGCGATGTGTATAGGGAGTCTGCGCAATGTCTTCGGCCAGTGTTGCTGTTGTTATCCATGCTGCGAAAGATCTGAGGTTGGAAAACCGGGATGTGCGCGACCTGGGACAAGACGAAGTTTTAATTGCATTGCGTGTGGGTGGGATTTGCGGCTCTGACCTGCATTATTACAACCACGGTGGCTTCGGCGCCATCAAGTTGCTTCAACCGATGGTGCTTGGACACGAAGTGTCCGGGGAAATCGTAGAATTCGGGTCAAGTGTGCAGGGGCTGAACCTAGGTCAATTGGTTGCAGTTTCTCCATCCCGCCCCTGCCAAGCCTGCTACTATTGTCTGAACGGGCAGCAAAACCACTGTCTTGATATGAAGTTCTATGGCAGCGCAATGCCGTTCCCGCATATCCAAGGCGCTTTTCGGAGCAAACTCGTGGCGAAAGCCAGTCAATGTGTTCCGGCAGACGGGTTGAGCCCTGCACAGGCCGCTATGGCAGAACCGCTGGCGGTTTGTTTGCACGCGGTTAAACAAGCTGGAAGCCTGGTGGGTAAAACGGTGCTTATCACCGGATGCGGCCCGATCGGCTGCCTTACGATCTTGGTGGCACGTCGTTCTGGGGCGGCCAGAATAGTCGCGACAGATATCTCGGACCAGACCCTAGCCATAGCGCGTGAATGCGGGGCAGACGATGTCATCAACACCTACACTGATCCGCAAATGTTGGAACGGTTTGAAAAGGACAAGGGCCAGATTGACGTCCAACTGGAATGTTCCGGGGCTCAATCGGCCCTGGCTTCTGGCGTCGCATGCTTGCGCCCGCGTGGAACTTTGGTTCAGCTTGGCCTGGGCGGAGACATGACAGTGCCGATGCAGGCGTTGACTGCAAAAGAGATTGCACTTCGCGGATCTTTCCGTTTCCATTCCGAGTTCGCGGTCGCTGTCGAAATGATGCGAAACGGACTACTAAACGTCGACCATCTGGTGACGCATTCCTTCGAAGTTGGGGAGGCTGTCACTGCTTTCGAGGTTGCGTCTGATCGAAGCCGATCAATGAAGGTGCAGTTAACATTTCCGGATAATGACAATGGTTAAACGAATGCCTGATATAGCGACGACTTATGAAAGAGATGGTTTCGTGGCTCCGCTGGATATCCTGACAGTTTCCGAGGTTCAAACGCTGCGCGATGATTTTGAGAAAGCAGAGCGCACCCTCAGAGATGACCCAGAGAAACTCAAGCTTCTATACTCGTATCCGGACAGGCTGATACCATCATTCGATGCACTTCTCCGCCATCCGAAGCTGATTGAGGCTGCTTCAACGGTGTTGGGGCCGGACCTCATGGTTTGGAGCGGTGCACTTTTCGTAAAAGAGGCGCGATCATCGAAAATCGTCTCGTGGCACCAGGACTTGACCTATTGGGGATTGGATGATGCAGAAGAGGTTACTTGTTGGGTTGCGATTTCAGAAGCGTCTGAGCAAAGCGGGTGTATGAAGTTTGTTCCCGGCAGTCATAAAAACCGTATCGCGCCTCACGTAGACACCTTCAGCAAAAACAATCTGTTATCACGCGGGCAGGAAATCGCAGTCGATGTGAACGAACAAGATGCAGTGGCTGCGGAATTGCGTGCGGGGCAGGCATCCATGCATCACGGGCATCTCTTTCACGCATCGGGACCCAATAACACTGACGACAGACGCATTGGCGCGGCGTTGCGTTTCATAAAACCCTCGATGAAACAGAAAAACGGCGTGAAAACTCTGGTTGCGCTTGTCGCGGGGCAAGATGATTTTGGGCATTTCTTAGTTGCGCCTTCCCCTCGGGGCTTTTTGCATGAGTGCGATTTCGATTTGTGTCAAAGGGATGCAGACCGCAAGAAACAAATACTTTTCGCCGGAGTGCAATGATTTCCTTCGCAAGCTCTGAACCATTACTGCACCAACCCCAAAGCAGACCTGAATTGCGAAAACAGGTGAACATCTAAAAGGGTCTTGTCAGAAGAACTCGGGTTGAAACGGGTAGGGGCTTTCGAAGCCTCCACCTGTGACCAACCCAGGGCCATTCAAGGAATTCTAGGCCAACCCCAGGATCATTCGTCGGGCCGTGATATTGTACCTTCGGTTTCCTGTGCCTTTTACAATGTCGAAGACCTGATGGATGAGCGTAGGATAGATGTGAGCCAAGAGACGGTCCGATACTGGTGGACTTGGTTCGGCCCAATGTTCGCCACGGAAATCCTTAGAAAACGGGTCCAGCAGCAGCGGGCGTACTCAAAAATGGAAGTGGCATGTGGATGAGGTTTTTTTTAAGATCAACGGCCAGCCCGATAATCTGTGGCGGCAATCAGAGATTTGGGTGCTACAGAAAACCAGCAAGCTGGCAGATGCCTAAAAACCGTGTCGAGAATTCGCACCTGCCGTTTCAACGACGCGAACGCGCCATGCTACGTTTCAGGCGCATGCGAAGTTTGCAGAAGTTCGCTGTAGTCCACTCCTCCGTCCACAACCACTTCAACCATAAAAGATCGTTAGCCAGCAGAGATACCTTCAAGCGAACACGCACCTTCGCTCTTGCCGGGCCGCGCGAACTTGGTGCGACAAAAAGGGCAGCTGTACTGGCTTAGCAGAGACTGGTTCCAATTTGTCTTACAGCACCGCCATTTGTATCCGTTTCGCATCATTTCCATTCGACGATCTGGATTCATGCTGCAATTTTCGCGAGTTGCATTGCGTGAGTCCGAGCACAGGTTGATCTGATCACGTCCGATGAATGCCAAAAGAACTCCGGCGACGTGTAAGTGTCAGATCAATTGGGCCACTTATTCCTGCGGGCATTTTCCTTTTTGGCCAGCAAAGAGGGAGCCGCCATCCAGCACTTCTACGTAAACCCCCATATCCATATGGCCCAGATGGGTTCGAAGTAAGAACGGAATGTTCAAGTCTCGAAGGGCCGTCACAGGATTCACCTCGGTAGCGGCGCATCGTTTCGTCCGCGAGAGTATCCGCAGCCTGACATCGCCGAACACAAAGCTGGAACCGACAGAGCTCAGCTCGGAAAACGGTGGCAATCCGTCAATTTCGATATTCGCCCGAAATCTGGCCGGGTGAATGTCTGTGCGCAACTTTCTGCTTAACGCATCAACAGAGCTTAAGTTGAGTACCGATACCGCATTCATCATCTTCGGTGAAACGACTGAAACATCCGTGAAACGATGCGGGTGCGAAGACACGAATCTAGGCGGTTCAGGATCCTGTAGTTCCAGCGTATCGTAGAGGAGTCTGGCGGCATCCGTTTTTCCTTGGGGCTCGCTCATGCGGAAGCAGTGGGTGCGGCCGTCCACATCAATTTCCAACTGCTGAGTTGTTGCGTCGAAACGTGTCCTGAGATCCGCAAGCCCAGCTTCTTTCAGCAAAACAACAAAGCGGTCTTTAGGAAGTGGCTTTGGGTCAGTCGGGTCAAAGCCGGAATTGTAGCGAGCAAAGCCGAAAAGGCGATCACCAGGTACACCCTCACCCGCGCTCAGGTTGACTGTGTTCAGCGGCTCCGGACTCAGACCCTTGATAGGGTAACGCTTCATTCTGACAATGGTGAGTTCGCTCATGCGTTGGTTTCCGATCCGTCGTGTATAGCCGAATTTGGCTCGTCTTGCGTCTTCTGGGCCATCGATTTCCACGCGTTCGGGCGGGGGGCGTAAAGCCGGAAATCCAGCAATGCAGGGCCTGTGAGAACTGGCTATCCAAAGCTGACAGCAGGTCAGTTTCAAAGAACTGTTTTGAGACTATCGGTTTTTCCTGTGGATTGTTGGAAAGTATGCGGAAGGAAATGGTGCAGCGTAAATTGTTCAAAAACAATGAATTAGTAGCGTAAATTTAAGTTAAATGGGGCATTTTGAGGTACGAACCTCAAAATTATCTAGACTTGAGGTGCGTACCTCAAATAGCCTTGGAACTATGCCGCGATTCGCACATCCTCGATTGACGGCGTTAAAAAGGGAGGAATGGATGACTTACTCAAAACTGGCGTCTGCCAGCGCAATAGTCCTTGCCGCTACTACTCTTTCTACCAAGGCAAATGCTGAAGACCTGACACTGTGTTGGGCGGCATGGGACCCGGCCAACGCGCTGGTTGAGCTATCCAAAGAATTCGAGGCCGAGTCTGGCCACACAATGAACTTCGAGTTTGTGCCCTGGCCGAACTTTGCGGACCGCATGCTGAATGAGCTGAATTCCGGAGGGAAGCTTTGTGACCTGCTGATCGGGGACAGCCAATGGATTGGCGGCGGAGCCGAGAACGGTCACTATGTAAAGCTGAATGACTTCTTTGATGCTGAAGGCATCAGTATGGATGATTTCGCGCCGGCAACTGTGTACGCTTATTCGACTTGGCCAAAGGGCACGCCAAATTACTATGCGCTGCCTGCAATGGGTGATGCGAACGGTTGGTTCTATCGCAAGGACTGGTTCGAAGATCCCGATATCCAAGCCGCCTATAAAGAAGCTACCGGTCAAGATTTGCGTGAACCGGAATCCCAGAAAGAGCTGTTGCAGATTGCGCAATTTTTCCAAGGTCGCGAGATCGATGGAAAAACCGTGTACGGCGCTGCGATCTTTACCGAGCGCGGTTCGGAAGGGATAACAATGGGTGTGACGAGTGCGCTTTACCCATGGGGGTTCAAGTATGAAAATACGCCGGGCTCGTATGACATGGAAGGCGCCGTGAATTCACCCGAAGCCGTCGAAGCGCTGGAATTCTACAAAGAGTTCTACAAAACAGCGACACCTCCGGGGTACACAAACTCTTACATGGGTGAAAGCTTGGACGCCTTTAAGTCAGGTCAGGTCGCCATGGCCATGAATTGGTTTGCTTTCTTCCCGGGCCTCTATGCAGATCCCAATACCGGTGGCGACAAGATCGACTTCTTCGTGAACCCGCCGCAAAATCAGGCAGGTTCAACGTTGGGCGGGCAAGGGATTTCAGTCGTCAGCTATTCTGACAAACAGGATGCCGCGCTTGAGTACATCAAGTGGTTCGCGCAACCCGAAGTTCAGGCCAAATGGTGGGAGCTGGGCGGTTATTCAGCACATAATTCCGTGCTGGAAGACCCCGGCTTCGTGGACAGCCAACCCTTTGCCGGTGACTTTCTGGAAGCCATGGCAGGTGTGCAGGACTTCTGGCAGGAGCCTGCTTATGCGGAATTGTTGTTGGCCATGCAGAAACGTATCCATGACTACGTTGTCGCCGATCAAGGCACCGCCCAGGAAGCGCTTGATCTTTTGATCGAGGATTGGACCGAAGTCTTCGAAGACGAAGGCAAGCTTTAATCCGGAAGCAGGGCAGGAGCGGGTTCAAGCCCGCTCCACCATGACCCGTGTGTCCCAAACCGACAAGAACTGGCAAAGAAATGTCTGACCGGACCATAGATCGCGTTGCGCAGGCAACGCCCACGCGAGTTGCGCGCAAAATCAGAGGGTTATCCGATCGAGCAATTGCTTGGATATTCATTTCCCCGACGATCTTCCTGCTGCTTGCAATCAACATTTTTCCGTTGATTTGGACAATCCAGCTTAGCTTTACCAACTACAAAGCCAATCGGATAGGGCGCGAGGTCAAGGATGTCGGGTTAAGGAATTACGAGCGTATCCTGACGGATTCCGACACCTGGTTGAATATGCAGGCGACGGCGCATTTTCTGTTCTGGACGATCTTTTTTCAGGTTCTGATCGGGTTCACCTTGGCGTGGCTAATCAACAAGAAGTTTAAGGGAAACGACCTGTGGACCACGATTATTGTCTTGCCAATGATGCTGTCCCCTGCTGTCGTCGGGAACTTTTGGAAGTTTCTCTATCAGCCTCAGATCGGACTGTTCAACTATATCGTTTCGTGGTTCACCGGCAAAGACCCGTCAAGTTTTGAGATGCTGGGTTCGGTGACGTTGGCGCCCTGGGCCATCGTCATCGTCGACACATGGATGTGGACGCCGTTTGTGATGCTGATCTGCTTGGCCGGGCTGCGCAGTATTCCCGATTACATCTACGAGGCGGCCGAGATCGACAGGGCCAGCAAGCTGCGGCAGTTCTTTACGATTACGATCCCGATGGTGCTGCCTTTCCTGATGCTGGCGGTGCTGTTTCGAGGGATCGAGAACTTCAAAATGTTTGATCTGGTGGTGCAATTGACTGGCGGTGGGCCGGGGTCCGTTACGGAACTCACTTCGATCAATCTCAAGCGGGAGGCTTTTGAAAAGTGGCGTACGGGCTACGCGTCAGCCTATGCGATCATCCTTTTCGTCACCGTGTTCGGCCTTGCGTCGATCTACGTCAAAGCCCTGAACAAGGTGAAACAGAGATGAGTAGCTTTTCCGTCACTGAACCTTCGAACCGGTCCAAATGGATCGCAGGAATCCTGGTCATCACTTATGCGCTGATCACGATGATCCCGCTGGTGTGGATTTTGCTGACCGGGTTCAAATCCCCCGCCGACGCGATCAGCTACCCGCCCAAAGTGGTCTTTGACCCAACGCTCGAAGGTTACGTCAATCTTTTCACCACGCGCACCAGGCAGACGCAGGAGTTTCTGGAAGCCAACCCGCCGCAGAACTGGGCCGATGAGATCGTCCGCCAATATGACATGGTGATCGTTGGGCCCTCCAAGTTCGGCGAGCGTTTCATGAATTCGGTCATCATCGGATTTGGCTCCACGTTCTTGAGTATCTTCCTCGGCACGCTGGCCGCCTATGCGTTCAGCAGGTTCAAGGTACCGCTCAAAGACGACCTTCTGTTCTTCATTCTTAGTACAAGGATGATGCCTCCGGTCGCTGTCGCCATCCCGATCTTCCTGATGTTCAGAAACCTTGGGTTGAGCGACACGCATCTGGGAATGATCCTCCTGTATACGGGCGTGAATATCTCCCTGGCGGTTTGGTTGCTGAAGGGTTTCATCGACGAAATTCCAAGAGAGTACGAGGAAGCCGCCCTCATAGATGGCTACACGAGGTTTCAGGCCTTCTACAAAGTGGTGCTGCCGCAAGCCGCCACAGGCATTGCGTCAACTGCGATCTTCTGCCTGATCTTCGCATGGAATGAATATGCTTTCGCCGTGCTGCTGACTTCGGCCAACGCGCAGACAGCGCCCCCGTTCATCCCCACCATCATCGGTATTGGCGGTCTGGATTGGCCTGCGGTTGCGGCCGGTGCGACGATCTTCCTGATCCCCGTCATGATTTTCACCATCCTGATGCGCAAACACCTGCTGCGCGGGATCACATTCGGAGCCGTACGCAAATGAGCGAGTTTCTTACCGGATTGATGCGGCTCCGCCGCGGCCCGTGGGAGATGGTCGCCACCATCCTGATCGCACTAGGTGTCTTCATGCTGATGCAGCCCTTTGTCCTTTGGGCGTTCACCTATTCCTTCATCGTCACGCTGATCGGAACCGTCATGTTCATCATCGTCAGCCATTTTCCGGAGTAGAAATGGCCCAGATCATAGTCAAAAACGTAAAGAAGATGTTCGGCGATTTCACTGCTGTGCGCGAGAGCTCTTTTACAATTGAGGATGGTGAGTTTTTCATGCTGCTTGGGCCGTCGGGATGTGGAAAGACGACAACGCTCAGGATGATTGCGGGGCTGGAACTTCCGACTTCCGGCGAAATCTATCTGGATGGTGAGGAAATCAGCCAAAAGCCGCCTTCAGAACGTGACATAGCGTTCGTTTTCCAGATGTTCGCGCTGTATCCGCACATGAATGTTCGCAAGAACATCAGCTATCCACTGATTTCACAAGGCATGTCACGTGCAGCCGTCAAAGCCAAAGTCGAGGAAGTCGCCGGGATTTTGGGGATAACTGACATTCTGGAAAGCCCGGTGGGGGGGCTTTCGGGTGGCGACAGGCAGCGCGTTGCACTTGGGCGGGCGATCGTTCGCGAGCCCAAGGCGTTCATGATGGACGAACCTCTTGGCGCTTTGGACGCCGAATTTCGCGAGCATATGGCCGAAGAGTTGCGCGCGCTTCACGATCGAATGGGAGCGACAACGGTTTACGTCACACACGATCAGCTAGAGGCCATGCAGATGGGCGACAAGATTGTTGTCATGAATAACGCAGTGATCGAACAATTCGGAACGCCGCAAGAAATCTACGACAAACCTGCGACCATGTTTGTGGCGGATTTCATAGGATCTCCGTCAATGAACTTCTTGCCGTTTCAGGGAAAAGTGGCACCCGGCTCTGAAAGGGTCAGGCTGAACGGCCATGACGAAGCGGTCCCGAAGCTGATGGAGGGGGCGGAAGGGGAACTGGTCTTCGGTGTCCGGCCGGAACATGTATTTTTGTCCGACGACAGTGACTATCGGGCCAAAGTTCTGGCAGCTGAATACCTGGGGACAACCCAGATCGTGACATTGCAAAGCCCGAACGGTGAGTTGAAGGCCCGCATCGGCGCAGGTGAAAAGGTTGCGCCGGGTGAAACCGTGGGATTGGATTTCCGTTCGACAACGGTGACTCTTTTTGAGCGCTCCACGGGCCGGGCGCTGAAGTCCGCCCTGAACGAAGAGGTGCTGAGCAATGGCTGAAGTCATTTTGCAGAACATCTCGAAGTCATTCGGAACTGTTCAAGCCGTCGACGGTATCTCGATGACAATTCCCGATGGTGCCTTCGTCGTGCTTTTAGGTCCGACAGGTGCGGGAAAAACGACAACGCTTCGATTGATTTCCGGACTCGAGAAGATGGATTCGGGATCGGTACGCATCGCCGGCCGAGATGTTGGCCTGGAAACGCCTGCCCAACGCGATGTGGCGATGGTTTTTCAGCAATATTCGCTGTACCCGCATATGACGGTACGCGAGAATCTGTCGTTTCCACTGCGTTCGCCGATCCTGAAAACCCCTGAGGATCAGATCAAGAAAAAGGTGAACGAAGTCGCGGAAATCCTGCAAATCCCGAACAAGCTGGACAACAAGGCCACGGAATTGTCCGGCGGAGAGATGCAGCGTGTTTCGATTGGCCGCGCATTGGTGCGGGATCCCCAAATTTTCTTGATGGACGAGCCGCTTAGTTCACTGGATGCCAAGCTGAGAGCGGATCTGCGCGTCGAGCTCAAGAGAATTCAGGCCGACCTTGGGTCTACGCTTTTGTATGTGACTCATGATCAGGTTGAGGCCATGACAATGGCAACGCATATCGGAGTTCTGGAAGAGGGCAGGCTGGTTCAGTACGGTACGCCAAGGGACATCTATGAAAACCCGTGCAGTGTTTATGTTGCCAGTCGATTGGGTCTGCCGCGGATAAATATCCTTCCGTCGGAGTTGTTCGGAGGAGATCACAAGGGCCCGCAGATTGGTCTTCGCCCGGAAAACATCATTGAAGGCGAAGGCAGTGACGCGCGCGTGATACGTGCCGAACACCTGGGTGACCAAACCCGACTTCATCTGGACTTGAATGGCCATCCGGTCGTGACGCTGATCGATGTCCATCAAGATTACCCCGCAGGTAAGACTATCAAAATTAGCCCACGAAACCCGTTGTATTTTGACGCGTCCGGCGCGCGCGTGAATTAAGGAGCAAAAGCATGGCCCAGTTCCTCAACACAAAAGAAACCCTCGTGACCGAGGCGATAGATGGTCTTCTTGCATCTTCAGGTGGGGCACTGACCAGATTGGATGGGTACCCTCATATCAAGGTTGTCTACAGATCGGACTGGGACAAATCGAAAGTCGCCCTGGTTTCGGGCGGAGGTTCCGGCCACGAACCTGCCCATGCCGGGTTTGTGGGCGCCGGAATGTTAACTGCGGCCGTATGCGGAGAGGTTTTCGCTTCCCCATCGGTAGAAGCTGTCCTGGCGGGCATTCTGGCCGTGACCGGTGAGGCGGGGTGTTTGCTGATCGTCAAGAATTATACTGGCGACCGGCTGAATTTTGGACTGGCGGCCGAGCGCGCCCGCGCATTGGGGCGCAAGGTGGAAATGGTGGTGGTCGATGATGACATCGCCCTTCCTGACCTGCCGCAACCGCGTGGCGTGGCAGGGACCTTGTTCGTGCACAAGATTGCCGGAGCATTGGCAGAACGTGGGGCAGATCTGGAAACTGTAACCAAGGCCGCTAAGAACGTAGTCGAGAAAGTAGTCAGTATCGGGATGAGTTTGGACACCTGCACCGTTCCGGGTTCCCCGAAAGAAGACAGGATTGCCCCCGGCAAAGCAGAGCTCGGGTTGGGTATTCACGGCGAGCCAGGTGTTGAGCAGGTGGAGTTCGCAAATGCCGTGACCGCAATGTCCACCGTCGTGGAAAAGTTGCAGCAGCGAGTGGGGGCGGGTGACTGCGTGGCGCTGGTAAACAACTTGGGGTCTACAACACCGCTTGAGATGTCTGTTTTGACGCACGCCTTGTCCGAAACCGGTATCGCGGGACATATTATCGGTCCGGCACCGCTGATGACTTCGCTGGACATGCATGGATTCTCTGTTTCGATTCTGCCGGTTGATCCGAGTGACTTGTTGGCGCTGGAAGAACCGGTCGAGTTGGTGGCATGGCCAGGGGTCAAAACGATAAAGCCGGTTCGAATTGCCCCTTTGCCTGATGGTTTGACCCCGATTGACCCCATCCCGTCGAACAATCCGGCGACCAAGGAAACAATAAATCGCTTGGCCGAACTGCTGATCCAAGCCGAGAAAGACTTGAACGAATTGGACGCGAAATCCGGAGATGGAGATACAGGCAGTACCTTGGCGACAGCAGCCAGGTCTTTACAGGGAAGCCTGGATCGAATGCCTCTTGCGGACCTGACGCAATTGTTTCCCGCGCTGGGCAATGAGCTGAGCCAGACCATGGGGGGATCTTCCGGTGTGATCCTGGCGATCTTTTTCAATGCCGCCGGAGATGCCTGTGCCAGTGGCGCTTCCATATCAAAGTCTTTGGTCGAAGGCCTGAACCGGGTCAGCCAGGTAGGTGGGGCCAAAGTTGGCGACAGGACAATGATTGATGCTCTGGCACCTGCGCTTGAGGCGCTGCCTTCAGGGCTGGTGCAAGCCGCGAAAGCCGCGCGCGAAGGTGCTGACAAAACCGCAAATATTCACCGTGCCAAAGCAGGCCGTGCAGCCTATGTTCCCGAAGAAAACCTGATCGGACATAACGACCCGGGTGCAGAAGCTGTTGCATTGTTGTTCGAAGGCTTGGCACGGGAGATTGAGGGCTGAAAGACACGTGGAAGACCAAAAGCAAAAACTAGAATTGGTGAAAAAGCCAACCGTAAACGACATCGCGCGCGTTGCGGGTGTCAGTCTGGCGACTGTTGACCGGGTCTTGAACAGGCGTCCCGGTGTGCGGGCGGTGACCGTGCAGAAAGTGCAAAAGGCGATTGATGAACTTGGGTATGTGCGCGACACCGCTGCTGCCAACCTCGCGCGGAACCGTGTCTACAATTTCGTCTTTATTCTGCCGGATGCCGGTAATGAATTTGTCGAGGCGATATGCGATCAGATAGCTGAACAATCGCGCGATCAGTTCATCGAAAGAACACGGGTCACGATAAAAAAGGTCGCTCCGTTCGAGCCTCAGGACATAGTTAACATTCTGGATGGGGTCGACCACATGAGCGTCGACGGGGTGGCCGTATTCGGGCCGGAAACGCCTTCGGTCCGCGACGCTGTGAAGAGGGTCAGGGATAAAGGCATTCCAGTGGTTGCATTGGTGTCGGACTTGCCAAGCTCGGACAGAGATCATTTTGTCGGGATCGATAACGTTTCGGCCGGGCGAACCGCAGCTCAGTTGATGGGGCGCTTTGTGCATCGTCCGGGTAAGGTTTTGGTTCTGACGGGCTCACGTTTGGCACGTGATCATCTGGAGCGGCGCCAGGGATTTGATCTTGTTGTCGCTGAAGAGTTCCCTCATCTGGAAGTCGTGGCGTCTGTCGAGGGCAGGGATGACCCGGATCTGATCTACAAGATGATGCCTGGGATATTTGAGACCTACCCCGACCTGGTCGGAATATACTCTTCCGCCGCGGGCAATGCGGGTTTGGTTCAATTTCTGTCAGAGAGCAGGATCAGCAAGGATCTGGTCATTATCGCGCATGAACTCACGCCGCTTAGTCGTGATGCGCTTCGCCGTGGCACATTTGACGCGCTGATCTCGCAGGACTCTGGGCATCTGGTGCGGTCCGCGGTGCGTCTGTTGCGTGCAACATCGGACAAAGTCCCTTTCAACAAATCACAGGAACGCATTCGCATCGACATCTATCTGAAGGAAAACTTGCCGCCATAGAGGCATTGGTTTCGGGGAGGAAACTGAATGAAGACGATCAAAGGGCCTGCATTATTTCTTGCACAATTTGCCGGTGACGAAGCGCCGTTCAATTCATGGGACGCCATAACCAAATGGGCGGCGGATTGCGGATACAGGGGCGTTCAAGTGCCCAGTTGGGACGGGCGGTTGTTCGACCTTGAAACGGCCGCGACAAGCAAAGACTATTGCGATGACTTCAAGGGCAAAGCCCAAGAGAACGGCGTTGAAGTCACAGAATTATCGACGCACCTGCAAGGCCAACTTGTCGCTGTTCACCCGGCCTATGATACGGCGTTTGATGGTTTTGCGGCCGAAAGCGTGAGGGGAGATCCCAAAGCCCGGCAGGAATGGGCCGTTGATCAGGTCAAGAAAGCGCTTTCAGCCTCTCTGAATTTGGGAATCTCGGCTCATGCAACATTCTCTGGCGCGCTGGCCTGGCCTTACGTGTATCCTTGGCCCCAACGTCCTGCTGGTCTGATTGAAACCGCATTTGATGAGCTTGCCCGTCGTTGGGTGCCGATCTTGGACCACGCCGAAGACTGTGGCGTTGATGTTTGCTATGAAATCCACCCCGGCGAGGATCTTCATGACGGGGTGACATACGAAATGTTCCTTGAACGAACAGGCAACCATGCGCGGGCGTGCATGCTGTACGACCCGTCGCATTATGTCCTGCAATGCCTCGATTACCTTGACAATATCGACATATATAAAGACCGCATCCGGATGTTTCACGTAAAGGATGCCGAGTTCAATCCGACCGGAAGGCAAGGTGTCTATTCCGGCTATCAAAGCTGGGTCGATCGCGCAGGGCGGTTCAGGTCACTTGGTGATGGACAGGTGGATTTCGGGGCTGTCTTTTCCAAGATGGCGGCAAACGACTTTGATGGCTGGGCCGTGGTCGAATGGGAATGCTGCCTGAAACATCCCGAGGATGGCGCGCGTGAAGGTGCGCAGTTCGTTTCCGATCACATTATTCGCGTGACCGAGAAGGCCTTTGACGATTTTGCCGACGGCGGCACCGACGAAGCGGCCAATCGGAAAATGCTGGGGATAGGCTGATGGTAACAGGACGCAACGAAGAAAGAGCGGGGCGCATTCGCCTTGGTATGGTCGGCGGCGGAAACGATGCTTTCATCGGCGGTGTCCACCGCATAGCCGCGCGACTGGATGACAAGTTCGAGCTGGTTGCAGGCGCGTTGTCCTCGACGCCCGAAAAATCCCGGGATAGTGGCGAGGCGCTGGGCCTCGAGCGGGTTTACGATGACTTCAAGCAGATGGCGATGCGAGAAGCGCGTTTGAAATCCGGGATCGAAGCGGTTTCGATCGTCACGCCAAATCACGTTCACTATGCTGCCGCGCGTGAGTTTCTGAAACGCGGCATTCACGTGATTTGCGATAAGCCGCTTACGTCGACCCTTGGTGATGCGAAGAAACTGGTCAAAACCGCTGAAAACTCAAATGCGCTGTTCATCCTTACCCACAACTACACGGGCTATCCAATGGTTCGGCAAGCGCGTGAGATGGTTGCCAACGGGGATATCGGCAAAATCCGCGTGGTTCAGGTTGAGTATTCGCAAGACTGGCTGACAGAGCCGCAGGATTTCAAGCAGGCCGAGTGGAGGACTGATCCGGAACGCTCCGGTGCCGGAGGATCAACCGGTGATATTGGAACTCATGCGTATAATATTGCCTGCTTTGTAACTGGATTGAGGGCAGAAAGCCTTGCGGCGGATTTGCAGGCTTTTGTGCCGGGGCGTCAGGTCGACGATAACGCGCATGTGTTGCTGAGGTTCCAAGGCGGAGCCCGCGGCATGCTGTGGTCTTCGCAGGTTGCGCCCGGCAACGAAAACGCTCTGCGATTGCGTGTGTACGGCGAAAAGGGCGGCATCGAGTGGGCTCAGGAAGACCCGAACTATCTTTGGTTTACTCCTTACGGAGAGCCAAAGCGTCTGATCACCCGAAATGGGGCTGCGGCAGGGGATGCGGCCAATCGGCTCAGCAGAGTGCCCCCGGGACACCCCGAAGGTTACCTGGAAGGGTTCGCCAATATCTATGGCGAAGCAGCCGAAGCCATACTGGCGTTCAGAAACGGAAGTTCACCTGACGCATCCGTTGTCTATCCAACGGTCCGGGATGGGCTTGAAGGCGTCAGGTTTGTGGCCGCATGCGTGCAAAGCTCTGCCAGAAATTCGGCCTGGGTAAAGCTGGAGTGAGGCTTTCTGCTTTGCGGGTTGAATTGCCGGCCTCGTATGAAAAACCGGGTTGAGGCGGGCAGGCGCCTCAACAATCGACGCGGCCATTTTGTATAAGCTAACTTAGGCCGTGTCACAAACAACGTGCTGCTAGCACTTCCACGGCGTCATCAAAGGTTTGGGCGCTATTCTCGGCCCGCGCCGTCAGATGAGCGCCTTCCAGCAAGGCCAATGCCGCGCGTGCTTCTGCTTTCGGATCTTCAACGCCAGTGATCGAATGATCGGTTTTGCCAAGCGCAAAGACATTCTCGATCCACCGGGTCATCATGCGCCGGAACTCGCGGATTTTGTCGGTGACCTCATTCGACAAGCTTTCCCGGCTGATGATCAGCGACACACATAAGCACAGGGTTTTTCCGTCGTTCAAAGCCGCGCGATACAGCGCGATCAGCGCACGCATACGCCCGCCCGCCGTGTCACAAGTTTCCTCGATCTCGTCGCAGCGTCCCGTAGACTCGGTATGGTAGCGTGTCATTAAAGCGGCTGACAGCGCGGCTTTGGTCGGGAAGTGATAGTGGATCGATGCCTTGCGGATGCCCACATCATTGGCGAGGTCGGCATAGCTGAAGCCGTCGAAGCCTTTGCTGCGTACGGCAAATTCGGCAGAATTCAGCAAAGCGGTTTTTGTATCTATTTCCATACCACGTTCATCCTATTTGCGCTCAACAATGCCGCGGTGTTTTCTGCTGCTTCCAATGCACCTTCCAGATATCCCCCAAATTGCGCGGCTGTTTCGGTGCCACTGAAAATGATCCGGTCTTCCCAGATCCGTGTCATGGCCTTCGGCATGCCGTACTGCGGATGGGCATATACGGGCTGAAGGTCCAGGTCGGTCGCTGTGAAGCGATCAAACGCCCAGTCTTTTTGCAAAAGCGCGCCGGGGCTGGTCGCCTTGCGCCCGAACAATCGCCCCAGCTGAGCCAGAACCTGCTGCCGCAAATCCCCTTCATCCCGGCGAGCTTGCGCGGGGATGCCGATGAAACCGAACAGCGCGAAGGGACCACCGCTGGCAGGCGACGCGTCGTGGATTTCCACCATGGGACCGTGCCGGCTCATAGCATCCCCTGACAGTCCGTCTTCGCGCCAGAACGGAGTGTCATAGACCGCAACCGCTTTGGCCTGCCCGGCCATCCAGGTCGCGATGTGCCGCATGGCTGACAACGTGCCATCGGGCAGGGCGGGCTCATAGATCAACTCGGCCGCGATGCGTGGGGGCACGGCAAGTACCACACGGTTTGCCAAAATATGCTGCCCAGATTGCGTGGTGACCCGAACCCCGCCTTCGGTGCGGGCCAAGGCGGTGATCTGCGTGGACAGGTGAATTGCCCCATCCGGCAACCGTGCCGACAGCGCATCTGTCAAAGCAGCGAGCCCCCCGACCAGACGATATGACCCTTCCATGGATGAAAACCCGCGGCCCCGCTCAACACGGCCCTGTTCATCTTCGAAACTCAGCGCGCCGGAACTGAATTGGTCAAACCGGTGCAGGCCCAGCCGGTCTGTCAGCGCTGCGATACGTGGCTGCCCGGGCCAGAACCAAGCCGGACCCATGTCCAGATGGGCGTTCCCCTGAACCTCGGTCAGAATGCGTCCGCCCAGACGGCTGCGCGCCTCAACAACCAGCACTTCCTGGCCCTGATCTACAAGCTGTGTCGCCAGGCTGAGCCCTGAAAGCCCGCCGCCGATGATGAGCGTATCGGTGCGCATGGATCAGAACCCCTCAGTTGAAGGACGCAGGTCCAGCTCTTGGGTCCAAGTCGACCTGGATTGTTGCGCCAGTTGCCAATACACCTCGGCAATATCTTCGGGCTTCATCATTTTGGCTGGGTCCAGACTGTGCCGGTCGCGCGACCGGGCCGTGTCGATTATGCCGTCCAGTATGACATGCGTGATATGCACGCCCGCCGGTTGAAACTCTCGTGCAAGCGATTGTGTCAGCCCGCGCAGGGCAAACTTGGCCGAAGCAAATGCTGAAAACTGTGCACCACCGCGCAGAGAGGCGGTTGCACCCGACACGATCAAGGTTCCGCCACCGCCACGGACCATCGGCTGCATCACCGATTGCGCCAGCACGATCAGCGTTTGCACCATCGACGTCCAGCTGCGCTGGTAATCGTTGAGCGTTGTTTTCAGGAAGGGTGAGATCACCAGTTCTGCGGTGTTGTGCACCACGATCTTGGGCGGCCCGAAAGTGGCAATCAAATCGGCTATGACCGGTGCCGTTTCGTCGGGGTCGGACAGATCGACCTGATGAAAGGAACCGATTGGGTTGTCGGGTTGGGTTCGGCCCAGACCCACGGTCACCATGCCTTCGGCCTGGAAACGCGACACCAACGCCTGGCCAAGCCCAGCCCCCGCTCCGGCGACGAGCGCCAAGGGTTTTTGTTCAGACATCGGTTACACCGCCGGCGGTTGGGCGTAAGGCAGGTGGCCAGTCTTCATCCAGATTTTGGCCCCGTCCGCCCCCGCAACGGCCGTCAGGCTGTGGCCTTCAGGCAGGCGCAGCCAATCGTTTTTGACCAGTTGTTCCCCGCCTTCGGTGACCGACCCGTCGATGATCAGAACCTCGATCCCGCCAGGGGCGTCCGAGCGCAGCGTCGCGCCTGCGTCCAGATCGGAGTAGGTCACTATCTCGCGCGCATCCTCATGCAGGACTGCGTTGGCGATGCCGTTCGCGGGTGCGCGCAGCTCATCCACCATATTTTTGCGAAACTGGGTTCGGTCGTTCATGTCGAACTGCCAGAGCTTGACGAAGATCGTGCATCCCGGTTCCGACCCCGGTGTGTGTTGCGAGGTTGGCGGATTGCGCACATAGGTCCCCGCCGGATAGTCGCCGTGTTCATCCTGAAATACACCGTCAAGGACAATGAATTCCTCGCCGCCGGTATGGGTGTGGGCAGAGAAATGACTGCCCGGCGCATAACGCACGATAGTGGTGGCCCGTGCGACCTCGCCTCCGATCCGGTCCAACATCCTGCGATCCACACCCTTCATAGGAGAGGCCTGCCATTCCAGCTGGTCTGAGTGAACGACAACGCGGTCAGAGAAGTCCGAATTGATTTCCATGGGGTCAGGTCTCTTCCTTGGTTACGACGCATGATATTATCTACTAGTAGGTAGGTAAGCGCCAGCTGCAAAACTAGAATACTCGACACGTTTCACAGAGTGTTGAACGGTTTCTTGTCAGGGGGGCTTGGTCGTACGGTTAGGTGGCGCAACCGCCACGGAGAGGTTTCACGCCTCGTTTTGAGGGCGGGGCGTGCGCGACACGCTATATCAGGTACAGCAATATCTGCTTGATATCAATTGCTTCCTGCAAAAGGAAAGCTTCAAAAGCCGTTTTAAAACTGGCTGTGGTTTTCGCGCGAGGCAATTCAGTGCTCATGAAAACAGCGGATATCTTCCGTTTCGGAGGTTTCGGAAGTACCGCATTGAATTGCAAGAAGTCAAAACAAACTTACGATAATATCGCATTCATGAGGTAGAAAGACGTAACCCTTGATGGGCAACGCATCCGCATGCTTCACTTTCGAGGCTATGTCAGCATTTGATTTGGCTGGCCCCAAAAAACCGAAAGGCACTACCTTTCCACACCAAAAACCTGAGCGCACCGCCGCCCGAGAGGGTGAGAAAAACAAGCGCGGAAGCTACCCAACACGGAGATATCAGATGAAAAAAATTGCAACGCTACTTGGAAGCGCGTCTTTCGCGATTGCCGGGCCGGCCATGGCCGCGGATATCGTGATCGGTGTGCCCAACTGGGCCTCGGTGAACGCCACGGCACATATTCTTGAGGTCGTGATCGAAGAAAACCTCGGCTTGGACGTGGAATTGCAAAACGGCACCAACCCGATTGTCTTCGAGGCGATGGACAGCGGTTCGATGCATGTCCATCCGGAAGTGTGGATGCCCAATCAGCAGAACCTGCACGATACCTATGTCAAGGAAAACGGCACCGTCGTCATGAACCAAAACCCGGTTCAGGCCGAACAGGGCATGTGCGTGCCGACCTATATCGCGGAACAATATGACATCAAATCGATCGATGACCTGAGCGACCCCGACAAGGTTGCGATCTTTGATACTGATGGCAACGGAACACCCGAGGTATGGATCGGTGCGCCGGGTTGGGCGTCGACCGTTGTCGAGAAGATCCGGGCCAAGTCCTATGGCTATGACCAGATCTTCGAGCTGACGGAATACGAAGAAACCATTGCCTATGCCAATCTGGCAAATGCAACCAAAGCGGGCGACCCGTGGATCGGGTTTTGCTACAGCCCCCACTATATCTTCGTGACACAGGATCTGACGGTTCTGGAAGAACCGCCTCATGATCCGGCCACCTGGACAATCGTTCAGCCCACGGATGATCCGGATTGGTTGTCCAAGTCCGAGGCGTCCTCGGCCTGGAACGGAGCAACGCTTCACTTGCACTACGCCAAGGAACTGGAAGAGAGCTATCCCGAAGTGGCCGCCCTGTTCAGCAACTACCAGATGACAGGCGACGATCTTAGCGCGATGGGTAAGGCGCTGGCCGTCGACAACATCGAAGCTGCGGATTTCGCCAAGGAATGGGTGGCTGCGAATGAAGACACCGTCATCGGCTGGCTGACCAACTAAATCACCACTCTTCGGGCCGTCGCGCAAAACCGCGGCGGCCTTTTTCTGTCGGGCAGGGCATCGCCCTGTGGGGGATAAATGGACGAACCTGTCGTAAAATTAGAAAACGTTTGGAAGATCTTCGGCTCGCGTGCGGAAGAGGCAATGGAAGCGGTCAGAAACGAAGGCATAGGCAAGCCGGAGGTTCTGGAGCGGTTCAACTGTGTTGTCGGCGTTCAGGGCGCCACGTTCGAAGTGCCGAGGGGTGAGATTTTCTGTATCATGGGGCTGTCCGGCTCGGGCAAGTCCACATTGGTGCGACATGTGAATCGATTGATCGAACCCACGGCGGGTCGGATCGAGATTCTGGGTCACGACGTTTCGAAACTGTCGGAATCCGAGTTGCGCCGCATTCGCGCCCAGCAAATCGGGATGGTCTTTCAGCACATGGCGCTGATGCCGCATCGTTCCGTACGCGATAATGTGGCCTATCCGTTGGAGATCCGAAAGGTGTCCAAGTCTAAGCGCTGGGCCGTCTCGGATCACGCGCTGAGCCTGGTGAATCTGACAGGTTACGAGGACCGCCTGCCCAAAGAGCTTTCGGGCGGGATGCAGCAACGCGTGGGGATCGCGCGGGCGCTGGCCTCGGACCCGGAAATCCTGTTGATGGATGAACCATTTTCTGCCCTGGATCCGCTGATCCGCCTGCAGTTGCAGGACCAGTTCAAAGCACTTGTGGCGCAGCTCAAAAAAACCACTCTGTTCATCACCCACGATCTGGACGAAGCCATTCGGATCGGCCACCGGATTGCGATCATGAAGGATGGCGTCATCGTACAGATCGGAACCCCCGAAGACATCGTCATGAACCCGTCCGACGATTACGTGCGCGAATTCGTTCAGGGCATCTCAAAACTCAAACTGGTCAAGGCGCATTCCATCATGGAGCCGGTGGACAGTTACTCAGGGCCACTTGACGGTGCGCCCCGAGCCGACGAGGGCGCGGATCTGGATCAATTGATCGACCTGGCCGTGAATTCTGATCTGCCGGTCGTCATCACGGATGCGGGTATCGATGTGGGTGTCGTGACCAAGCCGCGCCTGTTGCGCGGTATCCAGGGGGGCAAAAATGACTGATGCTGCAACAGAGATGAAAGTAACCGCCGCCTCTGATATCGAGGTCGATCGCGAGGCCTTGGACCTTTCCATCAAAGAGTTCGCGGGTCCGAACGGTGACTACTATGTCAATGCGTTCCACAAGATTCATGATGCGACCAGCGCGATTCCAAACACGTTCAACAAGTGGGCCGCGGTGCTGGGGCCATTCTGGTCTGCGTCACGCGCCATTTGGGGCATGTTCTGGACCTTTCTGATCCTTGAGATCATCGCGTGGGTCCAGATCGGCAGGGGCGCGTGGGGCAATCCCGGCGCGGATTTCGCCGAGCGCGCTGCGCGTCAGCAGGAACGTGCGGCCGAACTGTTGGCGCGCGCAGCGGATGCCACGGAACAGGCCGACATCGACCGTTTCACCAAACTGGCCGAGAACATACAGAAAGCAGCGGCCACAAGTCTGGAAAGGGCTGCCGCTGCGCAGTCTGAGGCGGCAGGAATCCTGATTACCGGGTTGTTGATGTTGCTGGTGTTCAAGTTGGTTCAAGGGTTCTATGCCGACCGCGTCTACGAAAAACAGTATTCGAACTGGCGCATCGATCCCGACAGCACTGAAAGTGGGCGTTCGACCCGTAACATCGTCATGGGCGCGATCCTTGTTGCGGCAATCGGACCATTGATTGTGTACAAGTTCACAGTGAACGCATCTCTTCCATTGTTGGACGCGTTCCCGGAACAGCAAGTGTCTGCGATGTTTCTTGGGGAAGGCAACGGCACGCTGTTCTCGAGCCTGGCAAACTGGATGGAGGCCAGGATTGATGCGGCCGCTGCGGCGGGCGGCGATATCTTTGACGGGATCGTGGCGGGCGTGCGTTCGGTGCTTGATGCGCTGACAATTGCACTGATCGGGTCGCCCTGGCCGGTGGTCATGCTGGTCATCTGTGTGACGGCCTGGCGTGCGGCGGGACCAAGGGTTGCCATCTTCACCGCGTCTTCCCTGGCCTATATCGCGTTGCTGGGGTATTGGGACGTGGCGATGGAAACGGTTGCTCTGGTCGGTGCGGCGGTGTTGCTGTGCGTCGTCTTCGGCATTCCGCTGGGTATCTGGTTCGGAAAGTCGCAGCGCGCTTATCGCGCGGCGGAACCGGTTCTGGACCTGATGCAGACGCTTCCCGCCTTCGTCTACCTGATCCCGATCATCGCCTTCTTCGGCACCGGCAACCCGCCGGGGATTCTGGCCACCATCATCTTTGGCATGCCGCCGGTGATCCGCCTGACGGCACTGGGAATGCGGGGGGTGCCTGAAAGCATCAAAGAAGCTGCCGTCGCCTTTGGCGCGTCGAAATGGCAATTGTTGAAGGATGTTGAAATCCCGCTGGCGCTGCCATCGATCATGACCGGTGTGAACCAGACGATCCTGATGTGCCTGTCCATGGTCGTGATCATCTCACTGATCGGCGGGGGCGGTTTGGGCAAGGAAATCCTCGAGGCGCTGCAATACGCGGCCAAGGGGCCGGGCCTGCTGGGGGGCTTTGCGATCCTGTTCCTTGCCATGGTCATGGACCGGATCGTGCAGGGCGCGTTCCGACGAGAAGACGAAAAACTCTGAACGCAAACGCCCCCGGTTCTGATCGGGGGCGCTTTTCTTTGATCCGAGGAAATCATGACCGACCCGTATGAACAATCGATGATGGACAACCTGTATTGGTGGGGCGTGCCCACACTGTTCCGGTGTCCCAATGTCGGGCCCGAAGGGCAGGATATCGCACTGGCGGGCGTGCCGCATTCGACGGGCAACGGCACGACCGAAAGGGACCAGCACCTGGGACCACGCGCGTTGCGGCATGTCTCGGCCGTACAACGCAGGGTGCATTCGGTCTTTGAAATTGATCCTTGGCAGAGTGCGCGGATCGCCGATGTTGGTGATGTGCCTTTTCCAAAGGCCAACGACAACGAAGACTGCATCGAACGCATCACTGAATTCTATAAGACCATAGACGCGGCCGGAGCGCGCCCCGTTTCCGTCGGAGGTGACCATTCCATCACCGGTGGCATTGTTCAGGCCCTGGGTGGCGGCAAGCTTGCAGGCGGGCAGCCGGTCAGCTTTCTGCATCTGGACGCGCATACGGATGTCTTCACCAAGGTTGATCACTTTCTTGGTGCCAAGAAATCAGCGGCTCACTGGGGGGCCTATCTGGCCGATCAGGGGCAGGTGGATCCAACCCGGTCGATGCAGATCGGTCTGCGGGGGCATCCACGCAGCCTGGACTGGCTGCAACCGTCTTATGACTACGGGTACAATATCGTCACAATGCGAGAGTTCCGACAGCGCGGGTTGGCCGATGTGGTCGCGCAGACCAAAGAGGTTTTGGGTGACCGCCCGGTTTACATCACCTTCGATCTGGACTGTCTGGACCCAACCGTCGCGCCGGCCGTGTCCAATCTGGAACCGGGTGAGAAGGGGTTTGACATCGATGAGGCGGTCGGCATCCTGCGCGCGGCGCGCGGATTGAACATCATCGGCGGCGATGTGGTCTGCATGATGCCCACCAAGGACAGCCCCAACAACATCACCGCGCTGACGGCGGCGGCCGTGATGTTCGAGATGATTTCGATGATCGCCGAGAACGTCGCGCGGGCCTAGCGCCGCGCGTCGATCGCCTGTGCCAGAACGCAAAGCAACTCGAACATCAGCGAGATGCCAAGCCACGCCGTTCCACCTTGGGGGTCGAATGGCGGTGACACTTCGACAAGATCGGCGCCGACAAGGTTCAGCCCGGACATCCTGCGAATGACCTGTTGGGCCTGAAAGCTGTTGGGCCCGCCGATTTCGGGTGTGCCGGTTCCTGGGGCGTAAGTTGGATCAACAAAGTCGATGTCATAGGTGCAATAGGTCGGCCGCATGCCAACGATATCGCGTACCTCGGTCATGACATCGTCGATGCCGCGGTCGAACAGCTCTTCGATGCGGATGATGCGGATGCCCTGCGCCTCGCCCCATTCGATATCTTCAGTGTTGTAGGCCGTGCCGCGAATCCCGACTTGTACAAAACGCTTCGGGTCCACCAACCCTTCCTCGACCGCGCGGCGGAACGGGGTGCCGTGGGTGAATTTGTGACCTCCGAAATAAGTGTCGAACAAGTCCGTGTGACTGTCGAACTGGATCAGGCCAACCGGACCCGAAGCGGCCAGGGCTCGCAGGACGGGCAGGGTGGTCAGGTGATCTCCTCCGGCGGTCAATGGTGTGATGTTGCGGCTTCGAAGATCAGTGTAGAAACGCGTGACCCGATCCAGCGTGTCTTCTATGTCGACGGGGTTGGGGGCGACGTCTCCTAGATCTGCGCAGTTCACCATTGAAAACGGTGCCACACCCGTAACCGGGTTCATCGCCCTGATCATGGTGGAATAATCTCTTAATTGCCGCGGACCATGCCGGGCGCCGGGGCGATTGGTGGTTCCGCCGTCCCAAGGGATACCGACGATGCCCAGTTCGACCTCCGAGATCCGTTCGTGCGCCAGATCCAGCATGGGCAGGCGCATGAATGCGGGAATGCCGGCAAATCGGGCCAGTTCCATGGCGGACACCGGTTGAAAAAATGAATCGGCCATGATGCCCCATCCTCTGCAAGTTTCCTCAGTGACCCTAACGGTTCAGGACCGGGCTGGAAATGCCCGCCGCTCTTCAAGACAGGATATGAAAACGCTGGCGGATTTCGGCGTCTTGTTCAGGGGTGAGGTATTTGGGGTAATGCGTGCTCAACACCTCTTGAGCGACGCGCCGTGCGGATGACCACGCATCCATCGCACCATCGGTTTGCCAGGTGCGGGGCTCCTGACGATCGGCGAGTTTCGGATAGAAATAGTCTCGTTCCATGGCTTCATAGGTTTGCTCGCTGCCCAGAAAATGCCCATCGCCCAGAACCGAATGGCATATAGCGTCAAAGCCAAGATTCGCTTCGGTGACCTCGATCCCGCGCAAGACACGATAGGTGTGCGAGTGCATTTCGTTGTCCAGAACGAAGGCCTCGAAGCTGACCCCGAGCAGAGATGCCGTCATCCCCGAGCTTTCATAGATCAGATTGCCTCCTGCCAGCGCCGCCGCCAGCGAAGTGATGCCTTTTTCAGCCCCATGCTGGGCGTCGATGGCCTTGGCATCGGCCATCGAGGCGGCCACACCCGACGGCAAACCCAGCCAGTTCGTGATTTGCGCCGACGCCGCATTCAGGATTGCGGTCTCGCCGCTGCCCCCTGCGAAAGAGCCGGTCCTGAGATCCACGATGAAAGGCCAGTTGGAAAAGACCATCGGAAAGCCGGGTTTGATCGCATTGACCATCACGAGACTGGCCAGCGTTTCGGCCAGTGACTGCGCCAGAAATCCGGCCAGAGTTGCCGGGGCGGTTGCGCCCGCCTGCGCGGCCGTGATGCAGGACATCGGTATGTTATGGGAGATGCATTCATAAACCACATCCACGGCATCCTCGCCGTATCGCATTGGCGAAATGATCGGACTTATATGCGCTTTCAGGAAGGGGCGTTTGGCGAATTCCCCGACCCCTCCGGCGACGATGTCCAGCATCTCGACGATCGGGCCGACATGTTCCGCCAACGTGAAAGACGTTGCCATTGGCTTGGTTGTGTTGCGTACTAAAGCATAAACGGTGTTCACGTCCAGATCGAACACATCCGGGACGTCGGTTGCCACGCAGCACCGGGTGAACCAACTGACGTTGGCCAGCGTGTCCTGTAGCCGGGTGAAATCATGCAGATCGGCCAGGGTGGAGGGGCGATAAAGCCCACTGTTGATATCAAGGGTCTGAACCGCAGCACCGCCGGTGCCAAAATACACGCGGTCGCCACCAACTTCGATGGATCGTTTTTCATCCCGGCCATGAAAGGTAAAGCTCTTCGCGGCCGAGGCGATGGCCTGTTCGACCATTGAACGGGGAAAAACCAGCCGGTTCTGTTCCCTATCCTGAGCACCCGCCGCCCTGAGGTCGAAGGCCAGCCTGTCCGGCACGTCTCCCATCCCCAGCTCTTCCAGCAAACGCAGCGCCGTGTCATAGATTTTCTCGATTTCCGATAGGCTCAAGGGCTTGAATGCCCCGCCTTTCTGACCGGGCGGGCAAGGATCAATGACGGGTTTGGCCGCACGCTGTGCATGCCGTGCTTTGCGTCCGCTTCGTTTGATGATGTCGGATGGCATGTGTTTTCGTCACCTTGCGATTTCCTGCACCGTAGGACCCAAGTTGTCCCGGTATCAAAGAAGAAGTGCCGTTTTCAGAATCCGAAATCGCGGTTTCGATTTTCCGGCACCCGCATCTGCCCTGTTGTCTGCCCATCCCGTTATTCAGCAAGACTGGTGCCGAAGTTGAAGGAGCAATGCCATGAAGTCGCGTACCAGAGCCGTTGTGATAGGGGGCGGGATCGCCGGATGTTCGACGCTCTACCACCTGACCCGGGAAGGGTGGACCGATGTGGTTTTGGTCGAACGGAATGAACTGACCTCGGGCACGACATGGCATTCGGCGGCGCAGGTCACCAATTTCGGCATGAACCAGACGATGGTCGGCCTGAAATCTCATTCGATCCGTCTGTACAAGGAACTGGCCGACGATCCGGATTACCCTATCAATTATCACCACGCAGACGGTGGCATCCGTCTGGCGAACACCGAAGGGCAGATGCAGGGCTATCGTCACTTTGCGTCCATGGCGCGGGGGATGGACGTGCATTTCGAGGTGATAGACGCGGATGAATGTGCCCGGAGACACCCGTTGATTTCGACCGACAATCTCATCGGTGGGCTTTGGGATCCGCTGGACGGAGACATCGATCCGGCGCAATTGTGCCAGGCCCTTGCGCGCCGGGCACGCAAGGCGGGCGCCGAGGTGTATCGAAATACGCCGGTGACCGCGCTGACACAGCACAACGATGACACCTGGACCGTGCATACCGAGCACGGGGATATCGACTGTGATGTCGTCGTCAACGCCTGCGGCTACAGGGTCAACGAAGTCGGCGCCATGATGGGTGTTCATCATCCCGTGTCGTCCATGGAACATCAGTATTTCCTGACCGAAGAAATCGAGGCCATCCGGGATGCCGGACACCGGATGCCGCTGCTGCGCTGCCCGATCAGCGACTATTATTGCCGACACGAAAAGAACGGGCTGCTACTCGGGTTCTACGAGCAGGGATGTAAGACCTGGGGTATGGACGGGATCGATCCGAACTTCGTGAACGCTTTGTGCCCGGATGATCTGGACCGTGTGACCGATGTGCTGGAAGGGGCCTTCGCGCGCATGCCTGCCTTGATGGAGGTTGGTATTCACACCGTGGTCAACGGGCCAATCACCTACACAATTGACGGGGCGCCTCTGGTCGGTCCGATCCCGGGAAAACGCAACGCGTTTTGTATCATTGGCCTGCGGGCCGGGCTGGGTGAAGGTGGCGGTCACGGATGGTTGCTGGCACAGCAGATCGTGCATGGCGAGGCATGCTATGACACGTGGTGCCTCGATCCCCGAAGGTTCGCCGGACATGCAAATGTGGAACTCACGGCACTAAAGGCGATTGAAGATTACCAGAACGAATTCAGGTTCCACTTTCCGCATGAACATCGCCCTGCGGGCCGACCCGCCAAGACGACCCCTCTGACGCCTGTTCTGGCATCCGAAGGGGCCGAGTTCACTGTGGTCAACGGGTGGGAGAGGGTGGACTATATCAAACCCGATCCCGGATTTTCGCCGACGCTTGGTTTCGATTTTGACGAAACCTTCGACTTGGTAGCTGCCGAAGTCGAAAGTATTCGAACCGGCGTCGGGCTTGCAGAGGTCAACGGGTTCAACCGCATCGAGATCACAGGATCCGACAGGCACGCATTTCTGGACCGGTTGTTTTGTGGATTGGTCTCTCGGCGTGACGGGCGTGTCGGGTTGGGATACCTGTTGAACGACCACGGTATGATCAAGGCAGAAGCGACGATTGCTAATCTGCCCGCCAGCGACCGGGGACCGGCCCGCGTTTGGTATGGCTCTGCCGCAGCGAGCGAATTTCACGACATGGATTGGTTGCGGCAGCATCTGCGCAGCAATGAAGACGTTCAGTTGCGCAGCCTGACGAACGATCAGACCATTCTGGTTCTGGCCGGCCCGAAGTCGCGTTCTGTCTTGTCAGCCTGCGCCAGAGGAGATTGGTCGGCAGATGCGTTCCCTTGGCTCAGTGTGCGCGAGTGCTTTGTTGGTATTGCTTCTGCAACGGTTATGAACCTCAGTTTCTCGGGCGAGTTGGCCTATGAAATCCATGTTCCCAACGCCTCGCTCTATGCGGCCTATCTTGCCTTGCGCGAGGCGGGCGAAACGCACGGGCTGAAACTGTTCGGTGCCAGGGCTGTCGAGTCCATGCGCATGGAGAAGAGTTTTTTGCATTGGAAAGCCGATCTGATCACGGAATTTGATCCCTTTGAAACCGGTCTGGATCGGTTCGTCCGGTTGGACAAGGGCGCATTCGTGGGGCGTGATGCCTTGTTGAAACGAAAGTCAGAAGGACCACGGCGCAAGCTGGTCCCTCTACGCATTGAGTCAACTCTCGGTCCGGCGCATCCTGGGGCTTCTCTGATGCAGGATGATTCTGTCGTTGGTACTGTCACGTCGGGCGAATGGGGGCATCGCACGGAAATGAACCTGGCGCATGCCTTCGTTCATCCGTCTCTGGCAGAGGTTGGCCGCGAAATGGAATTGGATAGCTGCGGGAAACGGATTGGTGCGACGGTTATCAGCCCAAGCCCGTACGACCCGGATTTTGTGCGGATGAAAGCCTAGAATCGACCGTTTCGATCAACTTCTTCATTGCCGCATGGGCAAAACTTTGCTTCACTAGTTTCGAACAAATCGAAACAATGGTCGGTTGCCGTGTCCAAATCTCTGAGTCTTCGATGGCTGGAAGTGTTTCAGTTGATCGCCAAATCCGGATCGATTCAGCAAGTCGCATCAGAAACAGACTTGTCGATCAGCACGGTTTCGAACCACCTGCGCAGCCTCGAACGCGCGTTGGGAATTGAATTGGTCGACCATGGGCGCCGCCCGATGGGCCTGACGCCGGCGGGCGAGGTGTTTGCCCGCTATGTGCGTGAGGGTCTGACTGTGTTGAAACGCGGTGAGGCCGAGATACGAACGGGAAACTGGCAGCATGCGACTGATCTGCGGCTGGCTTTGATCGATGATTTCGACAACCAGATCGCGCCCGACCTTGTTCGTTTTCTGGCGCAGGCTCTGCCGCGGTGCAATTTCCGCCATTTCACGCGCCCGAGCCACGAAATTCTTGCCAAACTTCAGGAACACAAGCTTGACGTGGGCGTCGCCACACGACCGCTGGGCCGTACCGAGGGGCTGATCGAATACCCGTTGATGAGAGATCCCTTCATCGTCGTGGTTCCCAACAAGTTCGAAGGGTCCCCGGACGAGCTGTTCAACCCGGATGCCGACCTGCCATTGTTGAGGTATTCGCGTGACTATGTGATCGGCAAGCAGATTGAAACGCAGTTGGCCCGGAGCAAATACAGCCTGCCCAACCGGTTTGAGCTGGAGTGTAATCAATCCATCATCGGCTTGGTTGCGCAGGGCAGCGGGTGGGCAATCACGACCGCCGCGTGTTTCCACCGAACGCAGAGGTTTCACAACAGCGTAAAGGCTATGCCATTTCCCGGTAGCAACTTCGTTCGCACAGTGTCGCTGTTTACAACTGAAGTATACCCAGCAACGACGTCGGTGCTGATCCAGAAGGCCATGAGCAAATTGATACGTCAGCATTTCACAAGACCGATGTGTGCCCGGCACAATTGGCTGAAGAATGAGTTCCGCACCATGGAGATCGAGGGTGTCTAGCCCAATCTGACCGGGGTGCCGAACGGCTGATGGTTTAGGGCGGATGCTCGCAGGGCTTAAATTGGACATGCCGTGTTGGTGCTTGGGGAAACCGGGCCGACGTTCGAATTGCGGTTTGTGCTGGTCCGGGTTCTTTCTAACGGGGTGTCGAATTCGTCTCGCCTCGGGCTCAAAGCGCTTCTAGTCTCTGAAGGACAGGCAATCACGTCAACAGGAAGCCAAATGAGCTGGATCAGAACCATCCCATTCGAGCAGGCCACAGGCAGGCTGAAGAAACTCTATGACCGCGTCACGGGCCCGGGCAACAATGTGGACAATATCATGATGGCGCATTCGTTGCGTCCGCATTCGATGGAAGGGCACATGGCGATCTACAAGGCGGTGCTGCATCACTCGGGCAACAAGATACCGAAATGGTTTCTCGAGGTGCAGGGCGTGTGGGTCAGCTCTCTGAACCGATGCGGGTATTGCGTCGAACACCATTTCGCAGGGTTGCAGCGGTTGCTGGCCAACGAAGAACGGGGAAACGCGATCCGGGCGGCGATCGAAGCCCGCGATCCGGCCGCCGCGCCATTGGATGCAGCGCAGGTGGCGGCCATGGCCTATGCGCGCAAGCTGACCGAGGATCCGGGCGATCTGGTCGAAGCGGATGTGACGGCGCTGCGCACGGCAGGGTGGGATGATGGAGAAATCCTCGAGATCAATCAGGTCTGTTCTTACTTCTCTTATGCGAACCGCACGGTTCTGGGGCTGGGATGTTCGACGGAAGGCGACGAATTGGGTCTGTCGCCCAACAACTCTGACAACCCTGACGATTGGGGGCATAGATGAAGCGTGAAACAAGGGGATCAGCGATCCGGTGCGCCAAACGGGCGCCAGCCTTGGCCATGTTGGCCGAGGTCGATTAGACGATCCTATTGAGGATTCAGGCAATGGCCGCTCGGGCACAGCTTGAAAAACGGCGTTTGTATCGGAACCTTGCATCCAGTGCGGAATTCATGGGTTTTTGAGGCATCAATTTGACCCCAATCAAAGCGCATCCTTGGCCTTTCTGCTAGCTCCTTTCCGGGACAACAGAAAAGGAAAGATTTCATGGAAGCCATTGCTCGGGTCGAAACAAATTCAACTCAGGTCAAGACCGGGCCGACGCCGGTTGCAGACGTCGCAGAGCCCAGCCCTGAAAAGATCCGGCAGGCGTTTGAAAGCGGCAAGTACCCCTATGGCCGCAAGATGGCGCGGTCGGTGTACGAAGAACAGAAGGCCAAGCTTCAGGCAGAGTTGCTGAAGGTTCAGTTGTGGGCGCAGGAAACCGGGCAGCGTTTCGTTCTGCTGTTCGAAGGGCGCGATGCTGCCGGCAAGGGCGGTACGATAAAGCGCTTCATGGAGCACCTCAATCCGCGTCAGGCCCGAGTCGTGGCCTTGAATAAACCCACTTGGGAAGAAAAGGGGCAGTGGTATTACCAGCGCTATATTCAGGAACTGCCAACAGTTGGCGAAATGGTGTTCTACGACCGGTCCTGGTACAACCGCGCCGGTGTCGAGCGGGTGATGGGCTTCTGCTCTCCCAATGAATATCTGGAATTCATGCGGCAGACGCCAGAGTTGGAGCGGATGCTGGTACGTTCGGGCATCCAGCTTTACAAATACTGGTTCTCGGTCACGCAGGAAGAACAGCAGCGTCGTTTCAAAAGTCGCGAGACGGATCCTCTGAAACAGTGGAAATTGTCACCGATTGACAAGGCCAGCCTCAGCAAGTGGGACGATTATACCGAAGCTAAAGAGGCCATGTTCTTTTACACCGATACCGCGGACGCACCGTGGACGATCATCAAGTCGAATGACAAGAAACGCGCGCGGCTGAATTGTATGCGCCATTTCCTGTCGACGCTGGACTATCCGGGCAAGGATCACGACATTGTGGGTGAGCCCGATCCGTTGATCGTGGGGCAGGCGCATCACGTGATTCACCGCTCCGAGCATATTCTGGGTACAGCACTGCATCCGGACGCTCGTTAATCACGCCGGTGCCCGCCTGGACTGCGCAAGCGAGCACCGAAGTATCATGTTGACATTTTAGCGATCATCTCTTGTCTCGCGCCAAGCCCGCGCATATGGCTGGGGCAATGACAAAAGTGATGACATATCCGGCCCACTTTCGGGCAATTGCCGTGCTTGGCCTGCCGTTGATCGGTGGCCATCTGGCGCAGTTTGCCATCGGCCTGACCGACACGATCATGCTGGGCTGGTACGGGGTCGAGGCGCTGGCGGCGGTTACCCTGGCCAGCAGCTATTATTTCGTTCTGTTTTTGTTTGGTGCGGGGTTTGGCTGGGCCGTCATGCCGATGGTTGCCACCGCCGCGGCAGAAGGGGACGAAACCAGCATTCGCCGCTCGACCCGCATGGGGCTGTGGTTGTCACTGCTATACGCTGCGGTGGTCATGCCGTTGTTGTGGTGGTCCTATCCGATCCTGATCGCCATGAAACAAGAGCCGCATATCGCTGAAACCGCGTCGGAATATTTGCGCATTGCCGGTTGGGGGTTGTTTCCGGCGCTCATCGTGATGGTGTTGAAGTCCTACCTTGCGGCTCTGGAGCGAACTCAGATCGTGCTGTGGATCACGGTTACGGCGGCGGTTGTGAACGGGCTTACCAACTATGCGCTGATTTTTGGCAACTGGGGCGCGCCGGAACTGGGCGTGATGGGCGCTGCGATCGCTTCGATTGCGACGCAGGTCGTTTCACTGGTCGCGGTTGTCGTCTATGTGGTCCGGACCTTGCCGGAACACAGCCTCTTCCAACGCTTCTGGCGTCCGGATTGGGAAATGTTCATCAGCGTTTGGAAACTGGG
Source organism: Ruegeria sp. THAF33 (assembly GCF_009363615.1). Classification (NCBI taxonomy): domain Bacteria; kingdom Pseudomonadati; phylum Pseudomonadota; class Alphaproteobacteria; order Rhodobacterales; family Roseobacteraceae; genus Ruegeria; species Ruegeria sp. THAF33. Next base: position 2,066,580 of record NZ_CP045384.1, on the reverse strand, counting down.
CGTGCCCATTGGCCTGACCACCCTGGCCGAGGTGTCGCTGTTTGCAACATCCGCCGTGATGATGGGCTGGCTGGGTCAGGTCCCGCTGGCCGCGCACGGGATCGCCCTGAATCTGGCGTCGGCCACATTCATGGTGCACCTGGGGCTGTCAAATGCGGCCACCATCCGGGCCGGCAACGCGTTGGGCCGCCGGGACAAAGCGCATCTGGAAAAAGGTGCGATTGCCGTGACGGGCATGTCGCTGGTCATGTCCGTCGTGACCGTCATCCTGTTCCTGACATATGCCGAGCCGCTGATTTCCCTGTTCATGGAGGCCGATGATCCGCAGCGCGGACAAATTCTGGCAATCGGGACAGGATTGCTGGCCATGGCTGCCCTGTTCCAACTGGTCGACGGGGCGCAGGTGATTGCGCTGGGACTGCTGCGTGGTTTGCAGGATGCCAAGATACCGATGGTTATGGCGGCGCTCAGCTATTGGGTGGTGGGAATTCCGGCGTCCTACTATTTCGGCTTCGTCCGTCAGATGGATGGCATCGGTGTCTGGCTGGGGCTGGTGCTTGGCCTGGCTTTCGCGGCGGTGCTGCTGATGGCCCGGTTCTGGATGCATTCGGTGCGGCAGATGCAGGCGCCGGCAGAACCTGCCTAGTCTTTGCTCAACCGGTAGGCCTTTTTCCGAACCAGAACCGTGCGCAGATCGTGCATCGCCATCAGCAACCTGTCGGTTACATCCTCAAGCTGTTCGTCGCTTGCCTTGGACTGCGCCCATTGCGTTGTCAGATTCAGATAGTCGACAGCGCGGTGAATGTCGTCGATGTCGCGCTGGGCCAGTACGGCCCGGCGCTCGTCCATCCATTGGGCGATCTCTGCCTGATCCCGTTCGGACAAAACCCGTTGGCCGTGCGGCTTGACCTCACCGTTGCGGATGTTGATGACGGCGATCTGGTCCATCTCGATCCGGCGCTGGCGGTTTTCCGTATCGATCCGAAACACCGCGGCCCCGTTTTCACGGATGCGAAAATAATATTCGGGCAGGTCGGCAGACATGTTTACCTCAGAGACGCACAAAAGCGCTGTATGCGAGCGCAGGCTTCGGTCAGGGCTGCATCGGACGTCGCATAGCTGACCCGGAAGTTGGGTGACAGGCCGAAGGCCGCGCCGAACACGACGGCGACATCCGCCTCTTCCAGCAGGGCCGTGGCAAAGGCTTCATCGTTTTCGATGACGGTTCCGGCGGGTGTCGTTTTGCCAATCAGCCCGGCGATCGAGGGGTAGACATAAAACGCGCCCTCGGGTGTCGGGCAGGTTATGCCGTCAATCTCGTCCAACATGCGCACCACCAGATCACGGCGGCGTTTGAACGTTTCATTGTTCGGAGCCAGAAAATCCTGTGTTCCGTTCAGCGCTTCCACCGCCGCCCACTGGCTGATCGAGCAGGGGTTCGAGGTGGATTGCGACTGGATCTTGCGCATCGCCGAGATGAGTTCGACCGGACCGGCCGCATAACCGATGCGCCAGCCGGTCATGGCGTAGGCTTTCGAAACACCGTTGCAGGTGAGCGTCCTGTCATACAGGCCGGGCTCCACCTCGGCAGGCGTGCAGAATTCAAACCCGTCATAGGCCAGGTGTTCATACATGTCGTCCGACAGGATCCAGACATGCGGATGGCGCATCAGAACATCGGTGAGGGCCCTGAGCTCATCCCGGCTGTACCCTGCGCCTGTCGGGTTCGAGGGCGAGTTGAAGATGAACCACTTTGTCCTTGGGGTGATGGCGGCTTCCAGTTGTTCTGCCGTCAGCTTGAAGCTGTTGGCCAGCGTCGTTTCAACAACAACCGGCGTTCCACCTGCCAGCAAAACCATATCGGGGTAGCTTACCCAATATGGCGCGGGGATGATCACCTCGTCACCGTCATTCATTGTTGCCATCAAGGCGTTGTACAGCGTCTGCTTTCCGCCCGTTCCAACCGAGATCTGCGCGGGCGTGTAGTCCAGCCCGTGATCGCGCTTCATCTTGGCGCAAACCGCCTGCTTCAGTTCCGGAATGCCGTCCGGTGCGGTGTACTTGGTTTTTCCGGCTGCAATCGCTGCAACGGCGGCGTCCTTGATGTTTTGCGGGGTGTCGAAATCCGGCTCACCCGCGCTCAGGCCGATCACGTCGCGCCCGGCGGCTTTCAACTCGGCGGCCTTGGCTGTCATGGCGATCGTGGGCGATGGTTTAACGCGTGACAGTGTCGCAGACAGGAAACTCATGGATGGCCTCGGTTTGTATGTTCAACCCGACTGTCATAGGGTGCGCCGGAATGACGATCAAGCCGAATGGACAATGTGAATTGGAGACCCCGATGAATGATGAAAAAGACTGGTATGGACCTGAGTCTGCGACATTCGGGGACCGTCTGGCAGGCGCGCGCGAAGCGGCCGGAATGACCCAGGCAGAGCTGGCGCGCCGCCTTGGCGTCAAGAAGACGACGATTGTCGATTGGGAAAACGATCTGTCCGAACCGCGTGCGAACCGGTTGTCGATGATGGCGGGGCTGGTCAATGTCTCGATCATGTGGCTGCTGACCGGTGAGGGCGAAGGGATGGATGCCCCGGTGGAAGAGGGCGAAGGTGGAATGGAACTGTCGACCGCGGTGGCTGAACTGCGCGCCATCCGAGGAGAGATGCGGGTTTGCGCTGAACGTGCGGCGCGTCTGGAAAAGAAAATGCGTCTGATGCTGGAGCAGAAGAATTGAGTGAACCCCGGGACGTACGCATCAAGCGAATGAAAATGCGATCCATGCGGCGCGGGATCAAAGAGATGGACATCATCCTGTCCGCTTATGCCGATCGCAACCTGGCAGATATGGATGCGGCCGGGCTGGATGTCTTTGACGCGCTGCTGCACGAAAACGATCAGGACCTTTATCAATGGGTCACAGGTCAGGTGCAGCCGCCGGAGCAGTTTGCCAGTTTGATTTCAAACATCGCGCAGACCTTTCAGAAATAAGAAAAAAACCGGCTTAACCGATTTTTCGGACTTTCAGGTCATCGTGTCTCAAACAGCACGACTGAATCGGAGGGTCGGATGAGTATGGAAATGCAGGTCTCCGGGCTGGAAGCCAAGGGGTTCATGACCAGCTATCTTGAGGCGCTGGCCCTGGTGGAGCGGCTGCACCGGTTGCTGCTGGATGTCATCAAGGATGAATTCGAGCGCGTCGGCGTGCTGGAAATCAACGCGGTTCAGGCGTTGCTGCTGTTCAATATCGGCGATCACGAAGTGACGGCGGGCGAGCTGAAAAGCCGCGGCTACTATCAGGGCAGCAATGTCAGCTACAACCTCAAGAAACTGGTTGAGATGGGGTATATGCACCACCAGAGATGCGAGATTGACCGCCGCTCTGTCCGCGTGCGTCTGACACCACGAGGCAGTGAAATCCGCAATATCGTGTCCGACCTGTTTGCGCGTCACGCCGAAGGATTGCAAAGCAGAGGCGTGTTGGAGTTGGAAGGTATCGAAGACATCACCACGTCGCTGCGCCGCGTGGAGCGATATTGGACCGACCAGATCCGATACATCTACTGACCGCGGCTGTGCGTCGCGCAGAACCAAACCCGTCCTGCAATGATGCACAGGCCTGGCGGCCTTGTTCAAATGCTGGTCCAGAGAACAGGCCCGTAAATGCAGCGCTCAGGCGCGGACTTATTGCGGGTTTTCATCAAGCGCACCAATCTGCAAACCGCTCAATTCCCGTTTCAGCTTTTTCCGCATGGCCCGTTCGAAATCTTCGAACCCCTGAGCGACTTCCAAAAAGGCACCGGGACCATGCAGGACGTTGTTTTCAAAAAACGGGATCAGAAAAAGTTCGCCTTCAAAATCCGCCGCGTTGATCACGAGGCCATTGACCACCACATTCTGGAACGCGAAGTGACGATAGGCTATTTGCGGCCCATAGCCATCGTTGTTTGAACCATCTCCGGACAGGTCAATCGTTTGAAACAAGCAGTCGGGTGCCTGGTTCATCAAGGTAGACCCGTAAGCCAGGGCATAGCCCATGGCGGTCGCTGATCCGGAATCTGATCTCACAGAGGCACTTATCTGACCGGAGGCGAAAAGCAGGTCGGCAACATCTTCTATCAGCAACCAATTCAAAATGACGTGCTGGGTGGACCGACCGCTCCATTCGTAAACAGCCAAAGCAACCGGCATAGGAGAGGAAAAAAAGGCCTCCTGCACTTCGGGTGCGATCAGCGCAGCGGCCAAACCCTGCCGTTGCAGCACGTCCTCGGCCTCATCGACCGAAACCGAAATGTCCATGGCCAGTGCAAGGGCCAGACGACACGTCTCGGCCTTGATCGGGCTGGCCAGCACGGCCAACCCAAGTGTTATGGCCCACCGGATCACCAGTGGCCAACGCTTTCCATGCTGGCCCAGGGTTCCTTCGGCTCCAGAGCATCGCCGTTCTGCAAAAGCTCGATCGAGATATTGTCGGGTGAGCGTACAAAGGCCATGCGACCGTCACGCGGAGGGCGATTGATCGTGACGCCATTGTCCTGAAGGTGCTGGCAAACCTCGTAGATATTGTCGACGCCGTATGCGAGGTGACCGAAATGGCGGCTGTCGCTGGGAAGGCCATCATCACCGTCCCAGTTGTAGGTCAGCTCGATGGGCGCATCCTCCTGCTCCGGAGGGGCCATGAAAATCAGCGAAAACCGCCCGGCTTCGCTGTCATAGCGGCGCGTTTCCTTCAGGCCCAGAAGCTTGTAAAACGCCATGGATTTTTCCAGATCCTTCACGCGGACCATGGTGTGAAGATATTTCAGCGCCATTTTGCTCATCCTTTTCGACTCAGTTTGCAAAGAGCTTAGCGCGCCGACCTAGGGTGTCGAGACCGCTGGGTCTGGCGAACTGAATTTTGCGTGGGTTGCGGCATATATCGCGGTTTCGATGTTGCATCTGGCGAGATATAGTAGGGGGCGACTCATTGCCAGAAAGGAAAACTTGATGCCGCTGTCCGCTGACCAACAGGCCGAGATCGAAGCGCAACGTGCCCAATCGCATCCCACTCGTCGCGTCGTTTCAGCGGGAATGGAAGATCACCTTTACACCGCGCATCAGGTTCTGGATCACGGCTTTGTCCGCGTGATTGATTATATGGGCGATGATGCGGCCATCTGTCAGGCCGCGCGTGTGTCTTATGGCAAGGGAACCAAATCGGTTCAAAACGACGAAGGTCTGATCCGGTACCTTATGCGGCACTGGCATTCGACCCCTTTCGAAATGTGCGAGGTCAAACTGCATGTGAAGCTGCCGGTCTTCGTGGCGCGGCAGTGGATTCGGCACCGTACGGCCAATGTAAATGAGTATTCGGCGCGATATTCAATTCTGGATCGTGAATTCTATATTCCCGCACCCGAACATGTGGCCGCCCAATCAGAGGTGAACAATCAGGGCCGTGGCTCTGCTCTGGAAGGTGAAGAGGCCGCGCGTGTTCTGGACATCCTCAAGGCCGACAGCGCCCGGTGCTATGACAATTACGAGTCGATGATCAGCCAGGACGGGCAGCAGGGGCTGGCACGAGAATTGGCGCGGATGAACCTGCCCGCAAACATCTATACGCAGTGGTATTGGAAGGTCGACCTGCACAACCTGTTCCATTTTCTGCGACTGCGCGCTGACCCTCATGCTCAATATGAAATCCGCGTCTACGCTGATACGATGTGCAAGATCGTCGCCGACTGGGTGCCCTTTGCCTATAAAGCATTCGAGGACTACCGTCTTGGGGCCGTCAACCTGTCGGCTCAGATGGTTGAAAGCCTGCGCCGCATGCTGGCGGGTGAGGACGTCACGCAGGAAAGCTCGGGCATGACGGCTCGGGAGTGGCGCGAATTCGAAGAGATCATTCGCAAATAGTATTCGAATTGCCGGGCGCTAATTTCTTTGGATTGTCGTGCCAAGCGGCCCATCGCCTAAGCAGTGTGTGGGCTTTTGCGACGCATGCACGATGACCTGAAACCGGAACGAAGGGCGTCGCAACGTGCCAGCGTCGCCCCGAGCACACAATGAAGCCTGGGAAATCCGGTTTGCGGGCGGGGCTGGGATCTGTTCGCAGGAACCCGGGGTATCCGACACCACTGCAACGGATATACACCATCGACGCCGCACAAATGAACAATCCGCGCGCGGGTAATGGAACAGGCCCGGTAGGGGGTGGTTGACGGCCGGAAATTGGCCGCCATCCTTAATGGATCCGTCCCGCGATCAGCGGGGATGTCGTTACAACGGCTTCAATTCCGCAGCCATTTGTCGGCCGTCGCGTCCGTCCTGCAACTCGTACGAGACTTTCTGATTGTCTGCGAGTCCGGTGAGGCCGGACCGTTCTACGGCCGAGATATGTACAAACACATCTTTGCCCCCTTCATCAGGGGCAATAAAACCATAACCTTTAGTGGTGTTGAACCATTTCACGGTGCCGGTTGGCATGTCCCGTGTCTCCTTCTACTTGCGCATTGTCCCACAAATTGGTGGGGGCTGTGGTCAGCGTCACCACAAAAAAAGACTGTTTGGCACTTTCTGAACAGTCCGTTTCGTGTGTTTCGCCTTTTTCAACATTGCACGGTGAAGTAAAAAATCAAGAATAACCGCCGGAAACTGGCAAGTTTGCTTAAAATGCAATCAAATGCAGGAGCAGTAAAAACATGCGCCTTTATGGATTGAAAACCTGTGACACCTGTCGCAAAGCATTGAAAACATTGCCAGACGCAGAGTTCGTGGATGTCCGCAGCGACGGCGTGCCGGATGCTGTGCTGTCGCAGGCTCTTGCTGACTTCGGCGACGCTTTGCTCAACACCAGGTCAGCGACATGGCGCGGATTGGATGACAACCAGCGCGCGAAAGCACCTTTGGAGCTTTTGAAACAGCATCCCACCCTGATGAAGCGCCCGTTGATCGAGAAAGGCGGAGAGCTGTTTCTCGGCTGGACTGCGGAAACACGCACGCAGCTTGGTATTTCTTAAGGAATGCTTATGTGCCTGCAAGCAACAGTGAGGACGTTAAATGCGTAATGCCGCCATGATCTTGGGCGTTATTGCCGGGCTGATCGGGATGATCGTCGGGTTTTTCGGGTATGCGAAGGTGGTCGTCATCGATCACGTCGGCGAGATAGACGGCGTTCTGAGGCAGGTGGACAACCCTGACCTGATTCAGGCTGTTTCGATCATTGCACCTTTGTTGGCCATTGCCGGGGGCGCGATGGCGCCCGCGCGCGCCCTTGTTGCAGGAATCCTGCTGCTGATTTCAGCGGCGGCGATGTACTACGCCTTCGGATTTGGTGTGTTCACCATGTTCCCGATCGCGTTTGCCGGGGTTGCGGGGGTGCTTGGGCTGGCGGCAGGTAAGCCGGACCAGCCCAAAGCGCATTTCTAGGTCATTTCAGACGCAGGATCCGATCAAGTGAGATGGGGCCTGCACCGTTGATCACGATCACCAGCATCAGGAACGTCCACATCGTGCGCTGATCCATAATGGATGGCGCCGCGTCGAACAGGCTGCCCAGTTTCACGCCATGGCCGGTGACGTCGACCAGGGTCTGCACCCAGATGAAACCGATCATACCCAAGGCCGCCAAGCGGGTGAACAGACCGACCAGCAGCAGCGCGGGAAGGACGAATTCTGCAACCGTGCCAAAGAAAATGACGACCCGTTGAAAGAACGTCATTTGGGATACGTCGTAAAGGACGGCTTCGGCGGCTTTGGGGAAAATCTGACCGAAGGCACCGGCCGAAGGTGAAAAGATCGAGCCGTCGATCTTCAGCATCGCCGAGTTCCAGTAATAGACCAGAAGAACCGCGACAAAGACCAGTCGCGCCAGCGTGGGTGTAAGCCAGTTGGACGCCAGGTCCACTTTTCCCAGAACATTGTTGTGAAGTGAGATCAGGGCAGTCATGTCTCCAGCCTTTCGATAGTCACAGAAGTTATTGCACCGCCCTGCAAAAGCAGTGCCAGAGTGGTTCCAAGGTCAAATTCCGGCTGCGCCGCAGCGGTTTTTTCAAACGCTTCGCCGATCATGTCGCCGCCTTGCATATGGGCGATCCAATCGGCGCCGCCGACGGGCAGCAACTGGGCAACCGGGTCGAATTCCGGGCGCGTGATCAAAACATCCTCGGCGCGCGCATCGGGTTTCGGCGCGTCGGTTTCGGTGTTGAAACGCCAGATCGCGTGAATGGGCCAGTCCGACCGTACCACCCGCATGGCCGGGGCAAAACGCAGCCGGGTTCGCATGACCTGTTCGGGGTCTGCGGCCAGCGCGTCTGCCGGGGCGGGTTGGCTGTCGGCGGCGTGGTACGACTTGCGCAACGCAAGTTCCAGCCGCGCCACATCCGGTAGGTAACCAAGATGGGAAAGCTGCTGCATTCCGGCCAGAAATTCGGGAAAGGCTTCACCGTAGAACATCATCAGCGGTGATGATGGCGGGTGCTGGCGCAGAAATATCCCGGCCAGCCCGTCCATGTTCTGTGGCCCCAGCAACTTGGTGATGACTGGAAACGCCTGATGCATCGCCTCGGTTAAGGACACGGCGACATTGTTGCGATAGACGCTGAACCGACGACCGGCTGGCTGCGCCTGGGCGTCAAGCAAACCTTCGGGGACAGGGGCTGACGCATCCATCATGGCCGCGCGAAATTCGGATTGCGAAACGCTCATGCCGGGATCCGTTCAAGGGCGGTCTGCGCGCGAACGGCCTCTTCCCGCAAAATGGACCAGTCCGGTACGTCGGTGTCCCACTCGATCAGGACGGGTTTCGGTCCCGTGCGTTCCAGCACGTAATCCAACAGCGCCCAAACCGGGTCGACCACTTCACGCCCGTGGCTGTCGATCAGCAGCGGATGGCCGTGATCGTCTTCATCCTCGTCATGGCCGCCAAGGTGAATTTCCCCCACTTTTTCAAGTGGGTAGGCATCGATGTAACCCTGAGGAGAAAAGTCCAGATTGGTGGCAGAGACAAAGACGTTATTGACATCCAGCAACAAGCCACAACCGGTGCGACGCGCAATTTCGCGCAGGAAGTCGGGCTCGGACCAGGTGCTTTCTTCAAAAGCCAAATAGCTTGAGGGGTTTTCCAACAGCATCTGCCGTCCGACGGTGTCCTGAACCTGATCGATATGATCGCAAACGCGTGTCAGTGTTGCGTCGGTATAGGGCAGGGGCAGCAGGTCGTTGTAGAAATGGGTGTCATGGGTGGACCAGGCCAGGTGTTCGGAAAAGCTGGCGGGATTCAGCCAACCCATCAGATATTTCAGCCGGGCCAGGTGATCAGGGTCCAGCGCGCCTTCGCCGCCGATGGACAGGCCAACGCCATGGACCGAGATCGGGAATTGTTCGGAAAGGTGGCGCAGCTGCGCCAGAGGCCGCCCGCCGTCGCCCATGTAGTTCTCGGCATGGATTTCCAACCATGCGACGGGCTGTGCGTGTTCAAGTATCTGAGCGAAGTGTTGCGGCTTGTAACCAACGCCCGGCGCTGCGGGCAGACGGTTCGACCGGTGGGCATCATCCAGCATGGGTCAGTTCCTTGATCACGAAAGGGAAGGGGCGGGCGATGGTGCCCGCCCCTGAATTCGTCAGGCCGTTCTTATGCGGGCAGATCGCGATCCAGGGCTTCCAGCGAGCCTTTGCGCGGGGTGCCGTCTGCCTGTGCGGGCAGTTCGATATCCGCGCAGGTGCCTGCGTCAACCAGGGTCCATGCGTTGCCCTGATAATCAACGGTCGAGGTGCCCGCGCAGGTGGTACCGGGGCCCGCGGCGCAGTCATTCTGACCGGCCAGCGATACGCCATAGCATTTTTCCTTTGCCTGAGCGGATGCAGTGGTTGCGGCGCCCGATACGGCGGCTGCGACTGCGGTTGCGATAACCAGGGACTTGGCTGTGTTCGACATCTCGGTAATCCTCTTGATGACTGGGTATGTCTGCTTGTGACAATGACAAAGGTAGTAGCTTGATAGACAGAGTTGAATTCACGAGCCCGTGTCTCACAAGCACGTCAAAGGGCGGCGTGCCCTCTTGCAGCGTAATGCATTGTTTTTGATGAAGAAAGAGTGAATTGTTTCAATCTGGCCCCAATTCGGGGGCCAGATTCCCAGCAATATGCTGCCGATTGTTACAGCAAGTCCGGCGGGGTGGCTGCCTGCGACAGCTCGTTTGTTACAACGTCAAGCGGTTGGACCTGCGTCTGTTTTTCGCCCAGACGCCGGACACTGACGGTACGGTCTTCAACTTCGCGATGGCCGACGGCCAGAATGACCGGAACTTTGCCGACCGAGTGTTCACGAACCTTGTAGTTGATCTTTTCGTTGCGAATGTCGGCTTCGGCCCGCACACCGGCGGCGCGCAGCGTTTCGACCACTTCGGCGACATAGCCATCCGCATCTGAGGTGATGGATGCAACCACGACCTGACGCGGCGCAAGCCAGAAGGGCAGCTTGCCGGCGTGTTCTTCGATCAGGATACCGATGAAACGCTCGAACGAGCCCAGCGTCGCGCGATGCAGCATGACGGGGCGGTGCTTGCCGCCGTCAGCGCCGATATAGGTGGCTTCAAGGCGTTCGGGCAGCACGAAGTCAACCTGGTGCGTGCCGCATTGCCAATCGCGACCGATCGCATCCGTCAGAACAAATTCCAGCTTGGGACCATAAAAGGCGCCTTCACCGGGGTTGAGCTCCGGCTCGATCCCGGCAGCACGTGTCGCGCTGAGCAACGCGGCTTCGGCCTTGTCCCAGACTTCATCCGACCCCGACCGTTTCTCGGGGCGATCCGAGAATTTGACCGAGAAGTTCTCGAATCCCAGATCCTTGTAGATCCGGGACAGGAACCGGATGAACTCTGCGGTTTCTGACTCGATCTGGTCTTCGGTGCAGAAGATGTGCCCATCATCCTGCGTAAAGCCGCGCACACGCATGATACCGTGCAGCGCACCTGACGGTTCATAGCGGTTGCAAGACCCGAATTCGGCCATGCGCAGCGGCAGGTCGCGATAGGATTTCAGGCCCTGATTGAAAATCTGCACATGGCAGGGGCAGTTCATCGGCTTGAGCGCGTTGATCGCCTTTTCGCGGGCATGTTCCTCGTCCACTTCGACGATGAACATGTTTTCCTGATACTTGTCCCAATGGCCCGATGCTTCCCACAGTTTGCGGTCTACAACCTGCGGCGTGTTGACCTCGACATAGCCGCCGTTGCGCTGCTGACGGCGCATGTAGTCCTGCAACTGGGTGTAGATCGTCCAGCCGTTGGGGTGCCAGAAAATCTGGCCGGGGGCCTCTTCCTGCATGTGGAACAGGTCCATCTCGCGGCCCAGCTTGCGGTGGTCGCGCTTGGCGGCCTCTTCCAGCATATGCAGGTGCGCTTTCAGCTTCTCCTTTCCGGTGAAGGCCACACCATAGATGCGCTGCAACATCGCACGGTCGCTGTCGCCACGCCAATAGGCGCCGGCGATGGACATCAGCTTGAACGCATCCCCCGGAACCTGCCCGGTATGTTGCAGGTGCGGACCTCGGCACAGATCCTGCCAGTGCCCGTGCCAGTACATGCGCAGCGGCTCGTCGCCGGGAATAGCCTCGATCAGCTCGACCTTGTAGGGCTCGTTGTTGGCCTTGTAGAACTCGATCGCGCGCTCGCGGTCCCAGACCTCGGTGGTGACGGGATCACGCTTGTTGATGATCTCTTTCATCTTTTTCTCGATGAGGCCGAGATCTTCCGGCGTGAACGGCTCTTCGCGGTCGAAGTCATAATACCAGCCGTTTTCGATGACGGGTCCGATGGTGACCTTGGTGGCGGGCCAGATTTCCTGAACCGCGCGCGCCATGATATGGGCCAGATCGTGGCGGATCAGCTCATTGGCCTGGGCCTCATCCTTCATGGTGTGGATGGCGATCTGCGCGTCGGATTCGATGGGCCATTGCAGGTCCCAGTGCTGGCCGTCAACGGTGGCCGAGATGGCCTTTTTGGCCAGCGAGGTTGAGATGTCGGCAGCCACCTGCGCGGGCGTGACGCCTGCGGCGTAGGTGCGTGCATTGCCATCGGGAAAGGTGAGAGAGACGGATTGAGAATCCAGGGCCATATCGGCTCTCCTCGTCGGTTTGGCGCCCACTGAACGCCCGGTTGCGGGTTATGTGTGTTCGGCCCATGTGGCAGGTGGATGGGCCTGTGTCAAGAGTGGGGGCGAGGGGCCAGCCCCTCGCGCTCCCCGGAGTATTTGGAAAAAGATGAAGTGGGCGGAATTGCACTCGGGGGTGGGGCGTGCATGATGCAGGAAAAGGAAAGAGGGTTTCATGGCAGCGACGGATTTTCTGGAGACGCCGCAGGGGCGGCGACTGGCTTATCACAAGACCGAAGGGGCAGGACCGACCATCGTTTTTCTGGGCGGGCTCAAATCGGACATGGAAGGCACCAAGGCCGTGCATCTGGAAGCCTGGGCACAGGCGCGGGGGCAATCGTTCTTGCGGTTCGATTATTCCGGCCACGGCGAAAGCTCGGGCGCGTTCACCGAGGGCTGTATCGGTGACTGGCATCAGGACACATTGGCTGCGGTAAAGGCATTGACGGACGGACCTTTGATCGTGGTTGGCTCATCAATGGGGGGATGGCAGGCATTGCTGCTGGCCAAGGTCATGCCCGCGCGAATTGCAGGCATGGTCACAATCGCCGCCGCGCCGGATTTCACCGAGGACGGGTATTGGGCTTCGTTCAGCGACGCACAAAAGGCTGCGCTGGACACTGTCGGCCATGTCGAGCTGCCGTCCGACTATATGGAACCCTATATCATCACCAAGCGCATGATCGAAGACGGACGCCAGAATTTGGTTCTGCGGGGCGCTCTGGATCTGCCGTTCCCGGTTCGGTTTCTGCAAGGCACCGCAGACACGGCGGTTTCGACCGAAACAGCCGTGCGGCTGCTGGAACATGCTGCGGGTCCTGACATGCGGCTGCTGTTGGTCAAGGGGGCTGATCATCGCTTCTCGGACGAGAAGTGCCTGGGTTTGATCGAGACCGCGGTACTTGACGTGTTGGGAGAAGCCTGATGCGGCGCTTTGGTTGGTTTCTGGGGCGCGCTCTTCTGGCGCTGGTTGTTCTTGGCGGCCTGGTCTACTGGTTCGGCCCGCGCGAGGAAGTGAACCTGCACCCGACCTTTGACGCTCGGAAATTTGGTGAAGGTGTTCAGGTTTATTTTGAAAGCACCGAGTCCGCCTATGATGACATCGTTCCGGGTGTCGAAAAGCGCGTGATCTGGCAGGACGGATACAAGGAACAGCGCACGCCGTATTCTGTTCTGTACATCCACGGTTTTTCAGCAAGTTCCGAGGAAATCCGCCCCGTGCCTGATCTGGTGGCTGACGCTTTGGGCGCCAATCTGGTCTACACCCGGCTGCAAGGTCACGGTCGGGATGGGCCGGCAATGGCCGAGGGTACGGCCTCGGGCTGGATGCAGGATACCGCAGAAGGGCTGGCAGCGGCGCGCGCGGTCGGGGAAAAGGTGATCGTCATTTCCACCTCGACCGGAGGAACGCTGGCGGCGGCCGCTGCGTTGGATGCCGATCTCAGCCAGGATGTGGTCGGCATGGTTTTTGTCTCGCCGAACTTTGGTGTGAATACCGTCGCGGCGTGGGTGCCTTCATTGCCATGGGCAAGAAGCTGGTTGCCTGTTTTGATGGGGCAAGAACGCGATGTGTCAGGGCCGGACCCAGAGAAGAACAGGTACTGGACGTCGGTCTACCCGTGGGAAGCCGTCGTGCCGATGTCCGTGCTGGTGGATACGGTCTATGCGCTGGATTTCTCTGAGGCCCTGATACCCGCCTTGTTCTGGTTTTCGGATGATGATCAGGTTGTGCGGCCGGACCGGACGCACAAGGTTGCCGAGGCCTGGGGCGCTCCGGCAACGGTCAGGCTGGTGACGATGGGGCCGGGTGACGATCCGTCTTCACATGTTATCGCGGGGCGATTGATGTCGCCGGGTCAAACCGATGCCGCCGTTGCTGGTATTCTGGAGTGGCTGAAGGGCTTGGGGGTGGAATAAACCCTGATCGGATAAAAGGATGCAAGATGCGTAAGCCGGGCAGCATGTGGAGCCTTGAGACCCTGGGTCGTGTCCGCTTGTCCCGGCACTTCTTCATGCGCGATTTTCTGTATTCGGAAATCGGCAACTTCCACCAAAAGCAGAATATTCCGGACAACCCGGATCTGGCGATCGAAACAGGCCGCGCTTTTTGCGAAACCCTTCTTGACCCTTTGGAAGAGACATTTGGCCGGGTCGCGGTCAGGTCGGGTTATCGTTCATCGTCCTTGAACCGGTTTGGCAATGAAAACAAGCTGAACTGCGCCCGAAACGATCACCCGCTGGAATGCCACATCTGGGATCGCGGGGAAGGGGATGCGCGGATTGCCGGGGCATCCATCGTTATCCCGTGGTTCGCGGATCAATACGCGCAGGGCAGGGACTGGCGAGATCTGGCGTGGTGGATGCACGATCATCTGGAGTATTCCGAAATCTGGTTCTTCCCCAAGCTCTGCGCGTTCAACCTTGTCTGGCGGCCCAGGCCGCATCGCCGGATCGACAGCTATATTGCTCCGCGTGGGTGTCTGTTGAGGCCCGGCGCTGAACCCGGTGAAGACCTTGCGGCCCGGCAATCCCGTTACGCCGATTTCCCGGCATTTCGGGCCATCGCCTACCCGTGAAGTTTTCCTTGCCCGGCTGCGGCAAAACTCTCATCCTGACAACAACTGGACGGACTCGGAAAACCGAGCAGATGGAGCCCCCGCGTGAACGAACCGCTGGTGTTGTTGCCTGGGTTGATGTGTGATGCCCGGCTGTTTCGACCTCAGATCGAGGTGTTGTCACGGTCACGGCCTGTCACTGTTGCACCTGTTTCCGGAGGCGAGCGAATTGAAGAGATCGCCTCGGGGCTGTTGGATCAGCTGCCACATCGGTTTGCATTGGCGGGCCTGAGCATGGGTGGTGTTGTGGGGCTGGAACTGATCCGGCGGGCACCGGAACGGGTGACGCGCCTGTGCCTGATGTCGACGGACGCACAGGCGGACACACCTCAGATCGCGGCCAGTCGCGAGGATCTGATCATCGGGGCCCTGGGTGGGCGGCTGGAAGAGGTCATGCGCCAACTGGTCGGCACCGATACTTTGGCGCCGGGGCCCAGGCGAATCCCCATTCTGAATGATCTTTTGGCAATGGCGAATGATCTGGGCGCCGAGACATTCGTGCGCCAAATGCGTGCCTTGCAGCGCCGACCCGACCAACAGGGATCGTTGCGCCGCATCAATGTCCCCACTTTGATCATGTGCGGTGCCCATGACACGCTTACCCCGGTCAGACGGCATTCTTTCATGTCTGACCTGATACCAGAGGCCGCGTTGGAGATCGTTGAAAATGCCGGACATCTTCTGCCGCTTGAAGCGCCCGATGCCGTGAACAAAGCCTTGGAAACCTGGCTGAATATCCCGCAAAGGTTTGTCTAGGGGCAAAGCGCCGCGCGTTCGTCTTTCGAAATGACATTCGGTACGACCGCAGGATCGCCGGTCTCGGGGTCGAAAAACGGCGTTTTCTTCCACCGTCCTGACAGGCGCGATAGCAGGGCGCGGCGCAAAAGGCCAAAAGCCGCAAACCTGACCTTTTCGTGTTTTTGTTTTCCATCGGGTCGAGCGACAAACCCACGGGTCGTGACCGGCCCCAATGCAGAAACGTCACCGGTAATCCTGCCGACGATAAACCCTGCAAAGGGCAAACGGGCAGTCCGTGGCGTCGTCGCCAGCGGGGCGTTGCAGCAGCTGGCATACCATCGCAGCATGCCATTTGGGCTGAGTTTCATGGCCGAAAGGAATTGGCCTCCGGCGGTGATTTCGATTTCATCCGGTGCCATCTGGAAGATGTCCACCGGGCCTGGGGCCGGGTCGGGCTGCCCGAAATACAGCTGCGCCGCGCGGCAGTCATGACAAAAACACTCGACATGGGTTCCAAGCCGAACGCCCCGGTCCGAGATTTGACCCTTCAACTGGCCGCAACTGCACGAAAAGGCGAGGCCACCATGTGCCGGCCCGCCCATGTTCATCAGGCGACCTTGTTGGTGTTCGCTGCGCGGCGAGGTTTCTTGCGGCTGTTTTCGTTCATGAAATCAATCACAAGCGGGCGAATGTTGTCGCGCCAGCTGCGGCCCGCGAAAATGCCATAGTGGCCCGCTCCGGGTTCTACGTGGCTGGCCTTTTTGCTGTCTGGCAAGCCGGTGCACAGGTCCAGGGCAGCAATACATTGACCGGGCGCCGAGATATCGTCATTCGCACCTTCGACCGATTTCACGGCAACATCGGTGATCTTGCCGATATCCACCTTGTGGCCGGCGACAACAAATTCGTTGCGTGCGATCTCGCGGTTTTTGAACACGCGTTCGACCGTCGACAGATAGAACTCGGCCGTCATGTCCATCACCGCAAGATATTCGTCATAGAAACGGTTATGGGCATCCAGGTCCGAGGCTTCGTTGCGGATAACACGCTGAATCTGATCGGAAAACGCTTTGGAGTGGCGATCGGCGTTCATCGACATGAACGACGCCAGTTGCAGCAGGCCGGGGTAAACCATACGCCCGACACCTTTGTACTTGAACCCGACTCGTTGAATCATGGTTTCTTCCAGCTGACCCATCGTCACACGGCGTCCAAAGTCGGTGACGTCGGTCGGGGTCGCGTCCGGGTCCACCGGCCCGCCAATCAGTGTCAGGGTACTGGGTTGAGCCTTGGGTTCGACCTCGGCCAGATAGGCGGTGGCCGCCAGTGTCAGCGGGGCGGGCTGACAAACCGCGACGACATGCGTGTCCGGCCCCAGTTCCTTCATGAAATCTACAAGGTAGAGCGTGTAGTCTTCGACATCGAACTTGCCGGCAGACACAGGAATATCGCGCGCATTATGCCAATCGGTGATGTAAACTTCGCAATTAACCAGCAGGCTTTTGACGGTCGAGCGCAGCAGCGTGGCGTAGTGGCCGGACATGGGCGCAACCAGCAGGACCTTGCGCGGTTGTTCTTCCCGGCCGTTGACACGGAAGTGAACCAGATCGCCGAAGGGGCGTTCCAGAACGGTCGTGATCTCGACCAGATGGTCCTTTCCATCCTCGCAGGTGAAGGTACGAATGCCCCAGTCAGGTTTGACGATCATTCGCTGGAAGGTTCGTTCGGTGACTTCGCCCCAGGCAGCCATCCAACTGAACGCCGGGTTGGGTGTCATGGAAAACAGCGGGTAGGACGCCATCGCGCTTGCGGTTGCACCAAGCCACTGGTTGGTGTTACGCATGGACTCCATAAGGTCGTAGGTCATCATATAGCGCATAAATGGGGCCTCCTGAGTGTCATCCTGAGAGTTCGGACCATTCGTCGCTTTGCCCCCCAGCACCCACGACGTTATTCTGCATGGCAGCGAGGTTAGGGTGGAATTGTTAAAATGACAACAAGTGAAGACCAAATGCCGGACGTGTCCGAAGAACATATTGAACGCATTAAAGAAAATATGGAAAAGGTCGAGCAGCTCTCGAAGCGCCTGATTGAAATTATGGCGTCAAAAAAGTCGCACACCCCAGCGCTGGACGGCCCGAATCAAGAGCTTTTCGCACGAGCAGCAACAGCGTATTGGGCCGATGCATGGCAAAATCCCGCCAAACTGTTGGAGCAACAAATAGAATTCTGGGGCAAGTCGGTTCTCAACTTTGCCGAAGCGCAGAAAGCGCTGACAACGGGTGAGGTGGAAACCGAGGAAACCAAGCCCGGTGACAAACGGTTTTCCAATCCCCTTTGGGAGACAAACCCTTATTTCCGACTGATCCGGCAGCAATACCTGACGAACGCGGAAGCGATTGCGCAGGCTGTCTCGTCGGTCGATGATCTGGATGCCAAGGACAAACGACGCCTACAGTATTTCTCGCAGCAGATCATCGACATGATGGCGCCCACGAATTTTCTGGCGACTAACCCGGATGCTCTGCAAAAGGCGGTCGAGACCGAAGGTCAGTCGCTGATAAAAGGGTTGGAGAACCTTGTTTCAGACCTCGAAGCCAATGATGGCGAGTTGGTCGTCAAACTGGCGGATGAAAGCGCGTTCGAGGTTGGTGGAAACCTGGCGACAACGCCGGGCGAGGTCATATATCGCAACCGGATGATGGAGCTGATCCAATACAAGCCGGTGACTGAAACGGTTTACGAGACGCCCATCGTTCTGTTCCCGCCCTGGATCAACAAGTTCTATATTCTAGATCTGAAAGCCCAGAACAGCATGATCAAATGGATCACCGAACAGGGCTATACCCTGTTTGTCGTAAGCTGGGTGAACCCGGATGAAAGCTACGCCGAAACCGGCATGGAAGACTATATTCAGGACGGTTTCCTGACCGCAATCGAAACGGCCAAGAAGATCTGCAAGGTCAAACAAGTCAACGCTGTGGGTTATTGCATCGCGGGCACGACGCTGAGCCTGACCTTGTCCTTGCTGAAACAGCGTGGCGACAAATCGGTCAAATCCGCAACGCTGTTCACGGCACTGACGGATTTTTCCGATCAGGGTGAGTTTACGCCATTCCTGCAAAACGACTTTATCGACGGAATCGAAGAGGAAGTAAAAAAGGAGGGCGTTCTGCGGTCGTGGATCATGGCGCGCACCATGTCGTTCCTGCGATCACGCGACCTGATTTATGGTCCGGCCATTCGCAGCTACATGATGGGGGAAGTGCCTCCGGCCTTTGATCTGCTCTACTGGAACGGCGATGGTGCAAACCTGCCAGCAAAAATGGCCGTGGAATATCTGCGAGGCCTCTGCCAGCGCAACGAGTTCGCAACCGACGGTTTCGAGTTGATGGGGCACAAGCTGAAACTCGAAGACGTGGATGTGCCGCTGATGGCCATAACCTGCGAAACCGACCACATCGCGGCATGGAAAGACTGTTACCGCGGCGTGCAGAAAATGGGCTCGCGGTCCAAAACCTTCGTGGTTTCAGAATCGGGTCATATTGCGGGCATCGTGAACCCGCCCAGCAAGAAGAAATATGGCCACTACACCAACCCGGATATGAAGTCGGACGCCAGCACCTGGCTGAAAGAAGCTGATTTTCACGAGGGGTCCTGGTGGCCCATGTGGGACGCGTGGTTGAAGAAGCGCTCCGGCAAGCAGGTTCCGGCCCGTGAGCCGGGTGATTCGAAGCACCCGAGCCTTGCATCCGCACCCGGGACTTATGTTGTGGCGAAACCAAACGCCTGATTTCATTTTGAAACTTAAAAATTCTGCGTCGCAGCAAGAAAAAACTTGCAATGCTGCGGTGCAGCAATCATATTGTCCTTAAGCTGATGAAACCCGGGGTGGGCCCGGACAGGCTAAAAGGATTAGGACAATGGCAAAGACCCAAGACTTTACCGCGATCATGAAAGACATGATGGGTGCATTTCCGGTGGACACCACCGCAATGGAAGGCGCATTCAAATCGACCGCTTCGCTGAACGAGAAGCTGTCGGGCGTTGCCCTGGACGCTGCTGAGAAATCGGCCGAGATCTCGAACAAATGGACCAAGGACACCCTGGCCAAGCTGAGCGAGATGTCGAAAGCCAAGGCAGAGCCTGCTGACTACGCAAAAGCCGCAACCGACTTCGCAAGCGCGTCGGCTGAAGTTGCAGCTGAAAACCTGGCCGCTTTCGCTGAAATCGCGAAAAAAGTTCAGACCGAAACCGTCGAGCTGCTGATGGCTGCCGGCAAAGACGCCGCGGAAGAAGCAACCGCTGCCGTCAAAAAGGCGACCAACGAGGTCACCACCGCAGCCAAGAAAGCTGCAGCTGCAAAGTAAGAAACGTCCGCGAAGCGCACCCAACCCTCCCATTAGGTGCAATCGCGTTGGGCAGGTCCATTGACCTGCCCTTTCTTTTTGTGCTGCACTCGCATAACCTGTGCTGCAACGCATCATCCTTGGGGAGGGAACCCGGTGTCGGACCAAGAAAAACCGCTGCTGATCAAGCGCTACGCCAGCCGTCGGCTGTATAACACCGAGACCAGCGATTACGTGACGCTCGAAGACATCGCGGGGTTCATCCGTGACGGGCGCGAAGTACAGATCATTGATCTGAAAACCGGCGATGACCTGACGCGCCAGTATCTTCTGCAAATCATTGCCGAACATGAAAGCCGGGGTGAAAACGTGCTGCCGGTGAATGTACTGAATGATCTGGTGCGCAGTTACATGCTGCCGGGCGGGGGGATGATGCCCCAGTTTCTGCAAAGCTCGTTCGAGATGCTGCGCGAAAGCCAAAACAAGATGATGGAAAACATGAGCGCGATGAATCCGATGTCTCAGATGCCGGGTTTTGACGCGTTGCAGGCGCAGCAACAGGCTTTCCTGAAGGCGATGACCAGTGGGCTGTCCAGCGGATGGTCCAGCCCGGAAAAGGAAGAGGACAAGTCCGAACCAAAAGAGGATCTGGACGACATCAAGAAACAGCTGGCCGAGTTGCAGCAAAAACTGTCCAAGCTGAACTGATCCGTTCCGAACCAAGAAACAGGTCCGCATTGTGCGGGCCTTTCTTGTTCAAAATGCCTTCGTCCTACGTGCCATAAACCGGCATCGGGCCGGTCACTTCGCCAACCGATGCCAGCAGGATGTCTGCAATCACGTCCAGCTCTTCGCGGGTCAGGCGGACGGGCAGGCGCACGTCACAGGCCTTCATCAGCATGTCGCGCGTCTTGGGCAGGTCGAAAGTTTCCGGAAGGAATTGCCAGTTCCAGAAGGCGCGGGCGTTGTCTTCGCTCAGACCAAAAACCTGAACCTTGACGCCGCGTGCCTCGGACGCTGCGGCAAAGGCGCGGATCTCATGTTCCTGCATTCCGACAAGATTGAACTGGATTGAATCCGGCGCACGCTGCTCGGGGGGCAGCGGGGCGGGAACCTCGATATGAGACGAGGTGTTCAGGCGACCGGCCACGTAATCGTGGTTCGCCAGGCCATCGCGGACGCGGCGCGCCAGTTCCGGAAGTTGCGGACGGATCACCGCCGCGCTGAGGTTGCTCAGGCGAAGATTGTACAGCGGCAGCTTGTTCTGCCAGCGGGCAAAGGCCTCTTCCAGTTCGGGTGAATTGTCACCCTGAGGACCTTTGTGCTTCTTCCAATTGTGCTCATACGCGCCCGACATGATGACGGCCCGCGCTACAAGATCTGCATCATTCGTGATCAGGATGCCACCTTCGCCGGCATTGATCATCTTGTAGGATTGGAACGAGAAACATCCGACCTTTCCGATCGTACCGATATTGCGGCCATGCCATGTGGTGCCCAGCGAATGCGCGGCATCCTCGATCACCGGAATGTTTCGTGTGTCGCACAAGGCCATGATCGCATCCATGTCGGATGTATGCCCGCGCATGTGGCTGATGATGACTGCCTGAACGTTGTCCAGCTTGGCCTCGAAATCGGCCATGTCGATGCGATAGTTTTCACCCACTTCGCACAGAACCGGAATGCAGTCGGCGTGGACGACCGACGACGGCACGGCCGCGAAGGTGAAGCCGGGGATCAGAACACGCGCATCGCGGGGCAGGCCCAGTGCTTTGAGCGACAGAAACAACGCGGCCGAACAGGACGACACCGCCAAGGCGTATTTCGTGCCCAACAGTTCCGCGAACTCGGCTTCCAGCAGGGCCACCGGGGCATCCTGCGGTGCGGTATAGCGGAACAGGTCACCTGACTGCATCAGGGCCTCGATCGCGTCCTTGGCGGCGGCAGGGATGGGTTCGGCGTCGTGAACGTTGGGGGGCAGCGTCATATTTGGAATTCCCGAATTCTATCTTTGGGAAAGATAAAGATAATCGGAAGGTAATCCAAGCCCTCAATCGCCGGGCAGGCGAAAATTCACCAATCTGTCGCAATTTACGTGGATCAGACCCCAAGCCGGTCGCGCAGTGCGAACCAAGTCATGGCCAGCACCAGAAGCGGGCTGCGCAGGGCAGGGCCGCCTGGAAAAGACAGCGCGGGCACGCGTGCCATCGTGTCAAACCCTTCGGCCTGACCCTGAATCGCCATCGCCATGAGTTGTCCGGCATGGGTCGCAGTGCCGACACCGTGACCGGAATATCCCGAAGCCGAAAGAATATTGGGTGCGACACGGGCCAGATACGGCATCCGCCGCATTGTGATGGCCAGCGTTCCGCCCCAGGCATAGTCGATCTTCACATCCCGCAAATGCGGGAAAATCTCGGTCATCGGTTTGCGGACCTTGGCGGCGACATCTGATGGAAAGCGATAGCCATAGCTTTCGCCGCCTCCGAACAAGAGGCGGCCATCGGCGCTGAGGCGAAAATAGTTCACCACGAATTTCGTATCCGCAACCGCCACATCCCGGGTCAAAACCTGGGCGGTGTCCTCTCCAAGGGGTTCGGTGGCCGCAATGAAATTGTTGATGGGCATGACCCTGGCGGCGACGGAACGATTGAGGTCGCCCAGATACCCGTTGCAGGCCAGAATGACGTGCTCGGCCCGAACGTTGCCGTGAGCAGTTCGGATCACAGCCGTCTGGCCCTCGTCAATACCGGTCACTTCGGTGCTTTCATGGATGCGAACGCCCGCTTTGGCCGCGGCTTGCGCCAATCCCAATGCAAAGTTCAGAGGGTGCAGATGCGCCGCACCCATATCCAGATACCCCCCGTGATAAGCTGGCGACGGGCACAGCGAATGACCCGCGTTTTCGTCCAACAGCTCGATCTGGTCGTATCCGTACCGCTCGGAAAGATGGCGGGCGTGGTCATGCAGTTCTTTTTGCTCGGATTTGCTCAGGCCCAGAACGGCGACACCGGGTTTCAGGTCACAGGCGATCTTGTGTTTTGCAATCAGGGATTTGACCAGATCCTTGGCGTCTTCAGCCAGTTCCCACAGCTTGGCGGCGTCGGCATCGCCTACAAGACGCTCGAGGTCTTCCTGGTCCATCCGCTGCGCGCTGCCCAACTGGCCGCCGTTTCGGCCCGACGCGCCAAAGCCGACGCGGTGCGCTTCAAGCAGCACGACGTCGAATCCGGCTTCGGCCAGATGAAGGGCCGCGGACAGCCCCGTATAACCGCCACCGACAACGCATACATCCGCCTTGGTGTCTTCTGACAACGCGGGAAAGCGATCCATCGGATGTGCCGTCGCGGCATACCAGCTGTCAGGGTACTGGCCCTTGCGGTCATTGGAATAGAGCAGGTTCACGGAAGGTCTCAGACGTTGATCAGCAGATGTTCACGTTCCCACGGAGAGATGACCTGTAGGAACTCCTCGTACTCGGCCCGTTTGACGATGCCGTAAACGCGGGCGAATTCGGGGCCCAGAACTTCGTGCAGGGCAGTGGCCTCGTCGAACAGGTCCAGCGCTTCGCCCATGACCTGCGGGATATCGCCCTCGCCTTCATAAGCGTCGCCATAGAACTGACGACGTGGGCGTTCCTGCTCGACCAGGCCAAGATAGCCGCAGGCAAGCGACAGCGCGATGCCCAGATACGGGTTGCAGTCCATCCCGGCGATGCGGTTCTCGACGCGCCGCGATTCCGGGCCGGACAGGGGCACGCGAATACCGGTGGTGCGGTTGTCACGGGCCCATTCCAGATTGATCGGTGCCGCGTGATCCTTCACATAGCGCCGGTAGGAATTCACATAAGGTGCCATGACCGCCAGACCAGCGGGCAGGTGGTTCTGCAGACCGGCGATGAAGTGGTAAAACGCGTCCGTCTCACCCCCTTGAGGACCAGAAAAGATGTTCTGACCGGTTTCCATATCGATGATCGAGTGATGGATATGCATGGCCGAGCCCGGCTCTTCCTCGATCGGTTTGGCCATGAAGGTGGCAAAACAATTGTGGCGCAGCGCGGCCTCGCGGATCAGGCGTTTGAAATAGAAGACTTCATCGGCCAGCTTCACCGGATTGCCGTGACGCAGGTTGATTTCCAACTGCCCGGCGCCGCCTTCCTGCGTGATGCCGTCGATCTCGAACCCCTGATGCTCGGCGAAATCATAGATGTCGTCGATCACCGGGCCAAACTCGTCCACGGCCGTCATGGAATAGGCCTGCCGCGCCGCGGCCGGGCGGCCGGAACGCCCCATCATGGGTTTGATGCCCTGCGCCGGGTCCACGTTGGGGGCAACCAGAAAGAACTCCATCTCTGGTGCAACAACCGGCTTCCATCCCTTGTCATGATAAAGCTGCACAACACGCTTGAGCACGTTACGCGGGCTGTAGGGGATCGGATTGTCATCCCGGTCGTAGGCGTCGTGGATCACTTGCAATGTCCAATCCCCCGTCCACGGCGCAGCGGAAGTGGTCGAGAAATCGGGCTTCAGGATCATATCCTTTTCGATGAACCCGTCATCGCCGGCCGCTTCGCCCCAGCCCCCCGTGATGGTCTGGTAAAAAATGCTGTCGGGCAGGTGGAAATAGGATTGCTTTGCGAATTTTGATGCAGGCACCGCCTTGCCGCGCGCAATGCCCGGCAGGTCCGAAATGATGCATTCAACTTCGTCCAGTCGTTGCCCGTGGAAATATGCCTTTGCGGCTTCCGGCAGTTTATCGGTCCAATCAGCCATCAGGCTCTCTCTTTCTTTAGAAACTCGGCCATGTGGCACGCGATTTTGGCGTTGTCGTCCGGGGCCGTCTCGCGATTTGCGGCTTCGCGCATCAGGTCTTCGGGCACCACGCCCTTGCCCCGTGTCCGCATCAGGCCTGCCACGAATCCGTTGCTGAATTCCGGGTGGGCCTGAACCGTCCAGATTGTGTCTCCATAAGCCAGCATCGCGTTTTCGCAGAAGGCATTCCGGCCCAGAACCCGCGCTTCCTTCGGCAATTCGACAACCTGATCCTGATGCCAGGCATTCAGCCATAATCTGTTGCCGTCATATTCGTATTCCGTACGACCTATGGCCCATCCTTTCGAGAATTTCTCGACCTTGCCACCCAGTGCCTGAGCAATGATCTGGTGGCCAAAGCAAACGCCGATCAGGGGTTTTCCACTTTCCCGGATCTCGCGCACCAACGCTTCCAGCGGGGCGATCCAGGGAAGGTCCTCGTAAACCCCGTGGCGCGATCCGGTAATGATCCATCCATCCGCATCATCCGCACCATCAGGGAAAGTGCTGTCCACGACGGCGAAGGTCACGAACTCGAACCCGTTGTCACGCAGCAACGCGGGGAAAAGTTCGTCATAATCCCCGAATTCGTCCTGTAGCACTTCGGGGGTGTGGCCGGTTTGTAGAATACCGATTTTCATGTGTCACCAAATTTGATCAAATTAATCCTAACCGAGACTGGTTGACGCGGCAAGGGGGTCAAACCGTCTCGAGATAGCTCAGCCAGTGATCCTCGGGCGGGATGTTCGCAAATCGGGTGATCTCTTGTCGTTTGGTCATGGTCAGATAGCGGATCAGGTCAGCGGGGAACAGCCGGGCCACCAGGGGGTCCGTGGCGAACCTGTCAATCGCGCTCGACCAATCCGGCATCAGTTGAGGCAGGTCCGCGATGTCATAGGCGTTCCCCGTGATCGGGGCAGGTGGGGTCAAGCTGTCCTCGATGCCGACAAGTGCCGCGCCCAGAACCGCGGTCAGCATCAGATACGGGTTTATGTCCCCGCCGGCGACGCGGTGTTCGATGCGCCGTGCGGCGGGCGCCCCCCCCGGGATGCGAATGGCGGCCGTTCGGTTTTCATAGGCCCAGCAGGCGCCCGTGGGCGCATGTGCACCCGGTATGAGCCGTGTGTAGGAGTTGCCGTGAGGTGCAAATATCAGCGTACTGCCCGGCATGGCCGCGACACAGCCCGCTACGGCAGACCGCAATATCTCGGTGCCTTCCGGCCCGTTGTTGTCGAACACATTGTGTCCGTTCTGGTCCAACACCGAGAAATGCACATGCATTCCGTTGCCCGCGTCATCGGCATAAGGCTTGGACATGAAGGTGGCCGCAAATCCGTGCCTACGCGCCAAACCACGCGTCAATGCCTTGAAAAGCCACGTATCATCGGCACAGCGCATGGCGTCCTGATGGTTCAGGTTGATTTCGAACTGGCCGATGCCGCTTTCGGAAATGGCCGTCTGCGCGGGGATGCCCATTGCGGCGCAGCCATCGTACAGGTAGGTAAAGAACGCCTCGAACGCGTCCATTTCGGCAACCGACAGAACGGCCTCATCCGCAAGGCGCCGCCCTGTGATCGGATTCACCGGCGGTTGCGGCTGCGCGCCAGAAGCGTCAACGAGCGTGAACTCCAACTCCGTCGCGGCAACAACGGACCAGCCGCGTTGCGCATAGCGGTCGAGTGTGGCGGACAGGGCATGCCGCGGGTCGCCCGGAAAGGGTACGCCGTCATCATCATACAGACACATCGGCACCAGCGCTGTTTCCGTATCCAGCCAGGGCACGGGGACCGGGCCGCGTTCGGTCGGGCGCAGCACCCCATCAGCGTCGCCGGTTTCAAAGACCAGCGGGCTTCCTTCGATATCAGCGCCCCACAGGTCTACGTTCAGTGCCGAAAACGGCATTCGCACGGCGCCTTTTCCCAGTTTGTCGGCATAGCCGGGGGGCACGCGTTTGCCCCGCATCTGACCGTTCAGGTCACATGCGGCAACGCGAAAATTGTGCAGGGCTCTCAGATCCATTGGGGGCTCCGTCGGTGAAACTCCCCAGTGATTTACTTCAATGGATGTGCTTTGTCACCAAATTTGATCAAATTCTGACTTGGGTATTCAAGGAACGCCCGCGCCGGTATTGACCGGCGCGGAGAGCTGTTTTCAGGCAAAGCTTACGCCATGTTCTTCCATGGGCAATTGCGCCACATGCAAACCTGACAGGGCCTTGATCGCATTGGCCAAAGCCGGTGCCGACGGTGGCGTGCCGGGTTCTCCGACGCCGGTCGGCGCTTCGGCCGATGGCACGATGTGCACGTCGATTGCAGCAATATCCCCGATGCGCAGCGGTTCGTAATCCGGGAAGTTGTATTGATCAACGGCCCCGCTTGTCAGAGTGATCTGGTCACGCATCACATGGCCAATGCCATAGCCGATGCCGCCTTCCATCTGGGCCCGCACGATATCGGGGTTCACGGCGATACCGCAATCCACGGCACAGGTGACCTTTTCAATCCTGATGCCACTTTCCGGATCGCCCGAGATTTCGACCACTTCAGCCGCGTAAGACCCAAAGGACTTGTGAACGGCAATCCCCTGCGATCGGCCCTCTGGCGCATTGCCCCAGTTTGCCTTTTCGGCCGCCAGCTTCAAAACAGCTGCCTTGCGTTGCTGGTCCGGGTTGCTGCTGTCGGACAGATGGGCCAGACGGAACTCCACCGGATCACGACCGGCGGCCTCGGCCACCAGATCCATCATGGTTTCCATCGCATAGGCGGTGTGAGTGTGCCCGACCGAGCGCCACCACAGAACCGTCGTCGCCTTTGGCGTGTCGGTAAGACCTACCGCCATGCCGGGGATGCTGTAGGGGCTGTCCGAAACGCCTTCGACCGAGCTGTGGTCGATGCCGTCATGAACCAGAACAGCCTCGAACGGGGTGCCCTTGATCACGGATTGGCCGGCAATCTGGTGCTGCCACCCGACGATGTTGCCTTCGGCGTCCAGACCCACACGAACCTTGTGGCCAAAGGCCGGTCGGTAATATCCGCTGCGAATGTCGTCTTCGCGCGTCCAGACCAGTTTCACCGGGCGCGAGCGGTCAGTGACGACAAAGGCCAGGGCGGCCTCGACCTGATAATCCGCATCCGGGGTGGCGCGGCGCCCGAACGACCCGCCTGCTAGCATGGTTTTGATGTGGATCTTCTCGGCCGGCAGGCCAAAGATCTGCTGGTAGGCCATATGAGGACCCGTCGGCATTTGTGCCCCGTCATGCAGAACGATGTCTCCGTCTGCGGTCTGCTCGATGGTGCAGTTCAACGGTTCCATCGGGGCATGGGCCAGCAGTGGGAAGTAGAACGTTTTTTCAACGACCTTGTCCGCGCCGTCGATGGCGGCTGCCACAGCGGCAAAATCCGCCTTGTTGACGTTATACGTGGGCTCCGCCTCCAGCGCGGCCATGATCTCGGCCTTGATCTGGTCCGAGTTGCGGGTTTCCGCGCCGGACATGTCCCATTCGACCTCAAGCGCATCGCGTGCCTGAATCGCGGCCCAGGTGTTCTCGGCATACACCGCGACGCCTGCCTGATTGGGCAGAACCGCGGCGCTGATATAGCCTTTGACCTCTTTCGATGCGCTGTCATCAAAGCCCAGCGCGATGCCGCCCTTCGCTTCGGGGCGTTTGATCATGGCGATCATCTGGTTGGGTAGGTGAACGTCCATGGCAAACATCGCCTGGCCGTTGCTTTTGATTGCCGTATCCTTGCGGCGCACCGTTTCATTTCCGATCAGACGGAATTCGGATGGGTCCTTCAGGCGTGGCTCTGCCGGAGCGTCCAGTTGCGACGCAGCGGACACGAATTCAGCGATCGGAGCCGACTTGTCGCCTGCCTTCACGATGCCG